>CAYTKB010000043.1:0-14413 GCA_964438265.1 uncultured Acetomicrobium sp. | reverse complement strand
TTATACCATAGTAGAGAATGAACATATGAGCAGCTATGGGTGGCACACCAAATTTTTGTATTGCAGGAGCAGCCATACTGGCCAATACTATATACTTTGCAGTCGTCGGGAGCCCCATTCCGAGCAGGATGGAAGCGAGCATCGTGAAGAGCAACGTTAAAAAGAAAACCCCTCCGGCCAGATAAATGATGCCGTTGGCGATTTTCAGACCCAAACCGGTGAGTGTAACCACACCTATGATCAATCCGGAGCATGCACACGCCGATGCCACGCCCAAGGCGCTCCTCGCGCCATTCTCCATCGCCTCATACAGATCTTGTGGTTTCAATCTGGTATTCTTTCGCATCATGGCTATAACTATCGTAACGATGATACACACAAAAGCCGCACGCAGCGGCGTATATCCTTTGACGAGGAGGTAGACCAGCACCGCAACCGGTATGAGCAGGTGCCCACCGTCTTTTAAGGTTTTCCACACGTTAGGCAACAGTTCGCGAGGCAAACCCTTCAAGCCCAACCTCAAAGCCTCCATGTGGACCATGACGAAGACGGCCAAATAGTAGAGAATGGCCGGCACTATAGCGGCTGCTGCTATGCGGATGTAAGGGACGCCTATAAATTCTGACATGACGAAGGCTGCCGCCCCCATGATCGGAGGCATGAGTTGGCCTCCGGTGGACGCCGCAGCCTCTACGGCACCGGCAAAATGAGGCTCATATCCTATGCTCTTCATGAGAGGGATGGTAAATGTTCCAGTGGTCACCACATTTGCCACAGAGCTGCCAGATATAGTGCCAAACATGCAACTAGCCACCACAGCAATTTTAGCTGGGCCACCTGCCTGATGACCAGTAACTGCCATCGCTAAATTTATAAAAAATTTTCCGAGGCCAGTTTTATGGAGGAAGGCACCGAAAAGGATGAACATGAACACGAAGGTGGCCGATACGCCCATGGGCAGTCCCAAGAGCCCCTCAGTGGTGACATACATGTGAGTTATCACCCTGCGCAGCGGAAAGCCGCGATGGCCGAACATCCCAGGGATATAACTGCCATATAAAGCATAAAGAAGACATGCCGCAGCTACGATCACGATCGGCAGGCCCACTATCCTCCTCGCCGCCTCCAAAACCAACAGGATGGCCAAAGCGCCGAAGACGAGGTCAAGAGTTGTAGGCAATCCCGCTCGATACATAAGAGGGGTATATTCCACCACTATATAAGCGCCAACAGCTACCCCAAAAAGCGCAAGAATTACATCCGTCCAGTGAAGTTCCGTGCGGGAGCTCTTTTTGCTAACAGGATAGAGTAAAAACACCAAAAAGAGCATGAAAGCCATGTGTACGGATCGCTGTATCTGCGCCGGATACACGCCGAAGGCAGCCGTATAAAGCTGAAATGCAGAAAATGCTACAGCGCCCAATGAAATGACCCATTTCCAAAAACCAGTAAGCCTGCGGTATACGGACTCGCGATCGTATTTCTCCAGTATCTTGTCTACGTCTATGGTCTGATCTTCTGTGACCAGCTTTTGATCCTTGTTTTCCGTATCGCTCACTTCAATTCCCCCTCCCCCACTCAATATCGTGTTATCGTTGCAAAAACCTCTCAGAGACATACCAGAGAAGCGGCACCTCCTCCACAGAAAACGCGAGCGCCTCTCCTGGTCTTGCGAGATCCGCCAGCCTTATCTCCTCACCGCGGAAAATAAATCTATGATCGGCAAACCTGCCCACCCTTATCGCGAGGTTGGGAACCTCGTAATTATAGCCGACGATCTTAAATTTGCCATCCCTTACGATAAACCTCTGCCCGCCCTTCACCTCAAAAGGCAAACCTGCACCAAAGGAGTCATACTCAGTCTCCAGCAACGCTATCTTCTTTCCAGCGCCGAGGCCGAACGTCTCCACCACCGGCCTCTTTGCGACCGAATGCATAAATTTTATCGAAAAAGTATCATTTATTCCGATAGTTCCAGCGTACACAACAGTGTCGTTCGCATCTCTTATCGTAAATACAAAGACCGGGCAGAAAAATATAGCCACGGTCGAAGATAGGATGATAACAAATAACAGCCACTTTGCTTTTGGCATCGTCGAGGATCCTCGATTCCCGATCACTTCGATTGTTTCCTACGCTATGTCTTGCCGCCATACAAGAACTGCCATAGTGTATACAACGAGAAAAGCACTGTCAAGACGCCACGGGTCCCAAATCCTCTTTGTATATACATTTTGACTCGCTTAAAAAGCCGAAGTGCCTTAACTCATATCGCCAGCTTCCACGGTCGCTGAACAATCTGCCGTCTCCCATACCTGCACGAACTTGAGGTCGCAGTTGGGCCGCTTAACCGATCCCTCCAGGCGTCGCCATATCCACATAGCGATATTTTCCGCCGTAGGCTGATCTATGATATCGTTTAAATATGCATGGTCGAGCTCACTCAAAACAGCGCTCTGGACCGCATTCTTTAACTCTACGAAGTCGAAGATCATGTCTTCCTCATTCGGCTTTCCCTCTAAGGTCACGGCAAGGCGGTACGTATGGCCGTGAAGCCGCTCGCACTTGCCATGATATTTAGAGAGGCGATGGGCAGCATCAAAGGTAAATTCTCGCCTCAAGAGCACCTTCACCACCCCCGAACGTCTTATTTCAAAGATCCTCAGAACCGCTCGAGCTACCATCCAAGGGAGACAGCTTAGCTTGCACGGCAGTCTCGCCCCAGGGAGCGAGCCCCAGCATCGCTTTCATCTGCAGGGCATTTTTCACGGCGTAGTCGCGATAACAGTTATTGAACATGATAAAAATCCTGGGCACGCTTTGCGCCGCCAAGAGGGCCTGATCTTTCCATTGGGCCAACTCTTCGACAGTATAAAGATAAGAAAATCTCTCCTCCACCGAAGCGCCGGCTTTGCGCCAACCCGATACATTGCGGCCGTGAAGCCTCACGACCGTCCCCCAGCTTGCCGTGAGCGGCCACAAAGGCGGGACAGTCCAGGAGAGTTCGGGCTCGTCAACGGCGACATAAGCCACGTTTTCATCCCGCAAAAAATCTAGGAAGCGTTCGGACGCACCCTCTTCGAGCCATGAACGATGCCGAACCTCTACGGCTATGGGAAGCGGCAATGTCAGCTCTCGAATACGCTTAAGGTAGAGCAGCCACCGATCCTCGAAGCGTATCCGAGGTGGGAGTTGGAACAAGAGGTAACCGAGCCGTCCAGCGCTGTGGAGGACTGCAACGAGTTCCAAAAAGGCATCCAAAAGCCTCTTGCGGGCCGCCCGAGTAAAATCATAAAGCGTGACGAGCTTCTTCCCGTTCTTAACCTGACCGCCGAGCCATCGAGGCAAATTTTCGATCGGCAGGGTGTGCAGCGTCAGAAGGGCAAAGGCTTTAACAGAAAAGAGAAAGTCGGGAGGCGTGCGAGCCATCCACAGGTAGATTTCCCTCTGCGCCGGTATGGCATAGAAGGTGCTGTTCACCTCGACGCAGTTAAAGTGAAGGCTGTAGTGGCGCAACCTGGAGGCGGCGCCATTCGCCCCCTTAGGATACCATCCGGAAGAAAGCAGCGACCTGTCGGCCCACGAACAGGTTCCTATCCGAAACTCGGCCATGCCTTCACAAAATCCTCCCTGTAACACCTCGTGATATATTATACTTTGTATAGATTTTACCTCTTAAGCTCCTCGTTAACTATGACACGAGTTCTCATCCATAGGAGGTGTGGATCATGAAGCGCATGCTGGCTCTGTTGGGCAGTCCGAGGGAAAACGGCAATACTACGGCATTGGCTCGTGCCGTGGCGGAAGGGGCCGAAGAACGAGGGTATGAAACGTCCTTTGTGCAACTGGCTCGCCTCTCGATAAAGGGATGTATAGATTGCAGGCGCTGTTGGGAGAAGGGAAGGCCGTGCGTCATAAAAGACGATATGGATACCGTCTATGACTCCCTCGCTTCGTCAGACGCCGTAATTTTCGCTACCCCCCTCTATTGGTATTCATGGAGCGGACAGATCAAACTTCTATGGGATAGGTTGCTGCCATTTGGCTCGCCGAAGGCAGAAAAGAGCTTAGCCGGCAAAAAGGCGATCCTCGTGGCCTCAGCCGGCGAGGAGGACCTGTCGGCTTTCGATGGCCTTCTTTTTTCATACGACAAGTCGTGCTCTTTCCTTGACCTGCAACAGGTGGGAAGAGTCCTGGCCACAGGGGTTTATGAGGCGGGCGAAATCTGCAAGGGAGAGTGGCTTTCCGAGGCGAAAGACCTCGGAAGGAGATTCACTTGAGCGTCTTTCTCTTCCTCTTAGCCCTCCTTTTGGGCATAGGCGCAGGAAAGACGAGGGCACCCCGTGCCCTCGTCAACAATTCTGAGGAGATCCTCACCATCTTGATCTACGCTCTGCTCTTCGTTGTGGGAATCGAGGTGGGAGGTCATAGGGAAGCTTTGGCCAACCTAAAAGAGATAGGATTGCAGTCGACGGCCATATGCGCCGGAGCCGTCTTGGGAAGCGGCTTGTTCTCACGGCTGGCGGCGGGCAGCGAGGACAAGAAAGATGGAGCTTAGGGCGCTCGCCTTCCTCGCATCCGGTGTCCTCATCGGCTACAGCGGCCTGGCGGAATGGGTTTTTGCCATATCCGGCGAGATAATCTCGTGGCTCTTGTTATTTCTGTTCTTTTTTATAGGGGCCGATATGGCACGCAAGGGGTCGCTCGGGGAACTCCTCCGCTTGAAGGGGAGAGAGATATTTTTGCCCTTCGCAAGCCTCTTGGGCGGCGCGATAGGCGGCTTTTTGGCCGGATGGATGGCAGGCGCACCTCTTCCCTTAGCCGCCGCTTCCGGCGTGGGAAGCGGCTACTACAGCATTACAACCGTCCTGCTCAAGGAGATGGCCGACCCGACCTCGGCCACGATAGGCTTCCTCGCGAACCTCATGAGGGAATGCCTAGTCATAGCCGCTGCGCCTCTTCTGGTAAGGCTTTTTGGCAAACATGGGACCGTAGGCATAGCCGGCGCCACGGCGATGGATGTGGCTTTACCGTTCATAACTAAGAGCGCCGGAAGGGAGATAGCGCTCCTCTCCTTCGCATCGGGCGTTGTAGTCTCCGTCTTAGTCCCCGTGATGGTGCCGCTGTCGTACCACCTCGTCGAAAGGATCTTAGGCGCTTAAACTTGTGTATACACAATAATTATATACCATTCGCCAAACATCATGGTTGCATTTGCAGATTTTTTAAAAAAATACTTGCATAACCATCCCAGCGTGTGGTATAAATAGCCATCACACGCAGGAGGTGGTTTTCGTGGAAAGGCCTACATCGTATTTCGGGCGCCATGTCTTCAATGAAAAGGCAATGCGCGAGCGCTTGCCTAAGGATGTATTTGAACAACTCACCAGCGCCATCAATGGAGGGCAACAAAAGCTGGATAGCCGCATAGCCGACGTCGTGGCGGCAGCGATGAAGGAGTGGGCGATATCGTTAGGGGCTACGCACTACGCCCACTGGTTTCACCCGAGGACAGAGCTAACGGCGTAAAAGCACTTGCCCTACCTCTCTTTATACGAGCGTGTAACGCCCTTAGCGGCTTACACTGGGGGCGAGCTATTACAGAGCGAGCCCGACGCCTCGTCTCTCCCTTCTGGAGGCACTCGCAGCACCTTCGAGGCGCGCGGCTACACGGCATGGGACCCCACGAGCCCGGCCTTCATCATACCCACGGAAAACGGGGGGACGCTCTGTATACCGTCCGTCTTCCTGTCCTGGGATGGGACGCCGCTCGACATGAAGACGCCGCTCCTCAAGGCGATAACGGCCATTGAAGAGCGGGCGATGCGCATGTTGCGACTCTTCGGCAATAGGGGCATCCGTTGGGTTAAGGTGACCGTAGGAGCGGAACAGGAATTCTTTTTGATAGACGAAGAGTTGGCGCGCAAGCGCCCCGACCTCGTCCTCTGCGGGCGCACGGTTATAGGTTGCCTCCCTCCTAAGGGGCAGCAGCTCGAGGATCATTACTTCGGTGTGATTCACCCGCGCGTTTTGGCATATATGGAGGAAACTGAACAAGAGCTCCACAAGCTCGGCATCGCCATTAAGACGCGCCACGATGAGGTTGCCCCGTGCCAGTTCGAGTTTGCCCCTCAATTCACTGAGGCAAACCTCGCCACAGATCAAAACCAGATCACGATGAGCGCGATGAAGGGGATCGCCCGCCGCCACGGCTTGAGGCTCCTCCTCCATGAGAAGCCCTTTGCCGTCATCAACGGAAGCGGTAAACACACCAACTTCTCGCTCATGGATAGCGACGGGCATAATCTATTGGAGCCGTCCGCGAGCCAGCGCAGGAATGTGCAATTTTTGGCATTTTTGGGCGCTCTACTTTTAGGCGTATCCAAATACAGCTCGCTACTTAGGGCATCTGTCGCCTCTCCAGGAAATATGTATAGGTTAGGCGGAAACGAAGCGCCGCCCGCTATCATGAGCGTTTATTTAGGCAGCGCCTTGACAGATGTGTTGAATCGGTTGGAGGAAGGCTTCCCCGACGAAATTCCGACCAAGGGATTGATGGACTTGGGATTGAATAAGCTCCCGTCCATAAAGAAAGAAAATTCTGACCGCAATCGGACGGCCCCGTTGGCGTTCACGGGCAACAAATTCGAGTTTCGCGCGACCGGCGCGTCTCAGTCAATCGCCGGCCCCCTTACAATGCTCCTTACTATCTGGGCCTGGGGAATAGAAGAGGTTACAAACAGGATCGAGAGCCGACTTGGGAACACCGATATAGCAGACGCGACCTTGGATGTCCTGCGAGATGTTGCGAAAGAGAGCATGGCGATACGATTTGAGGGCAACTGCTACGACCCGGAATGGCACGAAGAGGCACGGCGCAGGGGGCTTCCTATCGCCAACACAACGCCGGAAGCGCTTACCTACTACCTGATCCCGGAAAATAGGGATCTGCTCTCCGGGCTTAATGTGATGACCGACAGGGAAATTACAGCTTACTACGAAACGCGGCTCGAGCAATACGTCAAAACCGTCGACGTCGAGATGGCCGTAATGGATGACATGATACGCCACGGCATATTGCCCAGCATATCGCGGCAGATCATCCAAGAGGGGAGCGCCCTCGAAAAAGCCGCAAGCCTACTGGACGATGGCTTGGAAACTTGGAAGGGGCACATGAAAACCCTATGCGGCATAAAAGAGGTGCTCCTCCAAAAGCTCGAAGAATTGAAAAACTTCCGCAAGAAGATCAAGATGGAAGAACTCGAAGAGAGCGCTTCTCTCATAACGGGAGAGGGTTTAAAACTCATGAACGAGATCCGCTCCTTGAGCGACGCCGCAGAATCGTGGATAGCCGACGACCTGCAGCCGTTTCCGCCATATAGAGATCTTTTAGTGATACACTGACCCCATAACAAAGGCGTGGGTGCGACTATTCACCCACGCCGCCCGCGCTGAGGAGGAATGGAAATGAAGGAAGCCGAATACAAGGGATTCACGACAAAGGCTCTGCACTGCGGCTGGGATTACGATCCGACTACCGGCTCGTTCGCCCTACCCATATACGCCACTGCAGCGTACAAACTGCCGAGCGTAGACGAAGCCGCGGCCCTCTTCTCTTTAGAAAAGTCGGGGCACACATACTCGAGGATATCTAACCCTACCGTAGCAGCTTTTGAGGAAAAGATCGCCGCCCTGGAAGGAGGGGTGGCAGCGGTGGCCACGTCGTCGGGACAGGCCGCATTCGCCCACCTCGTCATGCTCCTCTGCAAGGAGGGCGACCATATCGTAGCCGAGCGCTCGTCCTACGGGGGCACAATAACGCTCCTCAAAAACCTCTTCTCTAAGTTCGGCGTAACCACGAGCTTCGTCGATATCAATGACGTAAGCGAGGTAAAGAGGAACATCAAGCCCAGCACCCGCTGCATAATCGCAGAAACTATTGGGAATCCCGGCTTGAACATCCCCCCTCTCGAAGAGCTCGGAGAACTCGCCGAAGGGCACGGTATACCCTTGGTGGTGGACAACACCTTCGCCTCGCCAGCCCTGTGTCGACCGCTCGAATGGGGCGCCCATATCGTCGTCCACTCCACCACGAAATACATAGACGGCTTCGGCAACGCCATAGGAGGCGTAGTCGTAGACGGAGGAAACTTCCGCTGGACAGAACTGGGAGAATGGCCCGAATTCACCGAGCCCGACCCAGCCTATCACGGCGTCGTATTCTGCGAAAAGTTCGGCAGGGCAGCCCTCGCGGCGAAGCTTCGAGCCTGCATATTGAGAGACCTGGGCGGCTGCCTTTCGCCGCACAACGCCCACCTCTTGTGCCTGGGGCTCGCCACGCTCTCGCTACGCATGGAGCGCCACAGCAAAAACGCCATGGACGTGGCGCAATTTTTGGAGTCACACGGAGGGGTGGAGTGGGTTCTATACCCAGGGCTTTCAAGCCACCCACAGCACGACCTCGCCAAAGCGTTTCTGAGAGGCGGCTACGGTGGCATGGTGGCTTTCTGCATAAAAGGAGGGCTTGAATCGGGCAAGCGTTTCCTCGACGGATTAAAGCTCTTCTCGATAGTACCAAACTTGGGCGACGTGAGGAGTATGGCCATTCACCCGGCTACCACCACCCACTCGCAGCTTTCGGCTGAAGAGCTAAAAGATAGCGGGATCGACGAAGGGCTGATACGGCTGAGCATAGGCCTCGAGGATATCGAAGACATAATAGAAGACTTAAGGCGCGGGCTCGAAGCTGCTCAATAAGCGTACATAATCCAGGGGCGCACACGACGTGTCCGATGTGTGCGCCCCTGGTTCAATCCTATAAAGGCCTGGTTTTAAATACCGAGCCATTTCCTTTAGGCCCTCTGTATCGTCGATGCGGGCATATAGCTCGAGGAGTTTTTTGAGGTCTCTTGCCTGGGGTTCTTTATAAAAATAATTGCGCATGGTAGCGATAGCCTTTTCGACGTCGTCTTCGCTTTTTGTAATTTCTGCCGCTTCGATAAGAAGATATGCCAGCTGCCTCTCCGCTAAGTCGCTCACCATGGGAGAGCGTAGTGCCTTTTCTAAATGCTCCTTTTTTAGCTCGAAATCGCTGGTTTCAGTCGCAAGCGCTAAGGCTCTGTCTCCAGCCAAGCCGTCGGCCAGAAACAGAAGGCCAAAGATCGCCACAACTGCCATACCGAGGCCGAAGAGCCTAAAGAGGCCGAGCCTGTTGACGTTAGCCCAAGGGACTGACCTTGGCAGAAGTTCTTTATTGGCCAAGGCGAAAGCCAAGCTCATCCATAGGGCATCCTCTATGCGGTGCAAGGGCCTCGTCCACTGGGCGTCCATCCAGAAGAGAAAAAGCATACCCACAGCCCATATAGCTTCCAGTGAAATCCCTCTGTCATCCTTTACAGCCCTGTGAATATTGTGGAGCCACCAGGCCGCCATACCTATCAAAAAAGCCCCTCCTACTATACCGGTCTCGCACAGCCACTGAAAGACCTCGTTGTGCGCCCAAAGGGTGTATTTCCATTCCATATCGGGGAATCGCTCGAACATCAACCGCTGGGCCTCCAAGTAGTTCCATTTGAAGTGGCCCAACCCAACGCCCGATAGGGGCTTTTGCAAAAACATTGTCAAGGACGTAGCCCATATGCTCTTCCTGCCTGCAAGGCCTATTTCGCTCACTTTATGCGATAAAAGTCCCAGTCTTTCTTTATTAATATAATAAACTGGAACAGACATGCATAAAAACATAAGGCAACATAATACGACGCACATAAAACTCCTACGATTAAAACTTCTTTTGGTGAGAAAAAGAAGCGCCAAGGAGCCTGAAGCAAGGGCGAGAAGGCCTGAACGGCTCGTAGAAGACCACAGGCCCCAACTGTTGACTAAAAATAGGACAAGATTTAAGGCAAAAATCGAGCGATAAAACCGCTTCGAGATCTCGCCTCTTAAATCCAAAATCTTTAAAAAAACGTAAATGCCACCCAGCAGGCCACATGCCACCCACAAGGCTAACATATTTTGTTGACCTGTATTCCCTATATAATTCCCAGAAGCGGGAACGATGAAAGGGAAAGAGCTATTTAAACCTGATAATTGAAGTTCGGCAAAAACCACGTTTAAGGCTGCGTTGAGCGAACCCCCTAAAACGATGGGCATCAAGTATTTGTTACAAAAAGAATGGTAAAAAAGCAGATATGCCGCCCAAAGTGCAGAAAAAAAGAACCACTCCCTGATGAAAGTGGAAGGGGACTTAATGGGTGCCAAAAATGGTTGAAGAGACACAAAAAGCAATAGCACCAGCCACAGGACGCCGAAAGGGTCCAAAAAGAAGTTTAAATCTTCAGGCCCATGTTTAAAAAGGCGATACCCTGCCAAAGCACAAAGGACGGCTATGGGTACTAAGGCAAACACCCACTTCATCAAATGAAGCGTTTGAAACCAAAAACCACCGGAAAAGACTATATTCGGCAGCGCTAACGAGACGAAGAAACAGATAAAAACATAGAACCTACTGGGGCATAGGGTTGATTCGCCCTCACCGGCTCTTGGAGTCATCTGTCGTCTCATCATTTTTTAGGTCAACTGTTATCTCCATGACGAGGCGGCTGTGGGCAAACTCCTTGATCCTCCAGGCCACAGGTATGCCGCTCTTCCTGGCTTCCTGCACCACCTCGGAAAGCTTCTGAAGCAATATGTCGCCCAGCTCTCCCTTTTGGCCTAACTCGATGAGCCTCTCTTTTTTGCGCCTGCGGCGGCCGGTGTGCTCAAGGTCTTCTATTTTCACTTCATTCCTGCAGATCATATCCGCCACTTCGCGCTGCGTCTCAGCCGGCAAGGAGAGGAGTGCCCTCGCTTGCCGCTCGGATAGTTTGCCCTCGACGACCATCTCTTGAACGCCTTCGTCGAGCTGTAAAAGCCTCAATTTGTTGGCCAACGCAGCCTGTGATCGACCGAGTCTTTTCGCCAGCTCCACCTGGGTCCAGCCCGTAGTCCGAAGCAGGTCGGCCAGACAGCGCGCCTCCTCTATGGCCGACAGATCCTTCCGCTGGATGTTCTCCACGAGGGCCGATAGGCTTGAGGTTAAGTCGTCCATATTGATCACTATCGCAGGAATGAATTCAAGGCCTGCCATCTTCGCCGCTCTGAGGCGTCGCTCCCCAGCCACCAGCTCATATCCTTCCTCCACGGGCCTGACGACGATGGGTTGAATCACTCCCAGCGACTTTATGGATTCGGTCAGCTCCGCGAGGTCGTCCTCATCGATCCTCTGCCTCATCTGAGATGGATTAGGCCTTATTTCGCCTATAGGCAAATTGGCGAGCTCTCTCTCAACCTGAGGGGTTTCGACCTGATTCCCTTTGAGGCGAAAACCGAGTATTCGCTTCACATCGACTTTATATTCTCCCTCCATAGAAGATCACCCCCCCACAAGGCGGTTCGCCTAAGGCGAACGAATTTTTCAAGCAAGCAACCGCTCTGCGTTGACGAAACGGGTATATTCCTTCAAGAAAATGAGGCGCACCACGCCCGTCGGTCCATTGCGGTGTTTAGCGACTATCAGCTCGGCCATGCTTTCGTCTTCGGGCACAGACGAATAGTAGCCTGGCCTGTAGAGGAGCATTACGAGGTCCGCATCCTGCTCTATGGCACCACTATCCCTCAGATCGGAGAGCTGCGGGCGCTTATCCTGCCGCGCTTCTACAGCGCGAGAGAGCTGCGACAGGGCGAGGATCGGGATGTTGAGCTCCCTGGCTATACCCTTGAGTGCCCTCGAAATCTCTGCCACCTCCTGCTGCTTGCTCTCGGTCCGTCGATGCAGAGACATGAGCTGCAGGTAATCCACCACCACGAGCCCTAAGCCCGGAAACTTGGCCTTGAACCTCCTACAGCGAGCCCTCAGGTCCATTGTCGAAAGGAGCGAACTGTCGTCGATATATATAGGTGATTGAGAGAGCCTTCCGGCCGCGTCGGCCAGGTCATCCCAAGCCTCATCTGCAAAAGCGCCGGTCCTGAGGTCATGAATATTGACACGAGCCTCTGCACCGAGCATGCGTTGAACCAACTGCTCGGCGCTCATCTCCAGGCTGAACACGAGGACCGGAGATCCGACCTCCAAAGCGGTATACATGGCAAGGCCGAGCGCTAAGGCAGTTTTGCCCATGGAGGGACGGGCCGCTATGATGTTGAGACTCCCGGGCTGGAAACCACCGGTCAGTCTGTCCAAATCTATAAAGCCGGAGGGAGCGCCGGTGATGTGCCCGCCTTGGTGGAAGCGCGCCTCTATCTCTTGAAAAGTAGAGCTCAATATGGCCCCTACATGGCGGAAAGACATGCCGCTTCCCCTCTGGGTTACCTCGAAGAGGGTGCGCTCCGCCTCGTCCAAAACTTCATCCAGCTCCTTATCCTCAGCATAGCCGAGCTTTGCTATCTCTCCGCCCGCTTGAATGAGGCGGCGGTGGATCGCTTTGTCGCGCACTATCTGCACGTGATATTCCACGTTGGCCGTCGTGGGGACAGCATCGATAAGCTCGGCCACGAAAGCCTGACCGCCCAAACGATCCGCCATTTCCCTACGATTCGCCTCTTCCAAAAACGTGAGAGGATCCACGGGTTTCCCCTTTCGGACCATATCGCTGATCATCTCAAAGGCTTGCTTATAACGCATATCATAGAAATCAGCTGGAGAAAGTCCCTCGACAGCCACGATCAGCGCATCTTGGCTCAGCAGACATGATCCGAGGACAGCGCGCTCGGCCTCTAAGTTATGAGGAGGAACTCGATCCAAAGGGAGCGCCATGCTAACCTGCCTCCACCTTCACGGAGAGTTCAGCCTCAACACCAGGATAAAGCCGGACCTTGAACGGAAATACGCCGATTTGCTTGATGTTATCCTCGATCTTGATGAGTTTCTTGTCGACCTTAATTCCCAGTTGTTCCTCTATAGCCTCGGCCAGTTGGGCTGTAGTTACGCTGCCGAAGAGTCTGCCCTTCTCTCCGGCGCTCATCTTGACCGTTATTCGTCTTCCTTGGAGGCTTTTCTTCTTCGTCTTAGCCTCTTCTTCAGATCTCTTTTCTCGCGCCACCTTTCCCTCTTGAATGCTCTTCCACTCTTTCATCTTGGCTTCGGTGGCTTCAACAGCAAGCCCTCGTGGAATCAGGAAATTGCGGCCGTAACCATCAGCCACCTCCACAAGATCGCCGCGCCTGCCCAATTTTTCCACATCCTGTTTCAATATCACCTTCATTTATTCATTTCACCTCTCGCCTCGCACATTTCGGCTTTGCGGCTTTAACCACAATAAAAACGGTTTGCCATCAGTGAAAAATGATGCAATACCGTAATAGGCATCACTTCCCGAAACGAGACCTCAAATCCAACCACAGATCGACAATGCCCAAGATCACCAACGCGTTCGACAAAAACGGCACAAGGACCACGAAGACGCATGCCATTATACGCAACGCTGTCGGAAGGCCCTTACGGGCAAGAAAATACCACAACACGGCAGCGCCTTCCAAGAAAAAAAGCATAGTTACCACAAGCCTCAAATTCAAACCGACCAAAAAGAGGAAGCCCTTGCCACCTCCCAATAACGTAAAGAGAAAGGAAGCGAGGTAGGCCCAAAAAAGGCTCTTCGGGAAGCGCCAACCGCCAAAATTGGGTATCGGCGGCAGCTCTCCTTTCCCTATCCTCTTGAGCACAAAAGCGCTCACCGCGTAGCTCAATACGCAATCCAGCGCGGAGGCCATAACCAACACGGCTGGAAACATGAGACGCAAGATCTGGCTCATCTGGTCTATCTGCTTTTGAAGCGAGTCTGCCGAAAGCCCCATCCCTTCGAACAATCCCACAGCCCATCCCATTCCTTCCTTCAAAGCACTCGGATCCATAGCCATGGGATTAACACCGGTTGCTGCCTTGACGACGGCTATCAACAGGATTTTACTCGCCAGCGACACGAGCACACCATAAAACAATATCTCCGTAGCCCTGCCGAAGCGGCGCACAAAATATCCGAGGCTAACTCCCAAAATAGCGAAGCTGAAAAGGAAGAGCGCCCCTCCCATCACCCCGACGAGAGCAGTCACGAGTAGAGAGGCTACGGCTGCGCCCAAAATCGCACCGCGAACGGAGGCGCGCAACCCCATTATAACCAGAGGCACGGGACAAAAGAGCGACACAACTATCCCGAGCAAGGGCAAGTAATTCGAGGCCATAAACAGCACCACCGACAAGGCCACCAACAGGGATGCCTCCACTAAATCTCGCGGCCTCATATTATACCCCCCCAAGATGCAAAAAAGAGGAGAGGCGCCTCTCCTCTTTTTTGCATAGCCATACCTTACAAAGCCGATCCGCTCCAAGGATAGAAGCCACACAAGGATGCAAAAGGCAACATATCCAATAATCGGGCGC
>CAYTKB010000042.1:0-14532 GCA_964438265.1 uncultured Acetomicrobium sp. | reverse complement strand
AGTTAACCTGCAATAACATCCTCCGGTTCCTCCTCCCCTAGATACGCCTCTATCACCTCTGGGTTGGTCTGGATTTCCTGCGGATTTCCTTCGGCTATCTTCCTGCCGAAGTTTAAAACCGTGATCCTGTCGCACACTTCCATCACGACTCGCATGTTATGCTCTATGAGGATAACCGTGATGCCGGCGTGGCGAATGTTCCGTGTAAGTTCGATCATCCACTCTTTCTCTGCGGGGTTCATGCCGGTAGCCGGCTCGTCCAAGAGGATGATCTGGGGTTCGAGCGCCAGCCCCCTCGCGATCTCCAACAGCCTCCGCTCGCCGTGAGGGAGGGCTCCGGCTGTAAAATCTGCCCCTCGCTTTAGCCCTACGAACTTCATTATCTCGAGGGCTTTCTTGCGGCAACTCTCTTCTTCGAGTTTAGTCATCTTGTGCCTGAACAGGGTATGGTGTAGCTCGGATTTTGTCCTCGCATGCATGCCTACCATTATGTTGTCCAGGATCGAAAGGCGTGGGAACAGTCTATTATTTTGAAAGGTTCTGGCTATTCCCCTTTCTGCCCTCTCGTGGGGGGAAAGTTTCGATACCGATTCGCCGTTTAGAAGGATATCTCCGCCGTCGAGTGGATAAACGCCGCTTATGAGGTTTAAGAGCGTGCTCTTGCCGCTCCCGTTGGGGCCTATGAGGCCGCGGATCTCCCCCCTGTTCACTTGTAGGTCCACGCTATCGACGGCTACGAGTCCGCCAAAGCGTTTCGTTATCGCCTTAGTTTCTAATATATACGACAACATCGCTTCCTCCTCTTTAGCCCGCGCTGCTGTTTTTCTTGGCGGAGGAAAACAGCGCGGCCAGTCTGCGCCAGTATGGCTGCGTCAAGCCTACCAGGCCGGTGGGCATGTAAACTGCCATGATCACCACGGCGGCGCCGTAGATGATGGCGTTGTATTCCTGCATGAAGCGCAGCCATTCCGGTATGACCGTGAGCAATGTGGCTCCCACCACGGGGCCGGCGATTAAACCTGAGCCGCCGATCATGAGCATGCATAACACGGTGACCGCTTCCTCGAAGGTAAATATGTCTGGGCTTATGTATCCCACCAGGTGGGCGTAAAGGGCCCCTCCCAAGCCGCCGTAGAAGGCGCTGATCGTGAAGGCCAGGACTTTATACTTGAACACGTTTACCCCCATGACCTCTGCCGCCAGGTCGTCTTCCCTTATGGCCTGCATGGCCCTTCCTACTCTGGAGTTTTTGATGACTGCCGTGATCCAGATCAATAGGAAACATGATATTAAAGTTATGTAATAAAACTTATGCATCGTATCGAAGTGAAGCGGACCTATCGCCGGTTTAGGTATTCCGGGTAAGCCGTCTGCTCCGCGAGTGAGGCTCGTCCAATTCTCCAAGATCAGCCTGGTTATGTGGACGAAGCCTATGGTGGTTACGGCGAGGTAGAATTTCTTGAGCTTTCTCAGGCTTGGCAAACCCAAGAGGAACCCTACGGCTGCCGTTAAAAGGGCCGCTGCCGGAACGGTGAGGAGGAAAGGGAAGCCGTGCTCTACGGCCAACAGGCCGGCCGTGTAAGATCCTATGCCCCAAAAGGCTGCCTGCGTGAACGACATAAGCCCTGTAAAACCGAGGATCACGTTTAGGCCGGCGGCCAGGATCATATATATGCCGCCTAAGTTTATGATCGTCATCTGGTAGTTCGACGGTATAAACTTGGGGAGGAAAAGCAGAATCACCCCCGCTGCGACCAGCGTGATGGTTTTGGCATTTTTAGGCGCCATGAGTCTTACACCTTCTCCGATATAGGTTCGCCGAAGATGCCTTGTGGCCTGAAGAGGAGGAAGAGGATGAGCAGGCCAAAGGCCCATGCGTCTCTATAAGCCGATGAGATGAAGTAAGCTCCAAAAGTCTCTACCAACCCCACGAATATGCCGCCGACCACGGCGCCTGGGACGCTACCGAAGCCGCCGACCACGGAGGCGGCGAAAGCTTTGGAGAGTATCTGCGCTATGCCTGGCGACACGAAGAATATCGGCCCGGCGAATATGCCGGCTATTGCCGCTAATGCGGTGCTGTACATGAATGTAAATGTAATCATGCGGCTCACCTTTATCCCCATGAGGGCGGCAGTGTCTTGGTGCTGCGCCACAGCCTGCATTTTCTTGCCGAGCCACGTCTTGTTGAAAAAGTACGCCTGGAAGAATAGCAGGGCTACGGCCATCAGCGCTATAGCTATGTTTTGAAGGGGTACGGAAGTTCCGAATATCGTAATTGTGCCGCTTCCTGCGATGGGCGGCAGGAATTTGGGATATGTTCCCCATATTACGTAGACGCCGTTGTTCAGGAAGACGCTCACGCCTATAGTGCTTATAACGACCGGGATGATCCCGGCATACCGCAGCGGGTAGTATGCCACCCGCTGGAAGATGGCCCCCACTCCGGCCATTATAATAACGGCGGCGATGATGGCCCCTATCATGGGAAGTTTCAACGTCTCGAGGCAGCTCGTGGCGACGTACGCTCCGAGCATGACCAGCGAGCCTTGAGCGAAGTTTACCACCCCCGCCGCCCTGTATATAAGGACGATCCCCATGGCAGATAAGGCATAGACGAAACCCATCGCCACGCCGCCCGTCGCCAGTTGTAATATCGTAATCATCTCTGTGCGCACCCTTATGTCGTCAGTGGTTTTGCGCCGAACCTTTGTCCCAGCTCTTCCAATTCCGAAAAGAGCGATTCGGGGAGCGGTATTCCCTCTTTGAGCCGCTTGGCCTCTTCCCTGAACTCTGGTTCGCCAGGCAGGAGGACTTCGTCGAAGTTCGCCGCGGGTTTTGACGACTTGAGTCCTCCGATAAATTCGGCCATCCTGGATTTAAACTCGCCGATGGGCATGAACTTTTCGACGTTTAGGGCGCCTATAAAGTGGCCCGAGCGCGTCGGCGACTCCGGATTTTCGTACATGCTCTTAACTCTTTGGGTGAAGCCTGAACCGGTGAGGACGCCCGACAGGACCTCTATGGCGATGGCTATGGCCGAACCTTTGTGTCCCCCGAAGGGAAGGATAACGCCGCCAGGCCTGGCTTTGTTTGGGTCCGTCACGGGGTGGCCGTCTTTCAATACCCAACCCTCAGGGATGGATTCACCCTTCGCCGCGGCCATAAAGACCTTGCCCCAGGCTACGACGCTGGTGGCCATGTCGGCCACTATCGGAAATTCTCCGCTTGAGGGTATGGCTATTGCGAAAGGATTATTGCCTATGACCGGCTCTGAACCTCCCCATATGGCCATCGTAGGCGTGGTGTTGCTCATCGAGATGCCGATCATGTCATGCTTCGCGGCCTTGAGGGCCCAATAGGCCGCTGCGCCGAAGTGCCCGCTGTTTCTCACCCCCACAAAGCCTGCGCCGGTCTTTTTCGCTTTATCTATAGCAAGTTCAGCCGCTTCATTGGAAGGTATCTGCCCAAGGGCATTGTCCCCGTCCATCACCGCTACGGAATCCGCATCGCACACGACCTTCACGTTGGGTTGTGCCTTGGCTCCGCCCGCAAGTATTTGTTGGACATACGGAGAAAGCCTGATCACTCCATGGGAATCCACACCTCGTAGGTTGGCCGAAACCAGCGATTCGCTAACTACAGACGCGTCTTTCGGTCTTAATCCTACCTTTATTAAAACTTCCTCGCAAAAAGATTTTAGAGCTGCTGCCTTCACTGTGACAGCCTTTGCACCTTCGGTCAACGTCTTCGCCTCCTATAATCTATAGAAGGGCTGGCTGCGAGGAGCCAGCCCCCTGTTTTGCTATAGTTTTGGTTTGGTCTGTGCGGTTATTCCAACTTCGGTTCCACGCTCACGACCTTTATGAGCTTGTCCTTCCTGTCGACTATTTGGATGATTGGCATCTCGTGAAGCATGTTGTTCCACTTGTCGCAGGTATAAGAGCCCATGGGGGTTTTGAAATCGCGGACGCCTTTGAGCGCTTGGCGAATCGCCTCTCGCGCCTCCTTTATCGGGAGCATCATGGGTTTGCCGTCTACCACCTGGATAACATTCGCTTTCCTCAGGGCATCCGCCAGCATCAATGTGGAAGAATACGTCCAGGCGGAGTTCTCGTCTGGCAGTTCACCATACTTGGCCTGAAATTCCTTTACGTATTCTTGGACGATCGGATCATCGTTGGCGACGGTAAAGCCGGCAGCGCTGTATATCCCGTTTACGCTGTCCCCCGCTATGTCGCGGATGGGCGTCGAAGAATACGATGCAGAGCCCACAAAGTCGACTTCTAACCCGAGCTGGGCTTTTTGCCGCAGTATTATTGCGTCATCCTCGAGCCTTGTGCCCCAGGCGAAGACGCAGGTGGCGCCGCTGTTTTTGATGGCCAGAAGCTGAGCGGTGTAGTCTTTTGTTCCGGTGGAGTATTTCTGTTCTGTGAGCACATCTATGCCATACATTTCCTTCAGGGCCTTAGCCGTTTCCACGAACCCTCCGGTGCCGAAGGCATCCGAATCGTGCAGGCCCGCTATCTTTTTATGTCCGAGGTCCTCGACCATGAATTTGGCCATTATCTGAGCCACGGTCCTGTCGTCGGTCCTGACGCGGAACATCCACGGGATCTCGAGCTCCGACAGAGACCAGGCGCTCCCGCCGAATATGGCCGGGATTTCGTTTTCCTTGATGATGGGGGCCAGTGCGTGGACCATTGTGCTTCGCACAGTGGCGAAGCTCATTACCACATTATGAGAGAAAAGCAGCTTGTTGAAAGCGCTGATCGCTCCCGGGTTGGTTCCCTTCGTGTCTTCGTAAACGAAGCGCAGCGGCACGCCGTTAATGCCGCCTTCGGCGTTGATCTTCTCCAACGCCATTTCCGTCCCCTTGCGCTGCAGGTCTCCGGTTATGGCCGCGTCTCCCGACATCTCAACGGGAAAACCTACGTCGAACGTCTTTGGCGCCGGAACGAGTTCCTGGGCTGTCCCAGGGACCGCCGCCATGGCAATACAAAGCAATGCAACCGCCAAACTTGATGCCACAAATCTCCTTGCCATCGCCCACATACCCCCTCTTTTTCGGTCTGTAAACTCCTTTTGTTTGCAAAAATCACACCTCGCCCCTTCATGATGCCGCCCTGATGTTTTATTTTATGAAACATCGCCCCCTCTCCGTGCAGCGCTCAGTTTTTATTATACCTTGAGTACCTTGAGGATCTATCGGAAAATCGATTCGCTTCGGTGAATGCAATTGTATACATGTCTTCGTCCATTGTCATCTCTGCTTTTTCATGCGAACTACGACGGAGTTTCAGCGACGGCAAAACGCTATTTAGCTTTGAGTGAGGTTTGACTTCTCTCTGCGAAGTTAGCGGGCGGACGAACTCGAAAGCATTTGCAACACGGCAGACCTTTGAGGAAGGGAGCTTCGAGCTCCCAACGCCGTGCAGGTTAACGCCCCTGCAGCGGCACCGAACCTAACGGCCTCTTCGAGCGCCTTCCCTTCCGCCAGGGCCACGGCGAGCCCTGCGCGAAAGGCGTCTCCCGCCCCTGTGGTATCAACAACTTCCACAGGGAAAGCTGGCACGGAGAAGGTGCGATCTCGCGTTACCGCCAACGCGCCTTTACTCCCAAGGCTTACCACTACGCAGCCGGCCCCTTTTTCCAAAAGCCTTACAGCAGCCTGAGCTGGTTCATTGGAGCCGCCCAAATCTGCCGCTTCTATCTCGTTAGGGGCCGCCACGTCTATGAAGGGCCAAATCTCGTCAGGCAAAGGTGCGGCGGGGGCTGGATCGAGAACGGTGAGGCAACCGGCCTCCTTGGCTTTTTTGAGACCTACCATCACGGTGGCGGTGGGTATTTCGAGCTGAAATAACGCCACCTGCGCCTCTTTCATGGCAGCTGCGACTCTTTCTACATCCTCGCCACAGGCCAGAGCATTTGCGCCAGGGGAGAGTATGATGGCATTTTCTCCCTCTTTTGTGACAGCGATGAGGGCCACTCCCGTGTTGATGCCGGGACAAACCCTCACCGGCGTGCAGTCTATGCTCTCAGAGACGAGGTCTGAGAGGAGCCTCTTTCCGAAGTCATCGTCTCCGACGCATCCTGCCATGGTCACGCGGGCGCCGAGCCGCGCGCAGGCGACAGCCTGGTTTGCCCCTTTGCCGCCTCCGCCCATGGAAAAGCCCTCTCCGCTCATCGTCTCCCCAAGGCGGGGCAGCCTGGAAACGCGCACGATCAAGTCCATGTTTATAGACCCCACCACGACTACCTTGACCAAGATCTTCCCCCCTTAATCCAGGTTTTTATTTTTCTTGCAGGACTTCCTTGTAGACCTTTAACGTCTCCTTGATCATCGCATCGCGCGTGAAAAGCTTACTTCTTTCTAAACTCGAGTTGCCCAAATGCATTCTTAATTGCTCGTCCTTGACAACCCTTTCAAGCGCCGCAGATAAACCATCGACATCTCCCATTGGAACTAAAATACCTGCATCATTTGCGACCTTGCAGATAGCCGCCTCAGCGTGAAGGGCTCGAAATCGTTTAAAAAAGGCACAATCCTTACCTTGATTGTAGGTGCAAGTTCATCGCACAAGACCGAGTTCTTCCTCGCCCAAACCTCGACATCGTGGCCTTCGTCGTTCAATCCATTTGCTAGCGTGACGACGGCCTTTTTCCGCCCCTGTCCAACCGCCGGCATTTATGGCCTGAACGATCTTTAGCGGTCTCTTAATGCTCAAAACCTTTGTTCCTCCTTTGCCGCGATCCGATGATCAAGCACGCGAGGGACAAAAACACAAAAAAGTAAAGACCTGAACCAGTGACCCCCAGGATTACTCTCTACGTCGCATTTGCGCGTTTCTAAGCCTGCCAGCGATGAAACCAGAAACAGCGGAGTTGCAATCTTCCTTGACAGAGAGTTGCTCCATTCGTGTGTGATGGTCCAATTATAACACCGGGGGTAAATGGCGAGGTCATCGTATTACCCGAGGGATGGTTTTATTATCGTCCGACGGGTCGCCCAAAGCCGCACTCAGGTATAATCAAAACTGGAGGTGTGAGCGAAAGCCGCATCATTCGGGTTGCGAAATTAGCAGGGATGAAGCATGACCAAATCGCCTCGGAACAGATGAACATGAAGGGCAAAAAGGAGCGGTCCAATTGTCAGACGCGCAAGAAAACAAAAACACAAAAAGTAAAGACCCGACCTCAGGGGTTTACTTTTGTCCCTCCAGTTCTTTCACAAACTTTTGCCCTTGCTCCAGCTCCTCATATAAGTTGGAAAGCAGACGGTCCGGGTTAAGCTGCCCCCATAGCAAATCAGGGTCCTTCCAATGCCACGGTTGTCTACCTGTATAGTAAGGCCAGCCGCCGGTCATAATAATGTCTTGGTTCCATATATGGTTGCTCTCGCCTCCCCAGAATATGTTCATCGGTATCTCGAGCTCTACGCCTACGAACGAGTAATCTTCTCCTACTCGAGTAGTGCCAGCACGGGTGACGTAAAAGCCGATGCCCACATCATCCCAATGCCTCATCGCCGAAAGCTTTACACCGCTGTCAGAGTCCACAAAGACGCCGGCTTCCGCCATGAGGTCCAGATCATAGCGTGGTTCGTGATAACCGGCCTGAAGCCAGCCTGCGCCCATCCAACCTTCATTGTCATGGTCTCTGCTTCCGCAGCCGTCATGGTAGAGACAAATGAATTCATCAGCCAGATTTGCGAAGCTCTCCGGGTCACGCTCATGAACTAAACCAAGCCTTATACCCATGAAGTAACGGCCGTTGTTGAAATAGGTTCGCCTCCAGTAATTACCACCGAACCATGCGGCATCAAGCCAACCCGCTTCATATAGCTGAAAGGTATTAGTGTCGATGCGTTCTATTTTGCTGTATACGGCCTGCCAAATACGGACCTTTTCGTTGGTCCAGGGTTCATAAGCGAAATCTTCCTCCTTGCCGTGCCTATGAATGGGGATGCGAACATCGAAGACCCCAGCCTTTCCCTCTGTGGAATTCCATTCATATACGGCGTCAAGGCTCCATCGGGCATCATAGTCTTCATAATCAGACCTTAAGATGCGAGGCTCGTAAGCAATGTAAGCTTTATATAAGTGTTCGCCCTTTTCTTCTTCCGATGGTCCCTCTTCTAAGGCCCACTGTCCACTTTCTCGTTCCTTAAGATTAGGATTTGTCCAATAGGCGGTGGCTTCTTGAGCGTATTCCTTGCGTAGTTCGTTCAGTCGCAGCAAAGCACAGTGTTCGCCTGGGATGTTTACGCGCATGATAGCGGTGCCTCGGACTTGTGCCTCTAAGGTAACAGCTTCCGTATCCCAGGGGATGAGGTGTGAAGCTAAATATAGCACCCTGGCCATAGCCTCTGCTTCAGAGCTATAGCCTATGTTTTCATAGCTGATCAGAAGGTTTCTTTCCTCGGGGTTGGTTCTGACCTTCACATTGCGCACGCCGATGCGCTTGGGTATAACCGAGGTAAGCTCGGTTATTAGGTTTGATGGATCCGTTTCAGACCAGGAAAGCAATGTATTGATTTGGGCGCCTTTTATGGAGCGTTTCTTGTCGCCGAAGATGGGAAGGTCTCGCAGGTCAAAGGGGCGAAATGCCGTTATGGACAGTTCGTCTCCTCGCTGATAGCTCACGCTTATGTCAGCCCAGGATGTCTTAATAACAGCTCCGTAGTTGTAATCCGATTCGACGTCAGTGATGGAACGTTGTCCGCTAAAAACATCACCTGTATAGTCCATAGAACCATACTCCCCCTTCAACTCAAGCCAGTCGAAGGGTTGCCACGATACTCCTCCAAAAGCCCCGCCGAGCCGATCCGAGCCCCATCCAGCAGTGAATGTCCAGTCGCCCATTGCCAACGTCCCGACGATATACTCAGATCTAAAATGCTCGGTAGTGCTTAGGTCCAAGATGCCTATCGCAATGGCGGGCCTCAAATCATCTTGGGGTAAAATTTGATACTTAGCGTCGAACTCGTGATCTTTATAACTGCCGAAGCGTGGGCATCTTTCCCGGTCGAGAGGAACATTAGCGACATGGGTGATTCGGAAGTTGAGCTCGAATTTGGGGAGATACCCCAGTGCAAGATAATATGTTATATAAGGATTTGCGTCGGTATACCCAAACCAACCCTTGCCGTCTTCTAAGACTTCAGCAGTAGGATATTCCCATAAGCCTGTATAGCCACCATTTGCGGGAGAAGCCCCCCACGCTGGAGTCGATAATAGACGGAACATCAAAAGTAACTGGAGCAAAAGAATTTCTATTCTGATGCATAATCCCTCCAACCCAGCAAGAACAGCATAGCCTTTACGAGGAACGATGGATATATTATCATGAATTATTATATATCGTATAGGCTAAATTTGGTGAACTGCAGGGTCGCTACAGAAAGTGCTAAAGAGGCTGACAACGCAGACACCACCAAGAGATTGAAATGGGTCGCCAAATATGGCTCTTGTCCGGCGACAATTGATCCACATCGCTTGAAGAAACAGCCTGATTTATTTATATGGTTCTTCCGGAAACCCTGTGGGCACCCCTTGAAAATTGCCCCCAAGATGTGTATCCTCGAAAGATAAGGGAGGGGGACGCTCATGAAGGATAAGGAACTCTTCGCTCAACTTTTAGGTCTTGTGCCACCGTGGGAGATCGCTGACATGAAAGTAGATTATGATACGCTTCAGATTCATATATGGATATCCTATCCGAAGGGAGAGAAGGCCCTCTGTCCTGAATGTGGAAAGCCTTGTCCCGTCTATGACCACAGGGAAGAAAGGCATTGGAGGCATCTCGATACCATGCAATTTAAGACCGTCATCCACTGCAAGATCCCGAGGATAGAATGCCCACTCCACGGCGCGAAGAGCATTTCTGTCCCCTGGGCAGACGCCAGGTACCACTTTACGCTCCTCTTTGAGAGGTTCGCCACAGATATCCTATTGGGATGTCAAAACCAGACGAAAGCAGGAGCGATCCTTGGCTTATCCTGGGATGAAACTCATGAGATACAGGGACGTGCAGTCTCGAGGGGTCTCTCTCGAAGAGAGGATGGACCCATCTCATACGTAGGCATTGATGAGAAGGACTTCCTCAAAGGGCATAGTTACGCCACGCTCCTCGTCGATATCGAACGCTCGAGGGTGTTAGAAGTAACTCGAGGGAGGGATGAAATTGCGGCCACAGAAGTGCTCGAAGCGCTTCCCAGCAAGCTAAGGCCGTCCATAAAAGCAGTGGTCATAGACATGTGGGAGCCTTATATAAACGTAGTAGAAAAAGTCCTCCCCGATAGCGACATAGTACACGACAAGTTTCACATCGCAAAGCACATGAACGAGGCGGTGGATAAGGTGAGAAAGGTTGAAAACAGGATGCTCCTAAAAGGAGGAGACTATACGCTAAGGGGCACCAAATACCTCTGGCTCAGTAACTCCGCAAACTTAAGAGAAGCGCAAAGAGACGCCTTCTGCAGGCTCAAAAGAGAGAAGCTAAAGACGGGCAGAGCACAGTCTTGGAAGGAAACCTTAGCGACCCATTCTCAACTGAAGCCCGTGATCGCCGTGGCGAAGATGCTCGCAAAGCATATAGACAATATCCTCACCTATCTGAAACACAGGGTCACCAATGCCGTATCGGAGGGGATAAACAGCAAGATCCAACAGATCAAGTCAGTCGCACATGCTTTAAGGAACTTCAACAACTACAGGACTGCGATACTCTTTTATTGCGGTAGACTTGACATGTACCCACAGGAAAGTCGGTAGAACCTAAAAAAATGAAAATAGCAATGGTCAATACGCTTTATTATCCCTACCAAGTTGGTGGTGCAGAGAAAGTAGTTCAACTATTGGCAGAAGGACTTCTACAGGCAGGACAGGATGTTTTTGTGATCAGTTTGAACAAGCCACCGGAGTTACTCAAGCAGGAGATTGTAAATGGGGTGCGAGTTTATCGCATACCTTTGCAGAACATTTATTGGCCATTTGATAATTCCAGGAGGAAACCAAACGCTATCCTTCGCGCGTTTTGGCACTGTTTAGATATATATAATAAACCAATGAAAGACACTGTTTATGAAATATTACAAATAGAACAGCCGGATGTTGTTCATACTCATAATCTGGTCGGTTTTTCCGTAGCAACTTGGTCTGCTGTGAAAGCACTGAGATTCCCATTATTACATACACTTCATGATCATAGTCTTATCTGTATAAGGACTACAATGTATAAGAAAGGACAAAATTGTTTTGTGCCTTGTGGGGTATGCAATCTATTTTCTAAAATCAAGCGAATTTCCTCAAGAAAAGTAGATTTAGTTGTTGGAGTGAGTCAATATATTTTAAGGAAACATATGGAACTTAATTTTTTCCCACAATCTGACTATGATTTCATTTATAATGCTGTATCCAAAATGAGCGAGGTGTTATCGAATAAGCTCAAAGATGAGGGTAATTTTTGCATCGGCTTTTTGGGCAGACTGGATCCCAGTAAAGGAGTGGAAGATGTTATTCAGGTGGTAAGGAAACTGCGAAAGGAACTTCCTGTTAAGCTTTTTATTGCTGGCACTGGCGATAAAGAGTATGAGAGAATGTTGCGTGAAAAAGCAAAAGGTTTGCCAGTAGAATTTTTGGGGCATGTTGCTCCAGAAGATCTGTTCAGGTCAATTCATTGCTTAGTGGTACCATCTCGTTGCCATGAGTCATTTGGACTTGTTATCATAGAATCTTATGCATTTGGCATTCCAGTAATTGGAGCTGCTCGCGGCGGCATACCCGAAATTATTGATGAAGGGAAGACAGGATGGTTGTACGATCCAGATATTCCTGGGGATTTAGAGAGAGTTATAATAAAAGCCTTCGCTAATAAAGATGAAATCGATGAGATAGGTCAGCAGGGGCAAAGAAAGGCAGAAGATTTTACCATTGAGAAATATGTTCTAAAATATCTTGCTTGTTATACTAAATTGTCTGGAAGGACTTGACCTAAGCTAGATATCGAAACAAGAATATAAACATAAGGCGCGTGTCTGTAAATGAGAGTAGCTTTTGAATGCACTCCTTTACTTGAACAGAGAACCGGTGTAGGCTGGTACTGTTATAATTTATTAGAACAATTTTTAAACCTTACAGAGGAAGAGTTTGTTCTCTTTTCTTTTAGCTTAAAATCACGTAAGCCCGACCTGCCCAAGGGATGGCTTACTCGACCTATGACTTCTTATCGCTTTTATGCCTCATTGCCGCGATCGTCGGTCATATTTTTGTCAAAAATCTTGGGTGAAAAAGTTTCCAGGCCACTGTTGCCATCTGTAGACATCGTTCATTTTCCGAATTTCACCGGCTTTCCAACCAGGGGGGCTAAAATTATATTGACAATCTATGATCTTCCCTTGATGCGTTATCCTGAAGCGGTTGAATTTAAAAATTCTATTATTCTACATGTCTGTTTACGATTTTCTCTTGAAATTGCAGATGTAATTATAACGCCATCTGTTTCCACAAAAAAAGATTTGATTTCTTTATATAACTATCCTGAAGAGAAGATCATTGTAACACCACTTGGTGTGAATCATAATGCTTACAAACCAATAACCGATAAGACTCTATTGGATGCCTTTAAACAAAAATATTCGTTAGGGCGATATATTCTATTCTTAGGCGCATTAGATCTGAGGAAAAATGCCATTAGTTTGCTTAAAGCATACGTAATTTTGTGTAGAAAAATGGGGTTAAATCGAGTGCCAGATTTGGTTTTTGGAGGAGGAAGGGGCTGTAAGAATAAAATTTTTGAAGAAAAATACTTAAGTCTTGATAAAACCATTAGGGATAAGATTCGTTTTCTTGGATACTTACCCCAAGAAGAGATGCCATTTTTATACTCAGGAGCTGATGTATTTGCATTTCCTTCTCTTTGGGAAGGCTTTGGCCTTCCTCCACTTGAGGCAATGGCCTGTGGTGTTCCTGTTGTAACCTCCAATATTTCTTCCCTGCCCGAAGTTGTAGGAGATGCAGCTTTATTAGTAGACCCAAATTCGTATGAGCAGATTGCAGAAGCTATCTATAAGGTGTTAACCGACGAAGATTTGGCGTCAAGGCTAAAGCATGCTGGCATAAAACAAGCTGCAAAGTTTACATGGAAAACTACAGCTCAACAAACCCTAGAAGTTTACAAAAATGTAGCTCAGGGGCGATAAGTTAAGGCACAGCATATAGTAAGGTGTCTACCCAGGAGTTCGAGCGATGGCGCAAATACAGCTTGTAGTTAGGTTCGATGCGCTTTATGAGTTCTGGCACTGTAAGCATGTCTGTTCCATTATGATAAACTGAGATTGCTAACCGAGGCGTATATTTTCTGATCGTATTTATTGCTCCTTCAAGGGCTGGAACTTCCGCTCCCTCAATATCCATCTTTATAAGGTCTATATGGGGGCAGTTTTGCGATTGTACGAATTCATCTAACGCAGTTGCCTCTATAGTGCTGGAGTCATTTTCTACCAAAGTTGCCCCTTGGCCATCGCCAATCATGGAATAAATTTTGGATTCTCTGTAGAGTGCTTTTGGGATCGCAATGACGTTTTTGAGATAATTCCTTTCAATGTTTTTCCTCAATATATTGTAATTTTTGTTAAATGGTTCGAAAGCATAGACCTTTCCTTCTGAGCCAACGAGGTCCGAGAACCATAACGTTGTGTCTCCTTGGAAAGCGCCTCCGTCTATAATCCAATCTCCCTTCTTCGGTTCACATATGCCGTTTAGCTTATAGGCCTCTTCTAGCCATGAGCTTAATAACGCACTGGAGTCAGTACAATAAATCATATATGGGCCAACTTTGTATAAGTCCTTTTCTACCTTAGCAGCCTCTATATCTTTTAAATACCTCCCCCAGAGGGAGAAATCTATCGGAGGAGGATAAAGCATGCTTGCTCTATTGCCTATACAAACATAAGCCACCCTATATTTTATAAACCACTTGAAAGTATCTTTGGACTCGTCGTCTTGTAAAAGGTTGTAAATTGTTTCGAATCGCTCAGGCGACCTAATAAGTTCTTTGAGCAATTGAGATGACGAAGCCAAAGCGTATGGATCTCGGCTGAAGTATTGTTGTAAATCGTAGAACCCTTTAGAAGACATGATATGAAGTCCCATCTTTTCGAGCGCTTGATTTATGTGTTTTCTCAGCTTCCAGCAGCACCAGGCTTTTCGGGTATGAGGCATGTTTATGGCGTTTTCATTTTTTTCCTTAACAAGTAGCGACTCGATTTCTTCAAAGGTTTTCAGTAATGTTTCTATAATAGCCCCTTTTTCTACTGACATAGAAGCAATCTCTCCTTTAATAGAAAGATAAAGCTACTACATTATAATTAACTGCATAACTCTACACACCATTGCTTCCCTTTTTATAAGCTTCTTAACTTAGCAATCTGTTATAATCTTTATGATAGACTCCTAAAATTGTTTTAGGCTTCAGGGGCTGTGTATTCCGGCTTATCCGGACAGCGAATCCGATATTATCCGGACAGTGATC
>CAYTKB010000041.1:0-14769 GCA_964438265.1 uncultured Acetomicrobium sp. | reverse complement strand
ACTCAAACTCCTACCTTGGGCTTTCCTTGAACGAAGGGCTCCTCGCCGCCGAAGAGACCGCATCCAGGGCATACGGAGTCGGGCCAGGCGCGGTGCGCTTCATCAGCGGCACATACAAGCCCCATAGGGACCTTGAGAAGAAGTTGGCCGCTTTTCACGGCAGGGAGGAAGCGATGGTCTTCAGCTCCGCCTATTCGACGGTCGTAAGCACCCTCCCCTCGCTCGTAACGGCCGAGACTGCGGTGATAAGCGACGAACTGAACCACAACTGCATCATAAACGCCGTAAGGCTCTCAAGGCCTAAGGATAAGGCGGTGTATAAGCATCTGGACATGGCAGAGCTCGAGGGGTGCATCATAAGTTTCATAGAGCGATCGCGCCGCCTTATCATCGTGACCGATGGCGTCTTCAGCATGCGAGGCGATCACGCGTCCTTGAAGGCGATTGAAAGCCTCGCACGAAAATACGCTGTCCACTGTCCCGCAGGGTTTTTGGTGGGCGTCGATGACTCGCATGGCGTTGGGGCCTTCGGAGAGACTGGGCGAGGGACGGAGGAGTTCACGGGAGGGCGCGCCGATATCCTCATCGGGACGCTGGGCAAGGCCTTCGGCGTCAATGGAGGCTACGCCGTTTCGAGCTACGCGGTCATTACGTACCTGAGAGAGACCGCCCCTATGTATATCTATTCCAACCCGATAACGCCTGGCGAAGCCGCCGCCGCCCTCAAGGCCTTAGAGATCCTCGAGAGCCAGGAGGGGAAGCGGATTTTGGCTCACCTCAGGGCCATTACGAAGCGCTTTAGGAGCGCAGTTTCGTCGTTGGGTTATGAGGTCATAGAGGGCGATCATCCGATAGTCCCCGTAATGATCAGGGATACGAAGAAGACGGCGGAACTGATCTCCTTCCTCGCCGAGCGAGGGATCCTGGCGACGGGCATGAACTACCCCGTCGTGCCCAAAGGCGATGAGGAAGTCCGCTTCCAAGTGAATGCGGACCACACGGAAGCCGATATAGATTGCGTCGTAGAGGCATTGAGAGAATATAGGCACAAAGATGGATAGGCTTTCGTCTAAAGACACAACAAAGACACAAGCGATAACCACCTGCGGCGATGTCGCGTGCCTTCTTGTGCTATCTACGCAGTTTTACCCTATCTCTTAGTCCGTCCGGTTGTTTATGCTCTCGCATAGGAGGTATGTTCGATGAATAAACGGTGTCTCGCGTTGGTAGCCGTGACGGCCGTGTTAGCCCTCGGCTTCAACGCTTTATATGCTCCGGTTGCCAGTGCGCAAGCGTCACAGGACAAGGCGAACGAAAGCCACCCTTTGATCCTCGAGGCTCTCGAAGCTCAAGTGTTTGAGAAGGCTCGCCAGCTCGCGCTGGAGCCTTATCAGGAGCCTTCCAAAAAAGCGCCGGATTTCTTGAAAGGACTGACATATGATCAATGGCGCGACATCCGCTTTAAACCGGAGAAGGCCCTTTGGCGGGATGAAGGACTGCCCTTCCAGCTCCAATTCTTTCACCTCGGCTTTTATTACGATTATCCGGTAAAAATCAACGTAGTCACCGATCAGGGCGTGGCACAAGTCCCATTTTCTCCTGAGCTTTTTGACTACGGCAAAAATGCGTTGCCCAAAGAGGAATTGGAAGGGTTGGGTTTCGCCGGCCTCAGAGTCCATTATCCTATCAACAAGCCCGATTATCACGATGAGCTGATCGTCTTTTTGGGCGCGAGTTATTTCCGTGCCCTCGGGAAAAATCAACGTTACGGAGCCTCTGCGAGGGGGCTTGCTGTAGATACAGCCTTGCCTAAGGGCGAGGAGTTTCCCCATTTCAGGGAATTTTGGATAGTAAAGCCAACCCCGGATGCCAAGAGCCTCACTATCTATGCGTTGTTAGATAGCCAAAGCCTCACTGGGGCTTATAAGTTCTTCGTGCAGCCCGGCGAAAATACGGCTGTAGATGTGAAGGCGATGGTTTTCCGCAGGAAAGACGTAGAGAAAATTGGCATAGCCCCTTTGACCAGCATGTTCTATTACGGCGAGAACAGCCGCAATCGCCCCGACGACTATCGCCCCGAGGTTCACGATTCCGACGGTCTAATGATAGCGCTCAGGAGTGGAGAGTGGTTGTGGCGGCCGCTGAATAATCCTCCCCGCCTCGCCATTTCTGCTTTTCAGGTCGAAAAACTCGCGGGCTTCGGCTTGCTCCAGCGCGACTTGGATTTTGACCACTATCAGGATCTGGAGGCGCGTTACGATCTGCGCCCCAGCGTCTGGATCTCTCCCAGGGAGGATTGGGGAGAAGGGCATGTGGAGCTGATCGAAATACCCACTACATGGGAGACTACGGACAATATCGTAGCATTCTGGGTTCCTAAATCGCTGCCGGCGCTGGGCGAACCCGTCGATTTATCCTACAGGATGAGCTGGCACTTCCCAAAAGGTTCGCCTCACGGCGGAGGTTATGTGGTAGCTACCCGTACGGGAAAGGGAAAGGACGAGGGTGTGAGGCGATTTGTCGTAGATTTTGAAGGGGGAGTCCTCAATGCCATACCGGCCGATGTCGGTCTCACCAGCGTGGTTACGGTCACGGAGGGTATGGAAATTTTGGAGAAGATTCTGATGAGAAACGAGGTCACAGGCGGGTGGCGTCTCGTCCTCGAGGTGCGCCCCGCAAAGGGCGGCCCCATAGAGCAGCTCATCCCTGAGAGGAGGCCCAGGGTTGAAATGCGGGCCTTCCTCAAGAAAGGAGAGGATCTGCCCGATGTCCTCACCGAGACGTGGAGCTACGGCTACCAACCGTGACGAGGCACGGGGTTTTCTGCATGGATAAGGTCTGGTATGAAGTCGAGAAGCGGATTTTGCTTTACATTTGGGCTATAGGCATTGCGCCTATCGCCTCCCTTAAGCTTGCCGTTGAGATAGTAAACCGTGCACTTTCTCGCAAAAACTGCTCGAATCCGGTTAAAAAAGCCGTAGAAGAATTGCAGGCCATCCTTTGCAAAGGGGACGTCACCATAAGACATCCGAGATGGCGCCGTCTGGGCGAGGCGGCCTCACCGCTGATTTTGACTGAAGGGTGTGGGGGAATCTCGTCAGCGCCGCCGTTGAAGCGCGCCTCTATGGCTCCTAAGGGATTTGAGCTGGGTTTGCGCAGTCTCTTTTCCACGAATAGAGAGGTTATCGACGAAAAGCCGCCGCTGTGGGAGCGCGCAGCCAGTCGCAGGAGGTTTTCGCTTACCGTTCTTGTGGTGATTTCAACTTCTGTGGCGACTTCTATCATGGGAGTTGTGATGCCGCACAAGGGCGGAGCGCTTCTTGAGCCCCTCATGATAATAGCGTTTGCGGCGCTTTTTGCGTGGATATCCGTGGGTTTTTGGACAGCCATAGCGGGTTTTTTCACGATTCTTAGGCGTTTCGACCGTTTTGCCCCCAGGATTGAGCTGAAAGAGATCTCACCAGATGTGCGCGTTGCCGTACTGTTTCCCATTTTCAACGAGGAGATCGAACGCGTCTTCGCAGGAGCTGAAGCGACATATCGCTCCCTTGAAAAGACCGGCGAGCTCGAGCACTTTGATTTCTTCGTATTGAGCGACACCAACGACCCAGACATATGGATCTCGGAAGAGCTGGCGTGGGCCGAGGTCTGCGAGCGCCTCAATGCTTTAGGGAAACTCTTTTATCGCCGCAGGTGGAGGAATACGAAGAAAAAGAGCGGCAACATCTCCGACTTCTGCAGAAGGTGGGGCAAGGATTATCGCTACATGGTCGTCTTTGACGCCGATAGCGTAATGAGTGGAGAGGCCTTGGTGAAGATGACGTGTGCCATGGAGGCAAATCCAAAGATCGGGATATTGCAGACGGCTCCGAAGGCTGTGAGGAGGCGCACCCTTTACGGTCGCATCCAACAATTTGCGAGCCACGTCTATGGTCCGCTTTTTACGGCTGGCCTCCATTTCTGGCAGCTCGGCGACGCACAATATTGGGGACACAACGCCATTATCCGCGTCGAGGCGTTCATGAAGCATTGTGCCCTCCCCAAATTGCCCGGAAAGCCTCCATTGGGGGGAGAAATTTTGAGCCACGACTTCGTCGAGGCGGCTCTCATGAGGAGGGCCGGCTTCGAGGTTTGGCTGAGCCACGATCTGGCGGGCAGTTATGAGGAGATCCCTCCGACGTTGTTGGAGGAGCTGTCGCGAGACCGCCGGTGGTGTCAAGGCAACCTCCAGCATGTGAGGCTGTTTCTGTTGAAAGGGATAATCCCGACTCATCGTTTTCTTTTTTTAAACGGCGCCATGATATACGGCTCTGGTTTGTTATGGTTCTGTTTCATATTGATGAGTTCGCTTGAGGCCATCTTGGAGGTTTTGATCGAACCAGTCTATTTCCCGGCGGAGCACGCCCTCTTTCCCCAATGGCCTGTATGGTATCCTCGGTGGGCGTTGATACTCCTGGTTACGACATTGATCATTCTCTTCCTCCCCAAGCTATTGGGTGCATTTTTGGTCTTGATCAAGGGGGAGGCCCGTCTTTTTGGCGGTGTGAGGAGGCTTTTTATGAGCATGATCCTCGAGGTGTTTTTTTCCATCTTGTTTGCCCCCGTAAAGATGCTATTTCACAGCAAATTTTTCTTTTTTGCCCTCCTAGGACAGCAAGTGACATGGGGGCCCCAGGAGAGGAGCGATGTGGGCACCAGTTGGAAGAAGGCTTTGCGCTTTCATTGGAGCGGCACTTCCATAGGGCTCCTGTGGGGAGCCTTAATATTGATCGTAAACCCCTCGTTCTTCCTGTGGCTCTCCCCGATAGTGGCCTCCTTCGTACTGTCGCTGCCGCTTTCGGTGTGGACGAGTAGGGCTACCGCAGGTGAGGCCTTCAAAAAGAAAGGGCTTTTCCTGATCCCCGAAGAGATGAGGCCCTCTCGGGAACTCGACCTTTTAGAAAAAGCCTTATCGAAGGATCTCCATCTTCCCGAAAGCGGATTTAGGTCCGCCGTTTTAGAGCCGTGGGTGAATGCCTTTCATAGAAGTCTATTGCGAAAGAAGGGCAGGATGCTCAAAAGAGAGGAAAATCTCCTTTCGCGAGCCCTCGAAGTCGGTCCTGGAAGCCTTTCAAGGTCTGAAGTCATGGCGATCTTGAAAAATCCCAGCCTACTCTTTGCGATACACAGAGGTATTTGGGAGGCTTCAGGCGACGATATCGGAGAAAGGTGGATGTTTCTCGGGACAGTGCGGGCGTGGCCCTATATTTAACGTCCGCACCGCCTTGTTACCTCATATCCCTTTAAATTGATCCGGCAGCGCAATCCGCTTCGGACTGCGGCTTCCAATATTCTCACCCTCAGTTTGCCCGCATAGCGCTGGGCTTCGCCGCGATCGAAGAAGATCTTTCTCCACAGCGGCAATAGCTTAGGAAAGCGTTTCGCCAAAAGCGGGTAGCAGGCGCGCCAAACGCCGCTCCTTGCGTGGATCAGGTCCACCCAGAGGCCTTGAATGGGCAATCGGCGGATGCGCGCGAAGAGCGCACTCAGGCTATCCACGTCGTCGCTCAAGCCCGGCAAAAGAGGCGAAAGCGAGAGGTATATGGGGATGCCGTATTGTGCAGCTTCCGTGAGGACCTTTAGGCGTTCCTCTGGTGGCGAAGCGCGAGGCTCCCATAATAAGCTTAATGGCGGCGGGGCGCTCAGCGAGACGCCCAGCGTCACCATGTTTCGATATTGGCTCAGTACGTCAAAATCCCTCCTGATCAGGGATGATTTGGTGAGACAGCGGAGCGGGAAACCTCCTTTTAGCAAAATCAGTAGACACTCTCTGGTTATGCCAAAGTGCTTCTCTGGCCATTGCCAGGCATCGCAGACCGATCCAACCATGACCTGCTTTGGAGGGTAGCGCTTAACTTCCCTCGCCAGTACGTTGGGCATGTTCATCCTAGCGTGGCAATATGTTCCCCATGGCGGGGGATTGTCCTCGAAGCGCTGCATCATGCGACAATAACCGTACACGCACGCGTGCAGGCAACCGCGGTAAGGGTTCAACGTATATTCATCCCATGGCGGGCGCTGTAGTGCGCTGCGGCAGGTTATCTCTTCTATTTTGACCTCTCCGCAAGACGAAGGGGAGCCTTTATTTTTGGCTACGAAGAGCTCGAGTTGTCTCATCCCTCGCTCCTTTGCTCATCCGAGGTATGGGTAGGAGCCCAATAGGCGGAAACGGGCACTCCTGCTTTTAACTTTCTCCAACGTTTTTGCGACGACTTCATTGCTCGCGTCGCCTTCGAAGTCGACGAAGAAGTTGTATTCGAAAGGGTTGCCCGGCAGCGGTCTGGATTGTATCAGAGTCAGATTGAGCCTCGCCTCGTAAAAAGGTTCAAGAGCCTCAAATAACGTTCCAGGTTTGTGGGGGACGTTGAAGAGTATCGAGGTCTTATTTCGAGAGAAGGGCTTGTTGGGTTGCCTCCCCACGACCCAGAAGCGGGTGGTATTGTGGGGTTGGTCTTCTATGTGTTCTATTGCGATATCGAGGTCGTGAATTTCAGCTGCAAGGCGGCTGCATATCGCTGCTTTTCCTCTTTGCCCCTTCACGAAGGCTGCCGCAGCGCTCGTGCTCGAGGCGGGGATTTGTCTGGCGCGAGGGAGGTTAGTCCTCAGCCAAAGCCTGCATTGGGCCAGGGCCTGTGGATGAGAGTAGACTTCGTCAACCTCATCGATTGATGTTTGCCAAGTGGCCAGCATGTGAGCTATGGGCAGCCTGACCTCGCTCAATATGCGTATGTCTTGAGGGGCGGTCGAGAATGCGTCGAGCGAGGCGTACACTGTCCCCTCTATCGTATTTTCTACAGGCACGACCCCTAAATCCGCCCTCTCCCTTGCCAGAGCATCGAATACACCTTGGGGGTTATCGACAAAGACGACATCTATATGAGAACCCAGCGCCTTAACCGTGGCCTCTTGAGAGAAGGAGCCGGCGGGCCCCATGCACGCTGCTCTGAGCCGCCTTTGGACCGCCCTGCACAGAGAGATCACCTCTCTGTATATGGCGTCCAGCGCCTTTGCGTCTATATCCGGGCAAAAATTGCGCAGGCGCTCCATCAGGGCGAATTCCCGCACGGGATCGTATACGGCCCCCTCTTTCATCCCTCCCATAGTTCGCGCAATCTCGACGCGCCGCCTCAAAGACCTCGCTATCTCCTCGTCGATCGAGTCTATCTCTCTTCGCAGCTTCTCTATCTCTGTCATAACCTTCCCTCCTAAAGTAGGTTAACGCAGCCGCGGGCGGACGATGTCGCTTACGGCTAAGCTCTCGCCCTCTGCTACAGAGGCCGCCTCGACTATGGCCCAATCCTCGGATAGGGATACCACCTCGACGACGGCGATGCGGCTGGGTATCTTAACCGTCGTGCCCTCTTTTGCGTAGATCTCCTGCACGCGGTATACGTCGAGTTTGCCTTTTTCCCTCAATCCCTTTGCCATGCCTATATTCACGAGGTATCTATCGCCTCTTCCAGATTCTTGAGGCATGATCCTTACTATGTGCCCTTCGAGCTCAAGTATCTCGGAAGCTCCGTTTAAAAAGAGATCGCACAGCTCCTCTATCGTTGCCTTACAGGCGGCCCAATAGGGGGATTTCTCGAACTCGTCCCAAGTGAAATGTCCCTGCGGTTCTGCTTTGAATTCAGGGGTCCATCTATCGATTTGTTTTTCTGCGACGCGGGAGAATAGAAAATTTCCGCGGCCGTCGTGCGCGACCAATCGAACGAGGGCCCTTCCCTTCATTTGGCTTCCCAAGACATCGCTTTTAATGTGCCTGAGCTCGTGAAGGGTTAGCTCTGCTATCAGGTCGATTTCGTCGGAAGAGGTCTTGCTCTCGGGGGAATATACCTCAAGAGAAGGGAAGTGCCTCAAGAGAGTTGCGAAGGCTTCGGCCGTTTCAGTGGGCAAGGGATCCGACGGGTCGAAGCGGTTTCTCCATACGGGAAAGCCCGACTGATTCTCAGCCGTCGGCACCAGGACGCCGATTGCCCATTGAGAAGCCCAGGCTTCGGGCATATATAGCAAAAGCAGGGCCGAGAGTGCACCGAGCAGTTTCGTCTTTTTCATAAAAGCTTCAGCTCCTCGTTCACAGATTGAAAGAACTCGTCTATGTCGGCATCCACCCTCAGCGCGACTCGGCTTGAGGGGAGGTAAAACTCCGAGACCTCTCCCTTGTTGACCACTACGATTTTGCCCGGCGTAGCAGATGGTATCATCGCTGCCGGCGTCACCACGAGCGATGAGCCTACGACGAAGAAAAGGTCAGCTTTTCTGGCCAACTCGAAACACTCGTTTACGGGTTCGCCGAAGAAGACTATATCGGGCTTTATGACCCCGCCGCAATTGTCGCACCTCGGGATTTCCTCTTCGAATGTCATTCTCTTGCTCGTCTCGTAGTCGAAAGGCTTGCCGCATTTCGTGCAATGGCTTTCCCAAATGCCGCCGTGAATCTCATATACCTTGCGCGAGCCGGCTCTCTGGTGCAGTGCATCGATGTTTTGGGTTATTATGCCCAATAGTTTGCCCTTCTTCTCTAAGGCAGCGAAGAAGAAATGGGCAAAGGTAGGCTTCGCGGCATCGAGCGCCTTCAAAAGCTCGCGGTGAAATGAGTAAAACAAAGAGGGATCTCGGTAAAAATACTCTATATCAAAAATCCTCTCCGGGTCCGGTATGCCTGCCCTTTTGTAAAGCCCTTGAGGCCCTCGAAAATCTGGGATCCCGGCGTTAGTGGACATGCCGGCGCCGGAGAGAAGGGCTATGGCATTGGTCTTTTTGATCATCTCAGCGCACTGGCTTGCCTCCTGTTGCAATGCTTTCACCCCCTGAAGTTATTATAATGATTTTCACGGGAACGATTTACGAAGTAGGATAGCGTCAAAGCCAAGCGGTGGTGGCTGTTCTTCAGGTCGATATGCAGTAAGTTCTCCAGATCGTTTAAGTAATTGCGTATCGTATTGTAATGAAGGTGCAGAACCTCAGCTGCTCGTTTTGCATTGAAGTCGCACTGGATCAAGGAGCAGGCCAATTGCAGGGCGCTGATCGCATGTCGACCCGGCTTGTATTCCAAAAGGGGTTTCCAGTAGCGCTCCCACAGGGATTCTGCCTCCGGGAGCCTGCCCAGGTTTGAAAGTAAAGCGTAAAGGGCGAGTTCGTAAAAGTAGTAGACGCCTGCAGGCGCATCGAAATTCCTCACCCAATCCAAAGCTCCCTTGACCTCCTGATACGAGCGGTAAATCTCCAGCGGTCCAGAGGCTTGCGTCCCTATCAGAAACCATAGACCCTTGGCTTCTGCCAGCGTCTGAAGTTCCTCTTTTTTGTATTCTCTTGCATCCGCGATGATCACCCAGGAGTTTCCCATGCGGTACGCGAGCTTAAACGGAGGCGTCCAGCGATGGATGTCGTCTCCTGAGGTGGGCACTCCCAATATGACCGACGAAGGGAACGACAGGTTTAAGCCCAACTGTTGGGCCCGTTCGTTTATGATAGCGGAATTATTGTAAAATCCCAAGCACAAGTTTTCCAAGAAGCGTTCCCGTCTCGCTACGTCCTTGTTCGATGCGTAGACGGCCTCCAGCGCAAGAACCCGTAGAAGGCTTACGGCCCTGGTCATCAGCCTGTCTTGGTGTTTTGAGGGTGACCGCTCGCCTGACGCCAGTATCACTCCCAACTCCATCGGCGTCTCGTGAGAGATGGTATATGTCGCCATCCACCGGGGCGGAGAATTTTTGATCAACCTCAACCCCGCTGACAAGGGCCCTCTTTGCGACACCTGAGCGTCGATCCTTTCTCCTTGCAGCAGAGCCGCTGCGTCTTCCGTCTTCTCGTTCACCTCTTCGACGCTGCCGTTTGGATGAAAGACATGGCATAAGCCTAACTGAGGCGATCTCGCGAATATTTTACGCTGCACTTCGGCGGCAAGTGACAAGAGCAGCTTGTGAGTATCAGCCAATTTGCCGGCCAATAGCACTTCGCTCATGTTTTCGTCCTGTTCCACATGCCTTCGTTGTCCTTCCTGGATGAGCTGGCGGCAAACTACGTCGATTACGTCCGACCATCTGTATGATACGGGGATCTCGATCAGCGGAAGGTCAAATTCGTCGGCCTTATCGATCGCCTCTTGCGGCAGTTGTGGCAAAAAGCGATCCAATTTGATCCCTAAAGCCGCGATCTCCTTGCTCGAGACGTCGGATAGGAAATTTAGGAAAGCCCTGGGCTCCTGCTGAAAGACGAAACCGCTGCTCAAAAGCAGTTCGCCCCCGCGCATCCAACGGTAGCCATCTGGCGTGTCCAGCACGCTGACGGCTGTGATCTCCCTGCTCAAGCCTTCGCTTCCGGCTGCCAACTTGAAGTCCTGGAAGAAATCTCTCTTGAAAAGGTCCGCCACTTTCATTTTCGTCCTCCAAGGTCACGCCTTTTGCGGTCTGTGTGTATAGATCACCGGCAAGGAGGTAAAACATGTCACTCATTGCCATTTACACTCATGGCCCTTATACATATCATAGTAAACAGCTCAGCTTTTATCTTATGGTCTTGAGATTGATATGTCAAATATCTCGATCGTTATAGGCCAAAGCATTTTTGCTCCCTATGATCTGCGGATTATGTCAGCATATCATAACATGGCGTTTCTTCCTGAGGCCCTCGCGGAACTGTAGTACAATTTTCGTATCCAAATTTAAAGCGCATAGGAGGCACCGGAGATGACCAAAACGTTGGAGGATTTAGTGGTATTGGACTTCAGCCGAGTACTGGCGGGCCCTTTTTGCACCATGATGCTTTGTGACCTCGGGGCTAAAGTCATAAAGGTAGAGAGGCCCGGCAGTGGTGACGATTCCCGCACATATACCCCTTTCGTTAAAGGTGAAAGCGCCTATTTCATGAGCATCAACCGCGGCAAGAAGAGCATAACGTTGGACTTAAAGCACCCGAAGGGCAAAGAGATCGCCGTAGAGCTCGCAAAGAGATCTGACGTCTTAGTAGAGAATTTCAAACCGGGGGTTATGGACAACTTAGGCCTCGGTTACGAAGCGCTGAAGGAGATAAACCCGCGCCTGGTTTATGCCTCGATCTCGGGCTTCGGATATACCGGCCCCTATAGCGAACGCCCCGCCTACGACCTCATCATCCAGGGTATGGGCGGCATCATGAGCATAACCGGCCCTGACGAACATCACCCGACCAAGGTAGGCAGTTCGATCGCCGACATCTTTGCCGGCCTGTTTGCGGCCATAGGCATACTCTCCGCTCTCCACAATAGAGAACTCACCGGCCGCGGGCAGTGGGTGGACGTGGGCATGCTCGATGCCATGGTAGCGGTGCTGGAGAATGCCGTATCGCGGTATTTGGCCACAGGCAGCGTCCCCAAGCCAATAGGCAACCGTCACCCTTCGATAGCGCCTTTCTGCTCCGTCGAAACCGCTGATGGATTTGTAAATATAGCCTGCGGCAACGACGAGCTGTGGCGGCGTTTCTGTCGCATCATAGGGATAGAAAACCTCGCGAATGACCCTCGTTTTCTCACGAATGCGGATCGCGTCAAGAACTTCTCGGAGTTGGAGCCCCTGATAAACGAAGCTACCCGCAAGAGGGCTTCGGCCGAATGGTTAAAACTCTTGGAGGAGGCAAAAGTCCCGTGCGGTCCGATAAACGACATCGCCTCGGTAGTTAAGGATCCTCAGGTGGCCGCGCGAGAGATGCTCGTCGAGGTCCTTCATCCGGTCGCCGGTGCTTTGAAGCTGCCCGGTGTGCCGATCAAACTTTCGAGCACGCCGGCTTCTATAGCGGGGCCGGCCCCCCTGTTGGGCCAGCACACGGAGGAAGTGCTCAGCGGAATGTTGGGCATGGGGCACGGTGAGATAGAAAAACTCAAGGAAGAGGGCGCGATTTGAGCTTTGCGGGAAGGAGCTCTGATTGGCAGATGGCGCCGCTTCGCTTCGTCGTCGCAGAGCGCCATAAAAGCGTGATAAATCTACGAAGCAGAGCGGGAAGACGCTACAGTGTGGTTACAGAGTGTGGGGATATGGGGCCTCGGTCTGTATTGTCCAAGCGCCTACCCGATTGGAATGTGGGCGAAGATGTGACGGTTTTCGCAGAGGCGCTTCCTGTATGCTACGACCCGGAGATCCCCACGTCCCCTCCGTCGAGGCGATGGCGCCCTCTGTGGCTTGAATGGCTCGACTTTTTAGCGGAGCCCCCGCTCGACGCCGTAGGGAAAGAGCTCATAGAGGGGGGTCTTTCTTCTGTCGCGGGCTTGGGTCCGGGTTTGACGCCGGCCGGCGACGATCTCCTCGCCGGTTATATGGCGGCGACTAAGTTAAGGGACGAGACAGTGCCGGTTCAAATCTTTCCCGAAAGAGACACCACTACATGGCTCTCTTTCGATATCCTCCGCGATGCCTTTGCCGGATTGGTTTGGAGGCGCATCAAAGATCTCTGCGATGCTTTGGCTGGTGAAAGGGCATCCTTGCTCGAAGAGAGTTTGATCTCTTGTCTGGCCATGGGTCACACATCCGGCAAAGCGTATCTTGCCGGTATGGCCCTGGGTTTTGAGGCTTAATTGTGAGGTGGTGATGCTGTTGCAGCGGATTCACGTTGAAAAAGGTGCGTATTACGACAGCGTGACGCTGATGCTCGTGGCGAGGGAATTGCAAGGCATGGAGGGAGTAGAAGAGGCGTCTTTGAACATGGCCACCGAGGCCAACCTGAAGATTTTGGCCTCCGCCGGATTTGACGTGTTAGGCATTCAAGCCGGCCAAAGCGATCTTCTGATCGCCGTCCGCGGCGACGGATCGGTTTTAGAGGCGGCGATCGAAAGGGCGCGCGAGCTTTTGAAAAATCCGCCGGGCCGCAAGAGCACCCCAGGGGAGTATAGGCCCAAGAGCTTAGATGGTGCCCTTTCTATGCTTCCTGAGGCCAATATGGCCCTCATTTCCATAGCGGGCCGCTATGCCGGAGATGAGGCCGATAAGTGCCTCGACGCGGGGCTTCACGTGATGCTTTATTCGGACAATGTTCCCATAGAGAAAGAAATAGCGCTGAAACACAAGGCCAAAGAGAAAGGCCTTCTCGTGATGGGTCCGGATTGCGGCACCGCTGTGATCCGAGGGGTTGGACTCGGCTTTGCGAATGCCTGTCCCACCGGCCCAGTGGGGTTGGTCGCGGCGGCCGGTACCGGTCTGCAGGAGGTGCACGTTCAATTGGCGCGCAGGGGGGTAGGCGTGCTCCATGCCATCGGCACCGGAGGCAGAGATGTGAAGGAAGAGGTAGGGGGCATCACGTTTTCAATGGGTTTAGAGGCGTTGCTTTGCGATGAGGAGATCCGGGTTGTGGCACTCATCGGCAAGCCGCCAGCTCCGAGCGTAGAAGAGAGGATATTGAAGATCCTCGAAGGCAGAAAGAAACCGGCAGCGGTGGGGTTCATCGGCGGAAAGGCTTCTGGCGACAGACCTCCCCTTTACCTTTGCAGGGAACTTGAGGAGACGGCAGCCGTAGCTGCTGCGCTGGCAAATGGCGAAGACCCTTCGTCGGTCAGAGAAGAGCTTTTTAAGAACTATGAAAGACTAAAGGGAAAGGCTGCGCCTATGAGGCGCAAGGGCTTCATCAGGGGGCTTTACTCGGGCGGCACCCTCTGTTACGAGGCGCAACTGATCGCCGCCAGTTTGATAGGGTCGGTTTACAGCAATGCGCCGCTTGAGCCCGAGATGAAGCTCGCCGATAGCCTCAAGAGCCGGGGCCATACGATGGTGGATTACGGAGAGGACGAGTTCACCCAAGGCAAGCTTCATCCCATGATGGATAGCACCTTTAGGGCCGAGAGGCTCGTCTTTGAATCCGAAGATCCAGATGTAGGGGTTATACTTTTCGATTGTGTCCTCGGCTATGGGTGCCATCCCAACCCGGCGGGCCAGATGGCGGAGGCGGTCGAGAAGGCGCGCAAAAAGAGGGGCGATCGCATAGCCTATGTGGCTTATGTCTGCGGTGTCGATGCCGATCCTCAAGACGCGGCAGGGCAGCGCAAAATACTTGAGGAAGCGGGCGTAACGGTTTGCGACAGCAATGCCGAAGCTGCGCGTCTGGCATGTTATATCGTGGGGTGATGGAGATGACGGTGAGCGAACTGCTCAAAAATGGACCCAAGGTGATAAATATAGGCGTCGAGCAGTTTTATGAGGATTTGAAAAGCCAAGATGTGCCGGTAGTGCAATTGGATTGGAGGCCGCCGGCCGTTAACTCGGAGTTGCTCTCAAAGTTGCGCCGTTTAAGAGGAGGCGGCAAAACTCAATAAAGGCAATCAGGTAAATAAAATTACAGGAGGTTGATGACAGATGGCGAAGAAGATCTACGATCTTTCCCAGAAGCTGGGCATCGACACGCAGTTTTGGCCTTTCTACCCGCCTTTTGAGGCCAAGTACTTCAAGAGGAAACCGGAGCACGGCGTAAATGCCCAGTATATCCAGACCTCTAACCACATAGGGACACACCTCGATGCTCCTCATCATTTCGTCACCGCCGGCATCACGGTTGAAAAAATCCCCTTGGAGTGGCTCTATGGTCCTGGCGTCATCGTCGACCTACGAGACGCCTTGGACGACTTGGATGTCTATACGCCCAAGATGATCGAAGATCGCGTTGAGGTCCGAGAAGGGGACATATTGGTGCTGAACACGGGTTGGCACAGGTTCGCCCCCGACGGGGCCGAGCCGGACGACTGGGGGGCGGACCGGCACCCGTGCCGGGACTGCG
>CAYTKB010000040.1:8203-14783 GCA_964438265.1 uncultured Acetomicrobium sp. | reverse complement strand
TACGGTTCACCAGATCGAAGCTCAGCTTTTAATTCGTCATTATGAGGGCATACTAAAGCGCAGGGAGCGCACTGGTGGCTTGCTGCGCCTATAGTCGGTTCTTTTTTGTTTTTGTCGGTGGGAACATTGCAAAGGACACCGTCGCGGCAGAACTGGAACGAGGTGTAAAATGCGTCTGATATTCTTAGGCCCCCCAGGGGCTGGCAAGGGTACAGTAGCAGCTAAAATTAAAGAGGCGTACGGGATAGCCCACATCTCGACGGGTGATATTTTAAGGGAAAACGTAAAGCGAGGGACATCGTTGGGCAAATTGGCTGAGCGTTATATGCGAGTCGGCGATCTCGTTCCGGATGATATCATCGTGGAGATGGTAGAAAATCGCCTGCAAGAACCGGACTGCAGCGAGGGCTTTATACTTGACGGTTTTCCGAGAACGTTGCCTCAGGCCGAGGCGTTGGACCGCATTCTGAAAAAATTAAAAGTGAAACTGGATGCCGTCATTCTCCTGGAAGTGGACGACGAGACTATAGTAAAAAGGCTTTCTGGCCGGCGCGTATGCCCTAAGTGCGGCGCTATTTACAATGTTTCATTCAATCCTCCGAAGTCAGATTCGCTCTGCGATCATTGCGGAGAGATGGTAATACAACGAAACGACGACAAAGAAGAGGTAGTGAGGCAACGCCTGGCGGTCTACAGGGAGCGAACGGCTCCGCTCATCGATTATTATTTGCGAAATGGAATCCTCAAAAAGGTGGAAGCTGCACGTGGAAGCGATGAGGTAGTGGATGCGATCGAGGAAAGTTTGGCTGGAGGGTACCATGGTCACGCTTAAGAAGGATTGGGAGATAGACATAATGCGCCAGGCCGGGCGAATAGTGGCCTCGGTTTTGGGGTTGTTGAGAGAACGCATACAGCCGGGAATCGATACGGCAAGCCTGGATGAGACGGCGAGCGAGCTCATCGAGCGCAGCGGAGGCATTCCAGCTTTTAAGGGTTACACGATGCCCGGTTGCCCGATTCCTTTTCCGGGCGCTCTGTGTATCTCTATAAACGAGGAAGTTGTCCATGGCATTCCCTCGCACGAGCGCACGCTGAGTGAAGGTGACATTGTAAGCGTTGATGTGGGCGTACTGTATAAAGGATATTATGGCGATGCGGCTTGTACATATCCCGTAGGGAAAATTTCGCCGAAGAAAGAGGCATTACTTAAGGTTACCCTGGAGTCACTGCATAGAGCTATTGCGGCTGCCCAAGAGGGCAAGACAGTGGGCGACATCAGCCATGCCGTCGAATCGTATGTGATATCTAAAGGGTTTTCCCTCGTTCGTAATTATTGCGGGCATGGCATAGGTCGCAGGCTCCACGAGCCGCCCCAGGTGCCAAACTTCGGCCGTCCTGGGAACGGCGTGACGTTAAAAAGAGGCATGACGATAGCCATAGAGCCCATGGTGCTTTCAGGGGGCGAAGAGGTCGTCACATTGTCCGATCGCTGGACCGTGGTGACAGCCGACGGGGGCGATGCTGCCCATTTTGAGCATACCGTGTTAGTGACCGATGGCGAAGCGGAAATCCTTACCCCTTGGGAGTGACCCACCCCATCCGTTTGAAGTGGGACAAATAGTATACTCCATCAGGGGCAAAGATGCAGGTGCCTGGTATATCGTGGCTGGCTACCTGAGCGAGGAGGAGCGACTGGTTCTCCTCGGAGTCCACAAGGGCGACTTGGTCTTCAAGAAAAAGAATCCGAAGCACATTCAGTGGACTCACTCGGTCGTTTCAGAGGTAGCTCGTAGGTTGGAGGAGGGCAGCATTGTCGATCCTGGATGGTTGATAGAGCGCGTGTCTGCTGCCGGATACGAAATTGAAGGAGGATCAAGGAGGATGAAGCAGCCGTATGACCAAAGATGAGGTGATAGAAGTGCGCGGCAAGGTATTGGAGCCGTTGCCCAACGCGATGTTCCGTGTGGAATTGCAAAATGGTCATCGCATATTGGCGCATGTCTCCGGTAAGATGCGCATGCACTTCATTCGCATATTGCCAGGGGATGAGGTGTTGGTGCAGCTCTCGCCTTACGATTTGAGCAGGGGTCGCATCGTGTATAGGTATAAATAAAAATGAGCACCTCGAGGTCATAGCTGCTTAAAAGTTTTTTCAGAAGGGAAGTGAACGTAATGAAGGTCAGACCTTCCGTAAAGCCGATATGTGAATATTGTCGTATCATTAAACGTCACGGGGTTGTGCGGGTTATCTGCAGCAAGAATCCGCGCCATAAACAACGTCAAGGTGCGAGGAGGTAAGAAGGTATGGCACGCATTGCAGGTGTGGATTTACCCCGCGAAAAGCGGATAGAGATTGCCCTTACATACATTTACGGTATAGGATTATCCTCTGCCCGCAAGATACTTGCAAACACAGGGGTAAGCCCCGACACGCGCGTAAAGGATCTCACGGAAGAGGAAATCCAGAAGTTGCAATCGGAGATAGAACGCAATTACCGCGTGGAGGGCGATCTGAGGCGCGAGGTGGCCAGCAATATTAAACGCCTCATGGATATAGGCTGCTACAGAGGCATCAGGCACAAGTTGGGGCTTCCCGTGCGGGGGCAGAGGACGCGGACAAATGCCAGGACCCGCAAAGGACCGGGTCGCACTGTGGCCGGCAAGAGGAAGGCCACCGCTAAGAAGTAAGCGAATTGAACTTGCAGGAGGTTGAGCCGGGTTGGCGAAAAGCAAACAACGCAGGGGTAAAAGAAAAGAAAAGAAGAATGTGAGTTATGGTGTGGCTCACATTTACTCCACGTTCAACAACACTATAATCACTATAACCGATAAGGGAGGAAATGTCCTGGCGTGGGCGTCCGGCGGCAACGTCGGCTTCAAGGGCACTCGGAAGTCTACGCCTTATGCCGCTCAGCTTGCCGCTCAACAGGCGGCTAAGCAAGCCCAGGGTCACGGCGTTCAGCAGGTCGATGTACTCGTTAAGGGACCTGGGCCCGGGCGCGAGTCGGCTATTCGCAGTCTTCAGACTGTCGGCCTTCAGGTGAATACGATCAGGGATGTCACACCCGTTCCTCATAATGGTTGCCGCCCGCCAAAGCGGCGCCGCGTTTAACGTTACCTACAAAGGAGGTAGTGGAGCAGGATGAGCAGATATACGGGTCCCCTTTGTAGGCTTTGCCGTGCCGAAGGGACCAAGTTATTTCTAAAGGGCGATCGTTGCTACAGCGAAAAGTGCGCCGTAGGCCGCAGGAACCATCGTCCTGGTCAGCATGGCTCTCGTAGGCCGAAGGAGACCGAATATGGGGTGCGCTTGAGAGAGAAACAGAAGATGCGCCGTATATATGGGATGCACGAGGCCGCTTTCCGTCGCTTTTATTCGATGGCCACCAGAATGCCTGGACAGACCGGACATGCCTTCTTCCAGCTTCTGGAGAGGAGGTTGGACAACGTAGTCTTTCGGTTGGGTTTCGCCTCGAGCAGGCGTCAGGCGCGTCAGCTTGTTCGTCACGGCCACATCACCCTGAACGGCAAAAGGGCGAATATACCGAGTGCCTTGGTCAGGCCGGGCGACATCGTGGCCATTGCTGAGAAGAGCCGCGATATTGCATGGGTGCGCGACAACCTGGAGGTTGCGCGCACAAGGGGCGTGCCAGCTTGGCTTGAGCTTAATGCCGATAGGGCAGAAGGCAGGGTCTTAAGCCTTCCTACGAGAGAGCAAATAGACGTGCTCGTGAACGAGCAGCTGGTCGTGGAGTTTTACGCCAGATAGGAGGTATGGGGTTGGAGCATATTCAGCCCGAGATTCGCACTGTGGATCTCGCCGAGCGGTATGGGAAGATAGTTGTAGAGCCTCTGATGCGTGGTTATGGGACCACTTTGGGTAATGCCCTGCGCCGTGTGCTTCTTTCGTCCATCGAAGGAGCGGCGATCATGGCGGTGCGCATCGAGGGGGTTGTTCATGAATTTTCGGTAATTCCTGGGGTAAAGGAGGACATGATTGAGCTTTCGCTCAATCTCAAACGCGTGCCTCTTAAAAGCCATAGCGCCGAAGTGCGTCAATTGCGACTGGAAGTCGAAGGGCCTGAGCGCGTTACAGCTGCCCACATCTTTCCAGATAGCGAAGTAGAATTTGTAGATCCAAATGCATACATTTGTACTTTGGCCGAGGGGGCATCGCTTGCGATGGACCTTTATGTGGGACGAGGGGTAGGGTATGTTACCTCTGACCGTCTGCGCCCCCAATATTTGCCGGCCGATGCCCTTTTGATCGATGCCATCTTCTCTCCGATTTTGCGCGTGAGTTACGAGGTGCAGGATGCGAGAGTGGGACAAAGGACTGACTACGATAGGCTTGTGTTGGAAGTGTGGACAAACGGGGCGGTCCAGCCGGACAATGCTATTGTGGAAGCAGCCAGGATTTTGCAGGGCTATTTTGCTAAGTTTTCAGACCGATTGAGCAAGACGATAGAAGAGCGCACTTCGCAGCATGAAGAAGGTAAGGTCGAGTCCAAGGCACTCGCACCTTCCTATGGGGCTGAGCTGCTCTCTCGTCCCATAAAAGACATCGGGCTTTCGACGCGAAGCGAGAATTGCCTGTTACGGGGCAACATTCGAACGATTGGCGAGTTGCTCAACTGCACGAGGAGCGACTTGCTCAAGATACGCAACTTGGGCAAAATGGCCCTGAAAGAGATAGAAGAACAACTGGCCAAGCATGGATTGGCGTTACGAGACGAAGGCAACGTGGATAACGAGGAAAAGGGGGATTAATTAACCATGAGACATAGAGTTGACGTGCGCAAGCTCGGGCGTCCAGGGGGCCACAGGCGTTCCATGATGAGAAATCTTGCCATAAGTCTCGTGATGGAAGAGCGCATCGTTACTACGGTGACTAGAGCTAAGGAGCTGCGCCGTCTCGTCGAGAGGCTGATCACTCGAGCCAAGAGAGGAGGCTTGCATGATCGTCGCATCGTAGCAGCGCGCCTTAATAATAAAGAGGCTACGAAGAAGCTCTTTGATGAGCTTGCACCGAGATATGCCACCAGGCCGGGCGGTTACACCAGGATTGTCAAAGCCGGCAACAGACCGAGCGATGGGGCTCCAACTGCAGTGATAGAGCTCGTCCAATAACCTGGCATCATGGCAAAAGAGGCAATATGCGCCTTAAAGGGGGTGTCCTTTGCCTATCCCGGCACGTCCCATTTCGCTCTATCGAACATCGACCTGGAGATATACAGGGGTGAACGGGTGGCGATAGTAGGGGAAAACGGATCTGGCAAATCCTCCTTAGCCAAGCATCTAAACGCCCTGCTTCAGCCGACGCAGGGCGTTTGTCTTATATGCGGGTGGGACACACGTGACCCTGAGCGCCTCTTCGATATACGGCGAACGGTGGCCATGGTTTTTCAAAACCCGGATAATCAGATAGTGGCCGCTGTGGTGGAAGAGGATGTGGCATTTGGGCCGGAAAACCTGGGATTGCCTCCTGAGGAGATAAGCAAGAGGGTAGATTGGGCTCTCGATGTGACAGGATTGAGTGAATTGCGCCAACGTCCCACTTATGCCCTTTCAGGTGGGCAAAAGCAACGCTTAGCCGTAGCCGGCGCACTGGCCATGAACCCCGAGGTCTTGGTTTTGGATGAAGCTACCTCCATGCTTGATCCCTCCGGCAGGGAAGAGCTCTTGTCCCTCTTTTCTGCCCTTCGCGATCGAGGAATGACGCTGGTGCAAATAACTCACAGGACGGAGGAGATCTTGGATTGTGACAGGGTTTTGATATTGGGAGGAGGATGCCTGATTTGGAGCGGGACCCCAATTGAGCTGTTTCTGGAGCCCGATCGTCTCTTCGAATGGGGTTTAGATGTGCCCGATGTGGTGCTCTTTTGGCATAAGTTGAGGGTACGCGGGTTGATAGAGCGCACCGTGTCGCCATCTCCTCTTGAGGTGGTGGAATCCCTTTGTCGATAGTGGTCGAGAACGTTAAATATGTCTACCATAGCGGCACGCCCATCGAAACCGTGGCCCTGGACGGGGTCAGTCTCTCTGTGGACAGGGGAGAGTGGGTTGCGATCGTCGGACACACGGGCAGTGGCAAATCTACGCTGGCGCAGCACCTCAATGCGCTGCTTTTGCCTACGAAGGGAAGCGTATTTGTCGATGACATACCTGTAGTTTCAAAGGGCGCGCAGCTTAAGAACATCCGCCGTCGCGTCGGGCTCGTGTTCCAATATCCCGAGCAGCAGCTTTTTGCCGAGAGCGTATTCGATGAAGTCGCTTTTGCACCGCGCAATTTTGGGGTGCTGGAAGACGAACTTGACGAAATAGTGCGCAACTCCCTGCGGCTTGTAGGCTTGGACGAAGGTATGATCTCTCGGAGCCCTTTTGGTCTTTCAGGAGGGGAACAGAGGCGGCTGGTGATAGCTTCTGTTTTGGCGGCACGCCCGTCTTATCTCGTACTCGACGAACCTACAGCCGGCTTGGATGCGCGCGGAAAGAATGAGCTCGTCTCACTGTTGAGATCTTTCAAGAAAGAAGGGCTTGGCATAGTGCATATCACGCACGACCTCGACATCGCGCTCAA
>CAYTKB010000040.1:0-8193 GCA_964438265.1 uncultured Acetomicrobium sp. | reverse complement strand
AATTGTGCGATCGCATCTTAGTTTTGGAAGATGGGAAGAGCAGGTTTTGGGGCGCACCGAGTGTCATAGTTGAGCAGCTAATTGAACGTCCCCCCAAGGGATTGGCCTTGCCGCCCTTGGTAGAGTTGGCCTGGAAGTTGCGCCAGCGGGGCATGGACGTGCCAATGACGTGGGATGTCGAAAGGCTCTTTTCGGCAGTGGCCAAGGAGGTTTCACCGTGCGTTTCCTCGAACACCTCACATTAGGTCAGTATATCCCGGCCGATTCCGTCGTCCATCGTTTAGACCCGCGTTGTAAGATACTTTCGACAGTGATTATCCTGATCGGGGTGTTTACGGCGTTCCACCCCTTGGCCTTCTCCCTCTGGGGAGCGTTTTTGGTCTTCTCTGTCCTTCTTTCTCGCCTGTCGCTTAAGGTTCTGGTCCGCTCCACGCGGCCCGTATTGATCCTCGTGGCCTTTACGGCCATCGTGCATCTTTTCTTCACCGGAGGAGATGCTCTATTCAAATTGGGTTTTTTGACTATAACCGGCCAAGGCGCAAACCTCGCCGTTAGGATGGGCCTCAGGCTTTTATTTCTTGTGCTCTTCGCGAACCTTTTGACGCTCACTACCAGCCCAATGGAGCTGGCCGACGGAGTGGAGCACCTGTTTTCGCCTTTGAAGCCCTTGGGATTTCCGGCCCACGAGTTGGCCATGATGATGACCATAGCGTTGCGATTTATTCCTACGCTACTAAATGAGACAGATCGCATCATGAAGGCACAGCTTGCGAGAGGTGCGGAACTGGATCAAGGCGGGATCATAAAGAGATTGCGCGCCTTTATACCCGTCTTGGTGCCTCTTTTTGTCATCGTCTTCAAGCGGGCTGACGAACTTGCCGTCGCCATGGAGGCGCGCGGATATAGGGGCGGAGTCGGAAGAAGCAGGATGCACCCCCTGTGTTGGTCTTTGTCGGATACGCTCGCCCTGATCTTTGTAGTCATTGTCATTTTGGCCTTCGTCTACGTGGACAGGTGGTCTTGAGCGCCATGCTTATGTATGTTGCTGAGGTCGGCTATGACGGCGGCGCTTTTTTCGGCTTCCAGAGGCAAAGGGGACTGCCGACGGTCCAAGAGGCCCTCGAAAATGCCCTTTCCCGCTTGGAAGGTGGCAAAAGAGTGAGCGTGGCAGCTGCTGGGAGGACGGATACAGGAGTTCACGCCAGGCGCCAAGTCATATCCTTTTCTATGATGAAGGAATGGCAGACGGAAAGGCTTCGGTTGGCCCTTCAAGGGAACCTCCCTTCGGATGTGGCAGTAGTGCGGGTGGCGCGAGCACCTGAAGGGTTTCACGCCCGCTTCAGCGCCCGTTGGCGAGAGTATGTATATTTCACATGGCAGGCGCCCTATTGCTACCCACAATTGCGCCATTATGTCTGGTGGAGGGCAAAACCTTGGGATGAAGAGAGGGTGAAAGAGGCGTGTGCTCTACTTTTGGGGCGGCATAACTTTGCGGCCTTTTGCGAAGCCTCCGAATGCCCGCAAGATGCCACCCGCACCCTTCACGTCGCCAAGTTCAGACGACGCGGAGCGCTGTGCTGGTTGCGCTTTCGCGGGGATGCCTTTCTCACTCACATGGTTCGCATTATAGCCGGCACCGTCGATTTATTGGGTCACGGGAAGTTCGGCCTTGAGGCCTTTGAGAGGTTGCTTTTAGATGGGTCACGCCTCGAGGCCGGGCCGACAGCGCCTCCACAGGGACTTTTCCTATGGCGCGTAGGATATTGCCCATCACCATGGGGTATGTGAGGCATGATGTTTATAATTTCAGTTGCAAGGTCGTTTGTTTTTACGGCGAAGAGAGCGAGGAGGTTTCCGGCGTGTGGAGCATGGACATAGGCATTGATCTGGGGACTGCCACTGTCCTCGTATTTGTAAAGGGCAAAGGTGTGGTGCTTAACGAGCCGTCTGTCGTGGCGGTTGACCAGAATACAAATAAGATCCTGGCGGTTGGGGCAGAAGCGAAGCGCATGCTCGGGCGAACCCCAGGGCACGTGGTAGCTGTGCGTCCGCTGCGTGATGGTGTGATAGCTGATTATACAATCACAGAAGCGATGTTACGATATTTTGTTAAAAAGATAACGCCTGGTTTGAGCCGCCTCTTTCGACACCGTGTAATGGTTTCAGTCCCGTCTGGCGCAACAGGCGTGGAGCGGCTGGCCGTCTTGGAGGCGGCTATCGAGATAGGCGCAAAGGAAGCCTATCTCATTGAGGAATCTATGGCATCTGCGATTGGGGCAGGCTTGGACGTGGGCGAACCGAGGGGCAACATGGTGGTCGATATCGGCGGCGGCACGACCGACATAGCGGTCATCTCCTTGGGGGGTATCGTAGTGGCTGAAGCGCTGCGCATAGCGGGAGACGAATTTGATGAGGATATCGTCAGGATGGTGCGCAAGAAGTTCAATCTGGAAATCGGGGCGCAGACTGCGGAGGCTATAAAAACTACGATAGGCACATGTTATAGAAGTGGCGAAGTCATGCGGATGAGCGTAAAGGGAAGAGATATAGTCCAAGGCTTACCCAAGCAGGTTGAGGTGACGAGCGACGACGTGATGGAGGCAATCGAGGACTCCGTGCTCTCTATAATCAAAGGGATTCGGCACGTGTTAGAACTAACCCCTGCGGAGCTATCTGCCGATATTATTGACAGAGGTATCGTTTTGGCCGGCGGAGGATCGCTACTCAGGGGATTGCCGGAGCTAATCTTTGAGCACACTCATATTTCCACATACGTGGCAGAACATCCCATCGAATGTGTGGCCCTGGGGACCGGCAAAGCCTTAGAAGAACTGGACAACCTCAAGAGATCGGGAGCCGTGATGTCGGCCTTCAAGAGGGGAACTAGACGCGGTTGAGGGGGAATTCTTTGTGTACAGAGGCATATATACCGGCGCATCCGCAATGTTGGTTCAAGAGAAGGCGCTGGATGTGGTGGCTAACAATTTGGCCAATGTGGAGAGTGCTGGCTTTAGGGGGCGCATAAATGTCAACAAATCCTTCCCTCAGCTTCTGGTGAGCCGTATAGATAGTGCACAAGATGCCCCAGGTTTTTTGTCGCCCAGCGTTACACCGCTGGGCGATGCGGCTTTGAATGTCGTCCTATCTGAGACGGCTATGGTAACCAGGCGCGGTCCGATTCAAGTGACTGACAATCCATTGGATGTGGCAATAGATGGAGAGGGTTTTTTCGTAGTTCAAGACGCGGCAGGAAACACCTTCTATACGAGAGCCGGCCATTTTTCGAAGAATGCTGCAGGCGAGCTCGTCAACGGTGATGGCATGCCGGTTTTGGGGGATGGCGGTCCTATCGCGTTGGGCGATGCCATCTCTTGCTTTATAGACGATCGAGGGCAGGTTGTGGCAGATGGGGAGGTGATAGCTCAGTTGCAGATCGTCGCCTTCGAGAGACCTACATATCTGCGCCAAGCGGGGAGATCTCTGTTAACGGCTACCCCTCAAGCGGGTTTGCCTCAGCCCACCGGGGCCGTTAGGTTGGTGCGCGGGGCGCTCGAGCGTGCTAACGTCAGTGTGGCGGAGGAAATGACGGCAATGATAGAGGCAAACCGCGCTTATGAAATGGCCGCAAGAAGCGTCACTATACAGGATGAGATAACAGGCAGGCTGATCAGCACCTTCAGCCGGGTAGGCTAAGTGTGAGGTGAGTGTAAAATGATTCGATCTCTTTGGTCCGGTGCCACGGGCATGATTGCCCAGCAAACCAACTTAGATGTGGTTTCCAACAATCTGGCGAATGTGAACACCTCCGGATACAAGAAAATGCGCGCCGATTTCGAAGATCTGCTGTATCAAATAGACCGGGAGCCAGGAGCCCCGGTCGAGCCCGATTCCATGCTACCCACAGGCATACAGGTCGGCCTGGGCACGCGCGTGGTGGGGACGAACCGCCTCATGGGTCCTGGCAATATCCAAATAACGTCTAACCCTCTGGACGTCGCTATCGAGGGAGACGGTTTTTTTCAAGTCACTATGCCGGACGGCACAATTGCCTATACGAGAGACGGCTCTTGGAAGATCGACGCTGACGGGCAGATCATCACCTCTAACGGATACCTGCTCGAGCCCGAGATAGTTATACCCGAGGATGCCATGGAGGTGATCATAAGTCCGACGGGGGTGGTCTCCGTGCGCCTGCCCAACCAAGTGGCTTTGGACGAAATTGGCCAGATAGAACTTGCGCGCTTCGTAAACCCGGCCGGCTTGATGGCGATCGGGAAGAACCTCTTTTTGGAGACGGAAGCGAGCGGCGAACCGATACTAAACAACCCAGGTGAAGAAGGAATGGGAACGCTCCTTCAGGGGGCGCTTGAAATGGCAAATGTCCAGGTTGTGGAGGAGATGGTCAACATGATCATCGCTCAAAGGGCATACGAAGCCAATTCTAAAACCATCCAGGCTGCTGATGAACTGCTCCGTATAGCTAATAACCTGAGGCGATAAGGCGCAAAATGATCAAAGCTCTCCGGATTTTCGGGCTGATTGGAATGGCGATAGCGTTTTCTCTCATTGGCGGAGGCTCGTCGTACTGCGGCGAGGAGCCTGTGCTTTCCATCGAGCTGCAGCCAGAGGTATCCGTGTACGATGTCCGCATGCCGCTGGGAGCCTTGGGCAGAGTGCAGGGAAGGGTCGACGTGGCCTATCGGGCATCCCGTGCCATGGTGGATGTGAGCGATGGAACCATCACCATCGACGACATCTTAGAAAGCTTACAAGGGGTGGGCGTGGGCGGCATAGCTGTAAAAGTTGTCATGCCCGATGTGGTCCGCTGCAGGGCAGAAGACGAATGGACCAGCACGGTGCGGCGCCTTTCCGGTTGGCGATGGGGATTAAAGGTGGGAGCTTCGGGCAAGGGCGCTGGAAAGCTGGTCGCGCCATCGTCGATTAGCCCGGCTGAAGAGAGGGTGGTGTTGCGCTTCGAAGAGCCCGGAGGGAATCGTTCCATTGCTTACCTCGAGGTTCGCTGGTCCCAGCCGGCCATCATCGCCGCGCATGACCTAAAAAGAGGTGCGACCGTCGCCCTTGAGGACCTTCTGCTCGACGTGATTGCTCTATCTCGCAATAGCCGTTATCCCTCTTCGCCCGATGAGATCTTGGGGAGTGTGCTGAACCGCGACTTAAGAAGGGCTGAAGCCCTGACGGTTGACGACTTCAAGCGTTTGCCTTTAGTAGAAAGAGGAACCATCGTGCGCCTCGTCTACAAGGCCGGTGGGTTGATTGTCGAGACGCCGGGGAAAGCCCTGGAAGACGGTTTTAAAGGGGAAGGCGTAAAGGTGAGAAACGAGCGCACCAAGAAGGTCATCGTGGGCGTAGTGGCCGGCGACGGCTTTGTTTTGGTGGAAGGAGGTTGATGTCTCGTGAAGAAGCTTTCGATGTTATCGTCGCTTGCGGTGCTGTTTTTGCTCGCTCTTCCAGCTTGGGGACAATCGCTATGGCAGGATGGGGCCAGCCTTTATGCCGACCAGCGTCCCAGGCGCGTGGGCGACATAGTCACTGTTGTGGTCAATGAGCGCACTAACACCAAAGACGAAGCGAAGACGGATGTCACAAAGGATAACAATCACCAGGTAGACGACGGGACTGGGATACTTGACTTTATAAGGGGTTTTGGCACAAGCTCCACCAGCGATATGGAAGCCGACGCGTCCACGGAGCGTACCCATAGACTGCAGACGCAGATAACATGCTTAGTGACGGAAGTTTTGCCAACCGGCAATCTGGTGATAGAGGGTGTGAGAGACATCCGCACGAATACAGAGACGTTGAAACTGCACTTACGCGGCGTTATACGCCCTCAAGATGTCACCCCTGACAATACAATAGGAAGTGATAACGTAGCAAATGCCGAGCTTTTTGTCGAAGGAAAGGGTACATTGAGCCGTGTTCAGCGCCCCGGATTGCTTACGCAACTGCTACAAGCCATATTTTAAGGGGAGAGGGAAATGAGACGACTTGTGATCGCATTGATCGTTTTTATGTCGGCGGCGCTTTTTGCAGTGCCGTTCGCTTCGGCTGCTGTTCATCCTACTGTTCGCATTAAAGAGCTGGCTCATGTGGAAGGGGTCAGATCGAACCAGCTCACCGGTTTGGGATTGGTCGTCGGCCTCCAGGGGACTGGTGATAGGAGCCAACTGGCACTTCGCATGATGCGCAACATGGTTACGAGCTTCGGCATATCTACGGACGAAAAGATGATTCGCTCCAGGAATGCAGCTGTAGTCACCGCCACAGCGCAGCTTTCGCCCTTTGTGCGTCAAGGACAGACCGTGGATGTAGTGGTGAGCGCTATGGGCGATGCAAAGAGCCTTGAAGGTGGTGTGTTGCTTCAGACTCCGCTGCAGGCTGCTGACGGCAAAGTGTATGCCGTGGCGCAGGGGCCCGTCACTGTGGGTGGTTTCGTCGCGGGCGGTGCCGCTGCGAGGGTCACGAAAAATGTGACCACTACGGGCCGTATCCCGGGCGGTGCCATAGTTGAGCGTGACGTCTCTATGGATTTCGTCCAAAGCAACTGGATCTCGCTGCTCCTTGAGGAGCCCGACTTCACGACAGCCCAGCGGATCGCAAATGCTATAAACGAGCGATATGGCGGCGTTGCGCGCCCTGCCGATGCCGGACGCGTGGAGATTGCAGTCCCGCCGCGATATACTACCAATCCAACTGCCTTTATTGCCCAGGTGGAACAGCTCGAGGTTACCCCCGATGTCCCTGGCAGGGTGGTAGTCAATGAGCGCACTGGCACTGTGGTGATGGGCGGCCAGGTGGGCATCAGCGCTGTCACCGTTGCTCACGGAAACCTGACTGTACGCGTGGTAGAAGCCCCAGAGGTGGTGCAGCCTGAACCCTTTGGCACAGGAGTAACGGCAGTTGTGCCGCGCACCGGTGTTGCCGTTACCGAGGGAGCAGAGCAGCTCGTCTCTCTGCCGGCCTCATCCACTGTGGATGAATTGGTTAAGGCCATGAATGCTATAGGGGCTACGCCGAGGGACATCATCACGATCCTTCAGGCTATAGATCAGGCCGGAGCCTTGCACGGAGAGCTGGTGGTCATGTGATCGTTAGCGGTGTCGGTTCCTCTTTTTTGACGGGCGATAGCCCTTCGGAAGAAGAACGCCTTAAAAAGACATGTCAGCAATTTGAGGGACTCCTATTAGGGATGTTGTGGAAGGACATGCGCGATGGAGTTAGAGGCCTTGGGGGTGCTTCCGGTCGCCCCTTCGGCCCGTTGGAGGATCTATCTTGGGAAATGGCCGCGACCCAGCTTGCCGAGGGAGGAGGCGTAGGCTTGTGGCGCCTCCTTTACGAGGAGCTGAAGACAAACCTTGGTGGCGCGAAGGCTTGAAGTTTGAGTGCATACGCTGCGGCCGCTGTTGCCGCGGAGAGCCTGGGGCTGTCTGGTTTTCTTCCGAGGAAGGCAAAAAGATATCCGATTATTTGGGCATCTCGGAGGAGGAATTCTTCGGGCTTTACGTCGTTAGTCGTTTGGGGCGCCATAGTTTACGTGAGCGCCCCAATGGCGATTGTGTGTTCTTAAACCCTCAAGACGATAGTTGCTCCATCTATCCGGTTCGTCCGATCCAATGTGCTTTGTATCCGTTCTGGCCCTCTATTTTGACGAGCAGAAAAATTTGGCAGGCCCAAGCCAGGAGATGCCCCGGTATCGACATGGGTAGGCTCTATTCGGAAGAGGAGATATCTTCCCTCTTGCGTCTTTCTCCCTTTCCAGACCTTTAACCCTCTCTCAGAGCTGTTGACATTGTTTTGGGTGGCGGATATACTTTAGCTACGTTGGGCGGATAGCTCAGGGGTAGAGCACCTGCCTTACACGCAGGGGGTCATAGGTTCGAACCCTATTCCGCCCACCAATAAAAGTAGGGTTGGGGCTGTAGCTCAGCTGGTCAGAGCGCTGGCCTGTCACGCCAGAAGTCGCGGGTTCAAGTCCCGTCAGCCCCGCCATTTTAGGTTTCGCGATGGCGAGATAGCTCAGTAGGTAGAGCAGCGGACTGAAAATCCGCGTGTCCCCGGTTCAATTCCGGGTCTCGCCACCATTCCTTGTCCCGACTGGGTTTGTGCCGTGTCGGGATTTTTTTATGCTCGATTTAGGAGCGACGGACTGTTTTCTTGCTGTGTCATGATAGC
>CAYTKB010000039.1:0-14999 GCA_964438265.1 uncultured Acetomicrobium sp. | reverse complement strand
GAGCGCTATCAGATTCTGCTGGAGAGCGTCAGGAACAACACCGTCTTCTCCACCGACTGCGACTGCTGCGAGCCCGTGTGGGTCTGCCGCAACTGCGGCCATCTGCACGTGGGCAAGGAAGCCCCCCAGGTCTGCCCGGTCTGCGCCCACCCCAGGGCGTACTTCGAGATCAAGGCGGAGAACTACTAATCCAAATTGCCAAACAAACAAGGAGCGCGGCAGATGCCGTAAGGAGGGTGAGGGAGCGATCCGGCCGCCGCGATCCATGAGCGACGTAGAGGTGGCGGGGTTTGCCTTCTGCCTCGCCCATGTGCCGGATCTCGTCGAAGGAGATAATTGCCCTATAGGAGATGCGGTATGGGATTACGATCAGGTTTGTGCCTATGCTCCCAATCAAGCGTGCATAGGCGGCATAGATCTCGAGGCGTTGGCGCTACATCCGCATCCCTGGCGCGAAAACCCCATCTGTGACGCAGGCCGGCGGGGCAAGTTCGGGGAAATTATGCCTCAGGAGGAGTTTTTGGCCCTCCTAAAGATGTGCGATTCCTTCGGTTTCGTCTCTCTGGAGGAGGCGTTTGCGCGGCGCGCTTTCGAGAGGCTCGCTGCTCATCCGCTAATGAGCGTAAATCTGCTGGCTAAGCTCAGGGATGGGTGTCAGGCGGCAGCAATAGAAGAAAGGGTTCGAAAGGGAGCTCTTCCAATTCGCTGTCATGGCGAGGTGGCAGGATGCGTCCGTGATGGCGGCGACTCCTTTCTTTCCCCACTTCTTTTGCTTGAAAATCTCTCTTGCAAGGCTATCGGTGTATTGGCTCTCCTGCACTTGCTGTCCGCCGCAGGCCTTTCGCCCGATGATTTGGATTACGCGATCGAATCTTCCATGTGCGCCGCCGGAGACGAGGTCACCAGAGGATGCGGCGGCTTTGCCCGAGCTTGTGCTGAAGCGCTAGGTTGCAGCAACGCCAGCGGCTGCGATATCAGGGCCTCCGGAGCTGGTCCAGCTGCCGGTGTGATAGTCGGCGCCGCTCAGGTTGCCTGTGGTCTGCGGCGCAATGCGGCTATCGTAGCCAGCAGCTCCCTCTCCGACCTCCGCCGTAGCAGCTTTGAGCTGCGCAAAAAGGGATTGCCAATGGCGGGTGATTGCATCGGAGGCGTCGCCATTCTCTTAGTGCCGGCGGGCGGGAGGTCTCCAGTTTTGCGCCTAGACGCCGTCGGCAAGCTTCCTATAGGCGTGGGATCTTCACCGAGGGTGCTCGTCTCGCACCTGGTCTTCGACCCGCTCGATAAGGCAGGGCTTTCTGCGTCGTCGGTGGATAAATACGCCGTATGTTTGAGTAATCCTGAAATATGCGCCCCGCTCGGGCTTGGCGATCCAGCGGAAGATAGTGTTAAAATGATCGCAGCTTTGGCTTCGATGAGGGGGGAAATCGAGAGAGGAGAGGTGGAGGGTTTTGTAAAGCGCCACGGCACCCCCGGTTTCATCTCTTGTGGCGGATCGCTCACCTCTGGCATCTCCTATCTGGGACACTTCGCCGAGGCTGCAAGCAAGGGGAAGGCGCGCATCGCAATGGTAGTTGGCAAGGGAAGCTTTTTCTCGTCTCGACTGACAAATCAGGTTGAGGGCGTTTCCTTCATCGTGGAGTTCCCTACGTGAGTAGGTCAGATGGACTTTTATCTTGCTGTCAAAGTTGAATAATATAAGAAAAGAGGGGTTCGTCATCGTGGTTAACAAACTATCGCTGTTGGAGGGCTTCCCCAAAGAGAGGCTTTTGGAAGGTGATATTGCCGAGTTCAGCGGAGCTGCGCGCTTGGCGAGGCAATGGGTTTTAACCATGACCACAGCTGCCAACAGCGGGCATCCCGCAGGATCGCTCTCCAGTATGGAGATGTATTTGGTGACCTACGCCGTCTCCAGCTTGCGCCCTCACAATGCCAACTCGTTAGATCGTGACTTCGTCGTAATAAGCCATGGCCACACGTCACCCGGGGTATATGCGGCGTTGGCATACTATGGCTTCTTCTCCCCCGAAGAGCTATTGGGAAATTTCAGGCGCGCCGGCAGTCCTTTTGAGGGACATGTGGAGAGGGGATGCCCTGGCATAGATTGGGGGACGGGTAATTTAGGTCAGGGCCTTGCCGCGGGTGTGGGTTTTGCTCTCGCCATGAAGGCCAGGGAGGCAAAAAATCACGTCTACGTCCTTATGGGCGATGGCGAACAGGTGAAGGGACAGGTGGCCGAGGCGAGGCGCATCGCTAATAAGGAAAAGTTAAGCTCGATCACTGCCCTTGTAGATTATAATCATATCCAGATATCTGGGCGAGTGGAGGAGATTATGCCGGCCGATGTAGCGGCTTTGTGGAAAGCCGATGGCTGGCTCGTCTATGAGTGCGATGGCCACGATGTCGATGCCATCTACAGGGCGCTTCGCAGCGCTGTCTTCGACGGGAGACCTTCTGCCATCCTGTGCCATACGCTTATGGGCAAGGGCGTCTCCTTCATGGAGGGCACCCCTGAGTTTCATGGGAAGGCCGTCACCAAAGATTTATATATAAAAGCCATGGAGGAACTGGGTGGCTCTCCAGAGCTGTTGGAGAGGGCGCTCGCGGCGCGCCGCGGCCCCTTGCCCAAAAAGAGACGCATCCCTTCCCCGGTAGCTGCGATCGACACAGGGGAGCCGCGCACCTATGCCGCCGGAGAGAAACTGGATAATAGATCCGCCTTCGGCAACGCCTTGGTCGATATCGGCTCTTTAAATTATGGCAAGGTAGGCCGTGCGCCCATCTTGGTCTTTGACTGCGACCTCGCCGGCTCGGTGAAGACGGAGGAGTTCGCAAAGAGGTACCCTGATTGGTTCATCGAGGCAGGCATTCAAGAGCACGCCACTGCAACGGCATCTGGCGCTGCGTCTTGCGCCGGCGTGGTGAGCTGCTTTGCAGATTTCGGCGTCTTCGGCTTAGGCGAAGCCTACAACCAACAGCGCCTGAACGATATAAACGGGGCGAACTTGAAACTCTTTTTGACCCATGTAGGATTGGACGTAGGCGAAGACGGCGCTACGCACCAATGTATAGACTACGTTGGCCTGCTGCGCAATACCTTCGGCTGGAGGCTCGTCGTTCCGGCCGATCCCAACCAGACGGATCGGGCCGTGCGCTGGGCCCTTTCGACCGGCGGCAATGTCTGCGTCGCCATGGGGCGCAGCAAAGTGCCCGTCGTCGTGCGAGAGGACGGGTCGCCGTTTTTCGCAGGCGACTATGCCTTCCGCTACGGCGCCATGGAGCTGTTGCGCGAGGGCTCCGATGGGGCGATCCTCGCTATGGGGGCTATGGTCTACAGGGCCGTCGAGGTGTGGGAGAGGTTGCGCGCCTCCGGCTACAACGTCAAGGTTTATAGCGTATCGTGCCCGCTTGAGCTAGACGATTCGGCGCTTGCAGATGCCGCAAAGACGGGACTTGTTGTAACCTATGAGGATCACCATGTAAGAAGCGGCATGGGGTCGCTCGTGGCGTTACGTCTCACCGAGATGGGCATAACCCCTCCGCTCTTTAAGACCTTGGGCGTTCATCGTTATGGCGATTCGGGCGCTGCCCCTGAAGTCCTCTCCGCAATGGGACTTTCCGTGGAGCACTTGGTCGAGGCCGTTGTCGAGCTCATAACTCAAAAGCAACGTTTGTCGAGGTAAATTGCAGGAGTGAAAGTTGGTAAAACATGCGAAAGGCCTTAGTTGTATTGCTTCTGACGGCGCTGATATCGGTGGGGGTCGTTTTCGTCGCTCGGCCATGGAAGAGCGTGACTGTGGCCGTCCTCTTCCCGGCTTCTGGTGTCGGTGCCTCCTTAGGCCTTTCACTGACACAATCCCTCCTTTGGGCCTTCGATTACTTTAACGAACGGTCCTTTGTCCCCAAATACCACCCCGTTGTCATAAAGGCCGACGACGTTGATGCCGGCGTAACAGAAGCCGTCGATTCTGGTGCCGTCGTCATCGTGGGCGCCTCCACATCCACTTATGCCTCGCGCCTTCAGAAGGCTGCGGACAAAGCTGGGCTTTCCGTCATATCGGTGGGCGCGCTTTCGCAGGCGTTGGCCGAAGAGGATAACCTCTTTCGCCCTCACAGCGGAACGGACGAAGCTTTTGTCATGGGCGAAATGTTGCGTAAATCCGTTTCGCGCTACGTCATCTTTGCTTCGGCACAAAATCCCATATACGTGGTGTCGTTCCTCGATGCACTAACAACTGGCATGGGTGGCGTGCGGCCGTATGTATACTTGAGCGCTGACGGCGGGGTGAGCAGAGAGGCGCTCTTTTCTGCCTTGGCTGAGATAATGGAAACCGAGGCGGCCGTTTTAGCGCTGCCGGACTTTTCGGCGGCCGTCATCGTGAGGCAATTGCGCTATCTTTACCTCGACATGCCCATTTGGATGGCAAGCTGGGGTGCTACGGCGCGCTTCGCTGAAATCGTCGGGTCGATGGGCGAGGGCGTACGCACGATCGCCTCTTGGCGGCCGGACGCGTTGGAGACCTCGCATCCCTTCATCCGATACGTTAGGAGATTATATGGAGACGAATTGGACCCATTCCCTCTTACTTTGGCCTATGACGCCGTAGCCATGCTCGACGAGGCTATAAGCAGAGGAGGAATCGACAGAGACGGCATAACGAAAGGACTCAGCGAGATCCGCAGCGTCGGTGGCATAAATGGCCCCTTTGTAGTGGACGAAAACGGCGATGGTCACCCTTCTCTCTATCTTCAGGAGATTTCAAAGAGGCGCTGGCGCCTCTCGGAGGTCCTCTCGCCATGAGCTTACGGCGCCTGATGCGCATCACCCTTTGTGCGTCTTTAATCGTCCTATCTTTAGCCTTCGCCTTTTCGCTCTATACCACTGTCAGGCGGTTCGGCGTCGCAGCGGAGGAGGCGATGGAAGCCACGGGGATGCTCGCCCTTTCCAACTCTGAAGCCCTGCTGTCGAGGGTGGAAGACATGGTCTCCCTCCTTCATGAGGATGGGGATTTGCCTTTGCATGTGCTCCCTGAGGTGCGGTTGCTCCTATCGACCAACGGACGGCTCGTCGGTCGCGTTTACAGGGGGTATCTGCCTGCGGTCTTGCATCTACCCCAGTCGCTCTTCGCGGAGGAGTGGCAGGCCACGGACCTGATCTCTTCCGATGGGCGCGTCCTTTTGGTTCGTTCGTTTCAGACGCCGCTTGACGAGTTCATCATAGGGGTTGACCCTGCCGAGCTTCTCGGGAACCTCCAGCGCTTTGATCTCCCCTTCAGATTCCATTTGGCCATCGTCGACCAGAAGGGCCGCGTCTTGTGGGTTCATCAAGCCAAAGCCACCGAGGCGCTCGCCATGAGAGGAGCAGTCCCTATGGGTGTATTGGAAGGCGGGAGTTGGAGACAATTTTGCCCTGCGGGAGGGGAACACCTCTTGTTGAAGGCAAAAACCGTGGGGAACGGCTTGGTCTTGATCTCCGTGGTCCCTTTTAGCGGGCTCTTTTTATGGCTCGTCAGGCTTGCCTTCCCCTTCGTAGTCGCTGCCTCAAGCTTAGCCTTGCTCTTGTTTTCCTTATGGCGCTTTTTGAGACGGAGCCTCTTCTTTCCGCTCTTTGAAATCGCAGCCCTGGCCAAAGCCTTCGGACAAGCCTTGAGGAGCAGCGACCCCCTCGACATTGCCGGAAAGACGGAGGAGCTGTCTGTGCGGATAAGCGAGCGCATAAGCGAAAGGCATTCCGGTGCCGTAGTAGTAGAAGAGTTGCAAAACTTCATCGAGGGTTTGGCTGAAGCCCTCGAGGTTATGACGGCCCAACAGGAGGAGCTCGCCGCATATAGCGAGGAAGTAAAGGCGGTAAACGACTCCCTGACCGAGGCAAACGAGCTCTTGAGGCGAAGAGAAGAGGCATGGCGAAGGGCGCTCGAAGCGACGCATTTAGCGACCGGTGGAGTCGATATCAAGGAGAATCTGCGGAGCATCGCCGAGGTGGTTCGCTCTGCCTGCGATGCCTTCGGCGTGATCATAAGTCGCCTCGAAGGCGAAGAGGTGCGCGTCTTCACATGGAGCGGTTTCGGCGCGGATGGATTGACGATCGATAAAATACCGGCCAAAGAGTCCTCGGTGGCTCAGGCGTTGGAGGAGATGCGACCTATATGGGTCGAGGATGCCGCGTCGGCGGAACGCTATACCTCAGCTCATCCCGCCGTAAGAAGCGAGTTGAACCTGTCGTTGATGCATGGCGGAAAATGCGTAGGAGGGCTTAAGGTCTGCTTCGAAGAATGCCGCACCGCGGATAGCGAGCTCGTTGAGATGATTTCTCCCATCGCTTTGGCCGTATTAGGACTCTTAGCTTCCTTTGAGGCTCAGGAGGAATTGCGCGAGTCGTATTACTATATGGCGTCGAGACTTCAGGTCGCTACGGCGTATTATCACGACGAGACGGCTGAGCACTTGGAGAGGATGGGCGCTTACTCTACCCTCTTGGCGAAGACCCTCGGGCGCTCTCCCGAGGAGATAGAGATGATAGGCCGTTTTTCCAAACTTCACGACATAGGGAAGGTCAAGGTTCCGCTCCGCATATTGACCAAACCAGGCCCGCTGTCCGCGGAGGAGTTCGAGATCGTCAAGCGCCATACCATCTGGGGGGCTGAGATTATAGGCCCTTCTCAATGGCTTACCGTAGCCAGGACGATATGCCTTCACCACCACGAGCGATACGACGGAGGCGGTTATCCTTACGGCCTATCGGGTGAAGAGATACCGTGGGAGGCGCAGGTGGTGGCCATAGCTGACGTCTACGACGCCTTGCGGTCGAAGAGGGCCTATAAGCCCCCCTTTGACCACGAGAGAGCCTGCCGGATAATCCTTGAGGGGGACGAACGCCTGCGACCCGGTGCCTTCAGCCCCAAAATGCTTGACATCTTTAGGGCGCTACATAAAGAGATGGCCGAGATCTACGACCTCCACGCCGAAGACGATGCGCTATAATGCCTTGAGAGTTGCAATATTATGGGGTGGTCATTTTGCTTAAAGCCGGCGATATAGTATATCTTTGGTCCTCAAAGCTCGAAGACGGATTCTTGCTCTCTTTGGTCCCCGGCAGGAGGTTGGGCTCTCACGTGGGGGTCATCGGTCATGATGACATATTGGCTTCCGATTACGGCAAGGCCGTCATGACCCATACCGGCCATCCGTTTTATATACTTAAGCCAATGCTCGGGGAATACACCAGAAAGCTCAAGCGCAAGACTCAGATAGTATTTCCCAAAGAGACGGGCTTCATCCTCCTCTATTTGGACATTTTTCCTGGGGCTACCGTCGTGGAGTGCGGCACTGGTTCAGGGAGCCTGACGGTAACCCTTGCTCATTTCGTGGGAGACGGGGGAAGGGTCATATCCTATGACAGGAGGGGCGAGTTCTCGAAGCTCGCCGAAGAAAATTGTGAGCTCTGGAAGGTCGCCCACAGGGTGACATTCAAGGTGCGCGATATAGCTGAGGGCTTCGACGAACGGGAAGCGGACGCTGTCTTTCTCGACCTGCCAGACCCGTGGAACTATCTTCATCATGCGATTTTAGCTTTGGCACCTGGTCGCAGGCTCGGCATGATCCTGCCCACAACGAATCAGGTGCAGCGAGCGATGGCCGCGCTGAAAGAACGACGTTTCGCAGATATCCAGGTTATCGAGGTAATGCACAGATATTGGAAGACGGACCCCGAAAGGTTGCGCCCCGAGGATATGATGGTGGGGCACACCGGATATTTGATCTTTGCAGCCCGCGTCGAGGCTCAAGAGGCACAGTGACCGCGAAGAAGGCGCTTCTGCACATATGTTGCGCGCCCGATGCCACCGTCCCCTGGAAAGTTCTCGTCGATGAAGGGTTGGAGGTCGTAGGATATTTCTACGGTTCCAATATCCACCCGGTGGACGAATACAGAAAAAGGCGTGAAGCCGTAGAGAGGTTGGCCCGCGAAATGGGCGGCTCCGTCGTCTTTGTGCCTTACGAGCCGGAGGCGTGGTTTGAAGGAACTCGGCATTTGGCTGAAGAGCCCGAGGGCGGGAAGAGGTGCGCCCTTTGCTTTGCCTTGCAGCTCGAATCTGCCCTTGCGGAAGCCCTCGAAAGACGATGTGATGCGATGGCGACGAGTCTTACGATAAGCCCCCACAAAGACCCCGATATGATAAACGCCCTCGGGCGTGCGCTTTGTCGGGCGACGGGGATCGAGTGGGTGGGCCGAATCTGGCGGAAAGGGGGAGGCTTCGCCCTCTCCGCCGAAGAGAGCCGTCGCCTTGGACTTTACAGGCAAAAGTATTGCGGCTGCATCTATAGCATTCCAAAGAAAGAGGGATAGGTCATGGACGCAAAAAGGGGCCGTGTCGGCAAGCTACCGCCTCCGGTCTTGGAAAGATTGGTGTTGGGGTTGCGTGGTTTTGAGAGGCAAGAGGTGATGATTGGTCCCTCTGTAGGTGAGGACGCGGCTGTTATAGGCTGGCCGGCCGGTAGGTTTCTGCTGGCGGCGTCCGACCCGATCGTAGGGGCCAAGGCCGGGGCCGGTAGGCTTTTAGTGCACGTGAACGCCAACGACATCGCCGCCAAAGGGGGAGAACCGGTATATTTTCTGGCCACGTTGATATTTCCATCCTATGGCGACGAGGGTGATATCGCGCTTCTTATGAGGGAGATGGATGAAGCGTGCCGCGAGATCGGTGTGGCCATAGTCGGTGGACATACAGAGTTCGGCATGGGGTATGAAAAACCGGTGATTGTGGGCACCATGTTGGGCCAAGGCAGAAGGGTCCTCAGAGCGGAGTCAATAAAGCCTCGCGACGTCATCATCGTCACAAAGCATGTTGGCCTCGAGGGTATGACGATATTGGCAAGCGACAGGCCCGATCTTTTAAGGGAGATCTTGGGCGATGAAGAGATGGCGGAGGTGTTGCGCTGGAAGGAAGGGCTCTCTGTCCTTCCTGAATCCCGTCTCTTGAGAGATACGGCGCGCTTCATGCACGATCCTACAGAGGGGGGTTTTCGGGGCGCCCTTCAGGAGGTGCTGCGCACCGCTCGCCGTGCCGCCGAAATAAACGACGGCGCCGTGCCGGTTCATCCTATAACGGCCAAGGTCGCACCCCTCCTCGGCTTCGATCCGTTGCGCCTTATATCTTCCGGGGCGCTCCTTGCGGTCTTGCCACCGGAGTGCGCTGACGAGGCGATAGCGAGCCTGAGGGCGCAGGGGATAGAGGCGTCCGCCGTCGGCTGCGTTACAGATGAAGCATATGTGGAAGAAGAGCCGGCACAGGAGGAGTTGTGGCGGTTGCTTGAGCTTCCTGGTGGTGAAAGAGCATGACATACTGGCATACGGCCGAGCGCCTCGAAGGTTTGCGGGCGCAGCTTCGCGATCAAGTCTTAGACGGCTTTGTGCTCTTCGTGACGGAGGGGTCCAATTGGGAGGGGGCCTACTACATATCTGGGTTTCGCGGTTCAAGCGCCACCCTCCTCATCACCCACGACGAGGAGATTTTGATCACCGATGGGCGATACACACTTCAAGCCGAGGAGCAGTCGCGTTTTAAGGTGGTAGATCAGGGTCAAAAGCAAACCCTGGAAGTATTGAAGGATCTCATGGAGGCAAGGCGATTGCGCCGCGTCGGCTTCGAGGGAGAGCGCATAAGCTTTGCCCTATTCAAGAAGCTCGAGCATATAGATGTGAAATGGGTCGATTCCTCGTCCGCCATCCCGTCGCTTCGACGGTGCAAGGATGAGCTTGAGGTGTCTTGCATCAGAAAGGCTGCTGCCTTTGCCGCATCTGCGCTGGAGGAAGCCCTCGACTCCTTCGGGCCTGGCGATGCAGAAGTGAAGCTTTCTGCGCTTTTGGAGTTTCGTCTGCGTATGAACGGGGCGGAGGGAGGGTGGAAAAGCCACGAATTCATCGTAGCTTCGGGAGAACGAAGCGCCCTCCCCCATGGCGCCCCCACCGACAGGCGCCTGATGCCGGGCGAATGGCTTACCTTGGACTACGGAGCTAGATACGAGGGTTACGTGTGTGACATAACGCGCAATGTGGCGGCCAAGAGGCGCTATGCCTGGGCCTACGACGTTCATAATTTGCTCTCTGAGGCGCAAAAGGCGGCACTCGAAGTGATGAAGCCGAACGTAGCCGCCAGGGATGTCGATGCTGCTGCGCGAGCCGTTATACAAAAGGCCGGTTTTGGCGCATATTTCACCCACGGCCTCGGCCACGGCATAGGGCTCGAGTTGCACGAAGCTCCTCGGCTTTCGCCCAGTTCCGACGACGTCCTCAAAGAAGGTGACGTGGTGACCGTCGAGCCGGGGGTTTACGTTAAGGGACGAGGGGGGTTGCGCCTGGAGGACGATTATTTGATAACGGCCGATGGCCCCATTTGTCTAACGGAAGGAGTCCCAAAGGAGTTCTTTCTCATCGGCTGAACCTGCGACGGTGCCACTTCCAGGCAGTCGCGACGATCTCTTCGAGCTCTGGGTGAGCCCTTCGCCAGCCTAGATCTTTTTGCGCCCTATCTGACGAGGCTACTAACACCGCCGGATCGCCGGGCCGCCTGGGGCCAGCGCTCGCCGGTATGGGCTTACCCGTAACGCGCCTCGCCACGTCTATAACCTCCTTGACGGAATACCCCATGCCGTTGCCCAAGTTGTAGGCGAAACAGCAAGCCTTGCCCTGGATAAGGCTTTTTAGGGCGAGGACGTGCGCGGAGGCGAGGTCCGTGACGTGGATGTAGTCGCGAATGCAGCTGCCATCGGGCGTTGGGTAATCCGTGCCGAAGATCGTGATCTCCTTCCTGCGTCCCAACGCCACGTCCAATACCAAGGGGATGAGGTGCGTCTCGGGATCGTGATCCTCGCCGCTTCGGCCTTCGGGGTCGGCCCCCGCCGCGTTGAAGTATCTGAGTGAAACGCTGTTGAGACCGTATGCTTCGTGGTAACGGCGCAGCATCGACTCTATGAAGAGTTTGGTTTCTCCGTAGACGTTGGTAGGGCGCAGTTCGTCTTCTTCCGATATGGGCGTTCGCTCCGGCTCTCCATAAACCGCAGCGGAGGAGGAAAAGACCAGGGCATTCACGCCGCAGTCCCGCATGACAGACAGGAGCGAAAGCGTCCCGTTTACGTTCACATCGTAATAGGCTTCAGGCTCTCGCATCGATTCGCCCACGAGGCTTCTGGCGGCGAAATGGAGGACCGCTTCTACTGGAAAGCGAGCGAAAACCTTGCCTACCGCTTCACGGTCGCGGATATCGCACTGCACGAAGTTGGGCGAAAAGATCAAGTCCTCATGTCCGCGGCTCAGGTCGTCCAATACGACTACTTCGTGGCCCATTTCGCGCAGAGACAGCACTACGTGGCTTCCTATATAACCCGCGCCTCCGGTTACCAGTATCATTTTCCTACCCCCATCTTTCGTTTCAATGATCAATAGCCGGCGCAAAAGCTCCACCTCATTCGACAGTCGGAGTCAACGGCTTAAAAAATGTCCGTCAAGGCTTCTTCGAAGACCTCAAGCTGAGCTATAAAAGCGGTCTTGCCGGCAAGCGCCGGGAGCACGCGGCCTTTCTCTAAAAAGGAGAGAGAAACTGTATTTATCCCTCCTGGGTTGCGGACATCTGTTTTTTCGCCGCTTTTGCCGAGAAGGTGGGATATTATGGCGCTGGCCACAGAGCCGGTGCCGCATGAGGAGGTGATATCTTCGACACCTCTTTCGTAGGTTATGCAGCAAAGCCCTTCCCTCTCGACGGCCACAAAGTTTACGTTGGTCCCTTGAGGGAAGAGATCCATCCTATAGCGTATCTCTCTTCCTAACCGGGTCAGTTCCTCCATCGTCCTCCTTGAAAGATCGTCCAAGAAAACCACGACGTGGGGAACTCCGACTGCTACAAAGTGATAGCGCAGCCTTAGGCCCGCCACTTCGAGCGCCTCGTCGAGGATGGCCCGGCTTAAGTCCATCTCGGGCATTATGAGCGCTACCATAGGGGGATCGACGCAGGCCTTCACGTCTCCGGCGAGCGTTTCAAAGGCCATCTCGCGCGGGGCTATCCCAGTTTCGAAGGCATATCTGGCGATACACCTGGCGCCGTTGCCGCACATTTCCCCCTCGGAGCCGTCGGAGTTGAAGAGGCGCATCCTGAAATTAAGCCTCGAGGAAAATTCCATGGCCAGTATCCCATCGGCCCCCAAGGCCTCGCGGCGCCTACAGAGGGATCGGCTGATCCTCGAAAGCTCCGGTGCGGTCCAACGCGAGCTTCGGTTGTCGATTACTATAAAGTCGTTTCCGTTGCCGTTCAACTTGGCACACTTGATCGCAATATCAGAAGTTAACATTTTTGTTCGTCTTCACGAGTGGCTTTCGTTAGCCCTCGGTGTTTTTCGCAATCGCCGAGGGCTAACGAAAGCGAAGCCTTATCGAGAATAGAGCGCTTCGCCGGCTACGACGGTGAGGAGCGCGTTAATATCTTTTATCTCCATTTCCGGGCAGCTCATGTAATCCTTGTCTATGACGACGAAGTCGGCCCATTTGCCCTTTTCTATGGAGCCCAAAGTAGCTTCTTTGAAGTCGGCGTAAGCTCCCCATATGGTATAAGATTTCAGAGCCTCTTCGCGGGTCATCTTTTCCTCGGGGTACCAACCGCCTTGGGGTTGTCCTTCTGTGTCCATTCTCGTTACGGCAGCGAAGAGGTTTTGATAGGGGTTAACGAGTTCGACCGGCGCGTCTGTGCCGTTTGGAATGATCGAGCCGGCATTTATCAATTTGCGCCAGGCGTAAGCGCCCTTGATCCTTTCGGGGCCTACGCGGGATTCTGCCATGTTTTTATCGGATGTGGCGTGGCACGTCTGCATGCTCGGCAGGACTCCGAGCGATGCAAAGCGCGGTATATCTTCAAGCGAAATGACCTGCGCGTGTTCGATCCTAAAACGATGGTCCCTTGGCTCGGGGATTTCGTTGAGAACCCTCTCATAAACATTTAAAACTTGGTGATTGGCGGCGTCGCCTATAGCATGGGTTGCGGCCTGAAAGCCCGCCTTACGGGCGGCAAGCACCATGGCGTAAAGCGATTCATCGGTTTCGCGGGGGTTACCGAGATGCCCCGGACGGTCTGAATATTCTTCCTTTAACCATGCACTGCGAGCGCCTAAGGATCCGTCGGCGTAGAACTTTAAGCCGCCCAACGTCAGGCGGTCGTCGTAAAGCTCCTTTTGCGGACCCATCTCTAAAAACGGAGCATACGACGCGGCATCGGCTTTACCGTAACTGCCCGACGCGCCATAGGCATAGATACGGATCTTGAGCTTACCCTCTTCGTATAGCTCTTTCATCAGATTAAATGTCTCGATACTCGTTCCCATATCATTGGCGGTCGTAATGCCGTAGGAAAGCAGGTTTTCTTGGGCCGCAAGCAGCGCTCTCCTCTGCTGGTCTTTTGTGAGGGGCGGGATTTTTTGGCTCACTAACTTCATTGCCGTATCGGTGAGAATCCCGGTAGGTTGGCCTTTTTCATCGCGATAAATTTCACCGCCCTCTGGATCCGGAGTATCAACGGTGATCCCGGCCACTTCGAGCGCTTTGCTGTTGACCCAGGCGGCGTGCCCACAGGTGCGCACTAAATAGACCGGCACGTCTGGGGCTATTGCATCGAGCTCTGCGCGGGTTGGGAATTGCGGTGGGTTCCAAACCTCTTGGTTCCAGCCTCTTCCCAAAATCCACTCGCCCTTTTCCTTGGCCGAGGGGTAGGCCTTTTTAACGGCTTCGAGAATTTCTTCCTTCGGGCGCCAGTGCGCTTGAATTTGCATCTGTAGCGCGCCATAAGAAGCGTAGTGCATGTGAGATTCGATGAGCCCGGGAAGGACGGTTTTCCCCTCGAGGTCTACGACTTTAGTGTCGCTTCCGATGTAAGCCTTTACTTCCTCATTGCTGCCGACGAAGATAAACTTCCCTTCTTTGATGGCTACGGCTTCTGCCTTGGGTATCTGTTCGCTTACGGTATAGAAATTCCCGTTGTGGTAAACGCTGTCGGCTACTTCAGCAGCAGAGGTAGACGGCTTGACGAATAAAAGATTTAAGAAAACCAGAAACGAAATGATTGTCACTCTTAAGCTACGCATCATCTTCCTCCTTTTGCAAATGTGCGATTTGTCTTTTCCTTATGGCGGCTTTGTTAGCATTTTCAATTTGTCTTGCTTTATATTTTTCTCCTCATGCATCACCACCTCTTTGGAAGAACTTGAAGAGCAGCTCAAACATGATTGGTTTTTATGGTAAGTTAATTCTACCCACTCACATGCCGGTGTCAATTGTATGTTGAATGTGTTGAGTGCTATCTATGGCGGCGATATCCTAAGGCAAGGACAAACGCATGGCAGTGGCAGATCTTGGACATGCCCCTTGGAGCTCTTTAGACGCTCGCAATTCCTTAGGCAACTCGCCCCACGAGATCTCCTCAAAGCCCAGGTGACGGAAGAAGTCGTTGGCCGTAGTCGTCAATAGATACACCTGCCTTTTCTCAGGAAGCTTTGACATGAGGGCATCTATCAGTCGGCGCCCCAAGCCGCATCCGCGCCACCTGGGGAGTGCGACCACTGAGCGCAGAAGCGCGTAAACGCCGTATCTTTCCATGCCGGCGATGCCAGCTATTCCCGTATGCGTTTGAGCTACGATGAAATTGTCTATCCAATCGGCGACGCCGTCGGTGGGGAGGTCGGCCGCCTCGAGGATCCGCAATACAACGGCGAGATCCTCTATCTTTGCTTGTCGGATTTCTACGGCCTCGTCAGGTTTTTTGGGTTTTCTGGCCGCGATCAAGGCACTGGAGGGCTTTATCGAGACGCTGCCGGCATTGAAGGGAGAGAGGATCTTTATGTCTATCGCCTCGAATCCCGCCCCCTTTAGGAGTTGTTCGTAATCTCGCACCTCTAACGCACCGCCGAAGCACATGGCCCAGGCTTCCGGGTCTTTTCTCACTTCTGCCGGTGGGGTTTGGAGCCACACG
>CAYTKB010000038.1:0-15206 GCA_964438265.1 uncultured Acetomicrobium sp. | reverse complement strand
TTTTCGCCACGCCCAAATAGCTTCGCCTCGGTTGCGTAAGCTGATCTACAGCATAAGCGATATATCGTTTATACGGACAGAGACGGAGGCTGAGGCGCTTGTGGTAGAGGCGAAACTGATAAAACAATATCAGCCGTTTTTCAACGTGGAGCTGAAGATGGGAGAGCGTTATCCTTATGTAAAAATAACCAACGAACGCTTCCCAAGATTGATAATAACCAGACACAAGGAAGATGACGAGTCTATATATATAGGCCCGTACACGCGCGTATCGGAATTGAGGCAGGTGTTGCGCTTGATAGAGCGCTACTTTCCTTTGAGGAGCTGCGGTGCAACGCTTGTAAAGATTCCTGCGCGAGAGAGGCCATGTCTGCGCCATTTTCTCGGTAAGTGCTTGGCTCCGTGTACTGGCGCTTGCTCTGAGTCCGATTACCACGATAGGGTGGATGAGATCATTATGCTCCTCCGCGGTCAAGCCTTGCCGTTGGTCGAAAGGCTCAGGACAAAAATGGAAAAGGCCGTAAGAGCTTTGGCCTTCGAGGAAGCAGCGCGAATGCGCGACGCGATTAGAGCTGTTTGGCGGTTGAGCCGGCAAAAAGTGTCCTACTCTCTATCGGAGGACCTCGACAAAGATACTTGGTGTGCAATGACCGCTCTGCAAAGCCGTCTGGAGCTCGCCGCCCTGCCGTGGAGGATAGATGGCTGCGACATATCTCATTTGAGCGGGCGCGAATCCTATGGCGTCTTCGTAGTCTTCGAACAGGGAATAGCAAATCCATCGCTGTACCGCAAGTTTCGAATCCGCACTGTCGAGGGCGTGGACGACTTCAGGTGCATAGAAGAAGTGGTTTACAGACGATATAGGCGCCTCCTCGACGAAGAAGAAGCGTTGCCCCAGCTCCTTTTGGTGGACGGAGGAGCCGTGCAGCTACAATTTGCGCTCCAAGCTCTGCATAAACTGGGTCTCGACAATTTGCCGGTTGTAGCGCTGGCAAAGGAAGAAGAGGTACTTTACCTGCCAGGGAAGAGGGCGCCCCTCAGTCTTTCGCGTGAAGACCCAGGCCTTAAGCTGCTGCAACGCGTGCGCGATGAAGCCCACCGCTTTGCCGTAAGCAGTCATAGACACGGACGAGATCAGCGATATCGGCGATCTGCTCTCGAAGAGATCCCTGGCGTGGGCAAAAGGCGGGCTGCTGCGCTTTTGGCGATGTTCGGAAGCGTCGTCAGGATATCGAACCTCGAGCCAGAGCAGTTGACTGCCGTGCCCGGCGTCGGCCCCTCATTGGCCAAGCGTATAATAAAGATACTTAGGGAGGGTAAGGATACTGAACTCTCGAAGGCGCCTTGACGAACACTTTATGCGCATGGCCTTGAGTCTGGCAGAAAGAGGTACAGGCTTGGTCAGTCCCAACCCCAAGGTAGGGTGTGTTTTGGTGAAAGAGGGGTCTGTAGTTGGATGGGGCTACCACAGATCCTTCGGAAGCCCGCATGCAGAGGCCATGGCCCTCGATATGGCAGGGAAAGATGCCTCCGGCAGCACAGCCTATATTAGTCTTGAGCCGTGCTCCCACTGGGGCAAAACGCCGCCATGCGCACCTCGTCTGGTAGAAGCCGGCGTAACAGAAGTGGTGGCAGCCGTAATCGATCCGAATCCCGCAGTGAGCGGCTCCGGTATGAAAATCCTCGAAACTTCAGGTCTTCGCACCGCCGTCGGCGTTTTAGAGGAAGAAGCGAAGTGGGCAAACCGCGGTTTCTTCAGGATGATAAAACTGCGCCGCCCCTGGGTCACATTCAAGTGCGCCGTGAGTTTGGACGGCATGGTTGCGCTCAAAAATGGCGAGAGCCGATGGGTTACGAATTTGCGCTCGAGGAGCGTGGCTCACCTCTTGAGAAGCGAGAGCGATGCCGTCATCGTGGGCGTCAATACGGTGATATCCGATAATCCAGAGCTATCCGTCCGCTATGTAGAGGGAAGGAACCCTTTGAAGGTCGTGCTCGACAGCAATCTCCGCACCCCCGTAGGGGCTAAAGTGCTCGACGGCGGAGGTTGCCTGATAATAGCGGCCGAAGGGTGCGACAGCGCGCGCGCGCGAGCACTCGAGGATGCCGGTGGCGAGGTAGTAGTCCTGCCGCGTGACGAAAGAGGACACCCAAGGCTCAGCGATGTACTCGATTTCCTGGCATCCAGAGGGGTCTGCTACCTCCTGATTGAAGGTGGGCCGTATGTAGGGAGCTCTTTCGTCAGAGAAGGGTTCGTCGATTCGTTCGAGATCTTTATGGCTCCGAAATTTCTGGGTGACGGCCTTCCAGTCTTGGGCTATCTGGAAACGGCCGCAATAGAGAGGGCTTTTGAAGGAAAGGTAAGGGAGGTAAAAAACCTCGACGGAGATCTATGGTTGGAGGTAGGGCCGAAATGTTCACCGGCATTATAGAAGAGGTAGGAAAGCTCAAGTCGATAAAGCGCGAGGGAGAGACGATAGCGCTTGAGATTGAAGCTCCCTTAGTTTCAAAGGACATGGCACTGGGCAGTTCTGTAGCTGTCTCGGGGGCGTGCCTTACGGTTGTGGGAATTAAGGGGGACGTCTTTATAGCGGAGATGATGGAAGAGACAGCTAAGAAGACGAAACTTTCCTTACTGTGTCCTGGAGAGCTTCTGAATCTCGAGAGGTCATTGAAGCCTTCTTCGCGCCTCGACGGGCATATAGTGCAAGGACACGTGGAGGGCGTGGGGGTTATCTCAAGGGTAGTGAGCGGCAAGCGTACAAGGGTTATGTGGATAAAAGCAGAAGAAGAGATCTCTCGATATGTCGTGCCGAAGGGATCTGTTGCCGTAGATGGCGTCAGCCTCACCGTGATAGAGATAGAAAGAGGTGCCTTTTCTGTAGGCCTCATACCGGTGACGCTCGAAAGCACCACGCTCGGTAAGGCGAGGGAGGGAGATCAGGTCAACATTGAAACGGATATCCTCGGCAGATATATCGAACGCTTCATCCGCAGTGGCGAAAGCGGTTCTCACCTCACATGGGAGAAGCTTTCTCGCTACGGTTGGATATGATAATTTGCAAGGGGGGAGGATTTTGACACTAACGTCACCGACGGACACATTCTGTAGCGTGGACGAGGCCCTCGAAGATATCCGCCAGGGAAAAATGATAATCGTGGTGGATGACGAAGAGAGGGAAAATGAGGGCGACCTGCTCATGGCAGCAGAAAAAGTGAGGCCTGAGGATATAAACTTCATGGCCAAATACGGCAGAGGCTTGATATGTGCCCCGATAACTCAAGAGAGGGCACGCGAGCTTCAGCTCGACTTCATGGTGCCGCGCAATACGGATCGCCATGGGACAGCCTTCACCATTACGGTCGATGCCGCTAAAGGGACGACTACGGGTATTTCGGCGGCCGAACGAGCATTGACGTGCCGGCTCTTGGCCGATCCATCTGCCGGTCCGGACGACTTCCGCCGCCCTGGTCACGTCTTCCCGCTCGTAGCCAGGAAGGGCGGAGTGTTGAAGCGAGCTGGGCACACGGAGGCTGCGGTGGACTTGGCACGTCTCGCCGGCTTGCAGCCCGCCGGTGTCATATGTGAGATAATGAATGATGACGGCACTATGGCCAGGGTCCCCGATCTGATCCAATTTGCGGAGAGACATGGGCTTAAAATAGTCACTATTGCTGCACTGATACGCTATCGTCATGAGAGGGAGTGCCTGGTTGAAAGGGTTTCAAGCATCCATCTGCCCACGATCTACGGCGATTTTATGGCTCACGCATATCGCTTTATACTTGACGAATCGCCGGAGCGGCTTCATATAGCGCTCGTCAAAGGAGACCTGACGACAGAGATGCCGATATTGGTCAGAGTGCACTCCGAATGCCTCACGGGAGAGGTTTTCGGCTCTCTCAAGTGCGATTGCGGCCAGCAGCTCCATAAGGCCATGGAGCTCATTGAAAAAGAGGGCGTGGGAGTGCTCCTTTACATGCGCCAAGAAGGTAGAGGCATAGGCCTGCTTCCAAAGTTGAAGGCCTACGAACTTCAGGAGAAGGGGCTCGATACAGTGGAGGCAAACCTGGCATTGGGTTACCCTCCAGATCTGCGCGATTACGGGATAGGTGCTCAGATCCTCGTTCATCTTGGATTGCGCAAGATTCGCCTGATGACGAATAACCCCAAAAAGATCGTTGGTCTAAGGGGGTATGGGCTCGAGGTGGTGGACAGAGTTCCCATCGAAATTCCACCCAACTCTTACAACCAAAATTACCTCAGGACTAAGCAAGACAAATTGGGCCACCTTTTGCACATTCGTGATTTTATCGGTTAAGTTAAGAATTCGTCGATAGGGGATGGTGAGAAGATGCGAGTCGTTCAAGGTCAATTGTTGGGGAAAGACTATCGCTTTGCCTTAGTGGTATCGAGGTTTAACGAGCTCATAACCGGCCGCCTCTTGGAGGGAGCCAAGGATGCTCTGATTCGCCATGGCGTCAGCCATCAAAACATAGACGTATACTGGACGCCAGGGTCGTGGGAACTTCCTTTAACGGTTAAGGAACTGGCACTTTCAGGACGCTACGACGCAATAGTAGCCTTGGGTGCGGTGATCAGAGGAGATACGCCCCACTTCGATTACATAGCCTCCGAGATGTCCAAAGGCTTGGCCAACGTAGGTTTAGGGCACCGCGTTCCTGTATCGTTCGGCGTCCTCACCTGTGACGATTTAGAACAAGCGCTTCAAAGGGCGGGCAGCAAGGCCGGAAATAAGGGGGCGGAGGCCGCCGTGGCCGCAATAGAGATGGCCGATTTGCTCAGTCAGATCCGTGCAAAAACGGGGGAGGCTTGACGGTGCTTGACCTCAAGTGGATACGCGAAAACGAAGAAGAAGTGCGTTTGATGCTGAAACATCGAGGGGCAAACTTCCCTCTCGATGAACTGCTGAAGTTCGATACCGTACGCAGAGAGAGATTGACCGCAGTAGAAGCCTTAAAGGCCCGCAGAAACGAAGGGTCGAAGCTCGTAGGCAGCTTGAAGAGGGAGGGAAAGGATGCGTCGGCATTACTCGATGAGCTGCGAAAGCTGGACGAAGAGATAGGCAATTTAGATGCGGAAATCTCTTCCATCCAAGACAAAATAGACAACCTCCTCCTCCAGATTCCAAACCGCATCCACGCTTCTGTTCCTATAGGGCGAGACGAGGAGGAAAACGTGGTCGTGCGCACCTGGGGCGATCCTCCCAATTTCTACTTCGAGCCCAAACCGCACTGGGACCTGGGAACAGCCCTCGATATATTGGATTTTGAGCGCGGTGTCAACCTCGCCCAGAGTCGTTTTACTGTCTTGAAGGGCATGGGGGCGAGGATGGAGAGGGCTTTAATTCAATTCATGCTCGATCTGCACACCGCTGAGCATGGTTATATAGAGATTGAACCTCCCTTTCTCGTCAATACTGCAACTATGCGCGGAACGGGACAATTGCCCAAATTCGCCGAGGAGTTATACAAATGTGCCGACGATGACCTTTGGCTCATTCCAACAGCAGAAGTCCCATTAACTAACATGCACGCCGGCGAGATCTTGAGCGAAGATCGCCTTCCGATCTATTATACCGCCTATACCCCATGCTTTCGCCGCGAGGCTGGAAGCCACGGCAGGGACGTGCGAGGGATGCTCCGCCAGCACCAGTTCGACAAGGTGGAGCTCGTCAAAATATGCCATCCCGAAAAGAGCTACGACGAACTCGAAGGGTTGACGCGCAACGCGGAAAAGGTGCTTCAGCTTTTGGAGCTTCCATACAGAGTCATATGTCTGTGCAGCGGCGATATGGGGTTCGCCGCCAGCAAGACATACGATATCGAGGTGTGGTTGCCCTCCCAAGGCAAATACAGAGAGATCAGTTCGTGCAGCAATTGCGAGGATTTTCAAGCCCGCCGCATCAACACGCGTTTCCGGCCGCGCGATGGAGGGCGTCCTCGCTTTGTGCACACATTAAACGGCTCAGGCATTGCTATAGGAAGGTGCTTAATTGCCGTAATGGAAAACTACCAAAAAGCCGACGGCTCTATAGCTGTCCCCGACGCCTTAGTCCCTTATATGGGGGGGATCAGGGAGATCGGTCCGCTTCGGTAATCCTTGCATTATCGCATTGATTGGCTCCGCTGCGCTTAAAGCTCCAGACGGTCCCTCCGCTGATCTCAGACGGCGGAGGGTCGCTGTATAGGAGTAGCTCTTCTTCGCTTAGGCATATCTCTTTGAGCTTAGCTGGGAAAACGAACTCGGTCAAATCCAATATAGGTTGTATTTCTTCGACTATTTTGTCTGTGGTTTCCTGACTTACGCGAAAACCATTGGCATAAAATCGATAATTCGTCAAGTAAACCTTGTTTCCGTCGACGATCTCCAGTTCACCTGCTAGCTTCAGCAGGAAGCGAAATTTAAAGATGAAACTCTGCTGATACACGCCTACGGCTACTATTTCTTCGGGCCTCAAATCGATGTGCACATTCTTCCAATGTTTGTCAAGCTCTGTCCCAAGCAAGGCTGCATTTATGTCTTTCTCAGTGATCCTCGCGGCGAGCCTCACTTCGTCGACGGCTTCGAGGTGCAATTTCTTTTGCCACATCTCCGGGGAATTGAACCGCACATTGAAAGCCTCAACCGAAATTTCATCGACGCGCAACTTGTCAATCATGCCGCCCTTGACGGCAAGATGCAGGTGAGGAGTAAAGCCATCATCGCCGATCGGCTCTGCTGAGGTAAAAACGAGGCAGTCTGGGGAAAATTCTCTCACCATGGCCTTGCCAAGCTCGTCGATCAACCCGTTTGCTGATGTGCAGGGGGAGATAAAGAGTATCGATGCAGATATGAACACAGACATGAACGCGCCTACGATCGCCTTCCTCATTACACGCCCTCTCTCCTTTTTCGATCCAAGATACACCTTGTATGATCATAGCTTTATCGCACATGGGTATGATACAATAATTTTGACCTTATAGCGATCACATCTTGCCTCGAAGGGAGGCCCAACAGTGGAAAGTAACCTTGTATGGGGCCAAATTGCTATAGTAATGACCACAGCGCTCGTCTGTCTTTTGATTCATAAAAGCCTAAAGAGGATCCTTTTGCCTGATCAGAGGGATTATGTGCGCGACCTTACGCTGATTGGGAGCATGGCTCTGCTCGCAATAGCGATAGGTTCCAGATCTGCCCAGGTCGTGGTAGCTTTTGCTGTTCTGGCCTTAGTAGTCGGCATAGCGCGCAAATATTACCCTCATCGGTTTTGGCCTCTTGCGTATATACTTATCGGCATAGCTTTTTGCGCTTTCGGCCCCAGGATATCCTTTATGAGCCTGCCTCGAGGGGAATATTACTATTTCTCACCATGGGCTTCGGTAATGGTAACCACAATTTGGATGGCGCTTTTCCCCCTTCTGCTTCAAGAGTTAGACCAAACTCCGGGCCTCATGGGCCACTTGTTAGCAGTTGTATGGCTGTTGATGTCTATAGTAGCGTTTATGCTTCCGCAGCATACGCCGGACGCCGCCTGGCTTTCAGCGGCGGGGTTAGCCTTTACGGCCGTGTTTTGGAGCCGCCATGGACATCCCTTCCGTCGCTTAGGGGAACCGCTTGCTGGGATGTGGGGGGTTCTCATAGCTGGCACGTCAATCCTGGGGGTGAGCAAGGGGGTAACGTTCACCGTATTGCTATTCTTACCTTTGGGACTTTTCGCCCTCCCCATTTTAGAAACGTCGCTTTATGTGGCAAGCCGAGCCTTTGCCGTAGATTTAGCTCGCTTTCCATCGCTGTATCGCCGCTTTATATCGATGGGCATCGATCATCCCAAGGCGATAAGGTTGGTTGCTCTGGTATGCATGTGCCTCGGCGGCGCTGTCGCTTCTTCCGAGTTGCCGTTGGGCTGGACTTCGCGCCCTCTCACGGTGGCCTTTTTGGGCGCCGGCATAGCAGTTGTATTGGGCAGCACCAGGAGGCTCCTACCTAAAAGCAACATGCGATGGCCCGTGTTGTGGGGTATACGGGTGGATAACGTATCGCTCGCCTATGTCCTCTCCAAAGTCTGCGGATGGATTGAATCCGGAGGCTTTGCGCGCTATGTGGTTACGCCTGATGCGTTGGCTGCCTATAGGAGCCGCACCGATGCGAATTATCGGCGAATCGTCAGAGCCGCCGATATGGTCTTGCCCGACGGGGTAGGGTTGATCTGGGGTTTGAGATGCCTTGGATATAGAGTGCAGGAACGGATAGCCGGCGTAGAGTTTATGGATCAACTTTGCAGAGTCGCCGCAGTGCAAGGGTGGCCTGTGTATTTGTTGGGCGGCAAACCTGGCGTGGCCGAAGAGGCGGCTTGTAAGTTATCTATAAGGTATCCAGGCCTCGTCGTGGCTGGTGTCCATGACGGTTACTTCGATGAGACTCAAGATGTCTCAATATGCGAAGAGATCCGAAACTCCGGCGCGCGGTTGCTTTTTGTCGGCATGGGTTCCCCGAAGCAGGAGATCTGGATCGATCGAAACCTGAAGGGTTTGAACGGCATAGTAAGTGTGGGCGTGGGGGGGAGTTTCGACGTGTTGTCGGGACGCCTGAAAAGGGCCCCTATTTTTTGGCAAAGGATGGGGCTCGAGTGGTTATACAGGACCGTCCAAGAGCCATGGAGGATAAAACGCGTCAGTCGCTTGCCTATCTTCGCGATATTAGTCATAATGACGCGCCTGGGTATAGATAGGTGGAGGGAGGAACTATGACTGTAACCGCAAAAGACCTAATGCACCGAGACCTCACTGCGGTTGCAGAGGACGATTTGGTGCTCGATGCGGTGCGCATCTTATACATGCAGCGCCTTTCTGGCTTGCCAGTTGTAAGGGATGATTGGATACTGGTGGGCTTTCTTTCGGAGAGTGACATTCTAAGGTTTGCCCTGCCAACTTATCTGGAGATATTAGCCCAGAACGGCTTCTTGGACAATTCGGAAGGAAATCTCATAGAGCGTCTTGGCAGATTGGGACATAAGGCGGTAGGGGACTTCATGAACCGCGATCCGATATGCGTTGAGCCTGAGGTCAGCCTCATGACTGTGGCAGATTTGATGATACGGAAGAGGATAAAACGCCTCCCTGTAGTGAAAGAAGGGAGGCTTCTCGGTATCATAGACCGCAGCGCCTTTTGCGAGTTCCTGATGGAGGAGGCCCATGAAGGAAGACCATAGCGCGACCCGAGATGTGGATGCCGAGCTTGAGCGCTATAGGCTACAGTTAGAAGAACAGCTTGAGGCCAAGCGAAAAACCTTAGAAAAACGGCGCCTTGAGGCGCTTGAGCGCCTGAGGGAACTGGAGGAACTCTCTCTTAAGCGAGCCATGGAAAAGTGGAAGGAGCTCGAAGCTGACCTTGCCCAAGAGGAAGAGAGGTTAAGAACAGAAATGGAAGAAAAATGTCGACGTTTAACCGATACGATAGATCGAAATGCCCTTCTCGGTGAGATCGTCGACTTCGCCGTGAGCACAATCCTCGGTGAGTCTGGAGGGGATATAAAAGCGTGATAGTGGAGATGGTTCGCGTCGCCGTATGGGGAATCGGCAGCGAAAAGGATGCAATTGTAGAGGAACTCCACGAGTTGGGCGTGCTACACCTCGATATTCCGAGCGCTCCGCCGCTTGATAGCGAGGAACTCAAAGGATTACGTTTGCTCGGTGCGACAATCCTGGGCATGGTAGAAGCCTTAGGCTGGAAAGAGTGGGACAAGATCAGCGACGAAGCCCTCTTAAGGACCAGAGGAAAGATCCGATTTGAAAATCCGGAAGTCGTAGACGAAATAGCGAAGAGCTTGGAAGAGTTCAAAAGGAGACTGCACCTCCTCCTCGAAGAGCGTTCGTCCTTGATGGAGACGTTGAGATCTCTCAGGATGACCCATCAAGTGGCGTATCATTTCCAGACCTTCCTCGAGGAGGAGGTGTCCAAGGGCAAGTGCGTATCCATATGGCGGCTCAATCACAAATCTCATGCCAGAGCGCTCTCCCAATTGAGGTCGCGTCTCAGGGTTGTCACTTCGCCGAAAGAGAGGCCCTACCTTTCGCATCACAGCGTGCGGTTTAAGGACGACGAGACGATTTTGGCCATAAGCGTGGATCCCCAAGGCGAAGAAATAGCGGAGGATTTCATGCGTTTAACCGGTGGGATACCGTGGCATCCACCGGACGAGACGATGGGAGGAGGCCTCCTCAAATCCGTCGAAGCACTTGAAGAGAAGCTCTCTTGGGTACCTAAAAGACTAAAAGCCATAGACAAGGAGCTCGAGAGATGCAGGGAGGAATGGGGCCCTCATTTGGCTGCGCTCTATTTTTTGGTTGAAGAAAAATTAGACCAACTGACAGTCAAGCAGTTTGCGGTCAAAGAAAACGGAGGTATGTTCGTCATAGAGGGATGGATACCGGCGGAAGCGCTGGATGCTCTTACCGTAAGGCTAAAGGAGCGTTTCGACGGTAGAATTTTAATACAATGGCGTTACCCTTCAAGCGAGGAATGGCACGAGGTTCCTACCGCGTTGGACAACCCCTCGCAATTTAAACCCTTTGAGGTCTTCCTCAAACTCCTTCCGGTACCCCGTTACAACGAGATGGATCCCACCGCTTTGATCGCTATCTTTTTTCCTTTCTTTGCGGGGTGCATGGTCGGAGACATTGGCTACGCAATAATTATGGGCGTGCTGGGATGGCTCTTGCGGCGCAAGAGCAAAAGAGAGCTGTGGCGCGACATTGGGTCTGTGGTCATTCACATGGCCTGTTGGAGCGTCTTCTGGGGGATCGCCTTCGGCGAATTTTTTGGGGACCTTGGGCATCGCCTCATTCATATGGAACCCTTATGGGTAGAACGCAGCCAGGCAGTTTTGCCCGTGATTTCTTTTACTGTAGGCCTCGGCGCCGTACACGTGCTTTTGGGATTATTCGTCGGTTTTTTGCGCGGTCTCAAGCACAGGGATAAGCATATGTGGATGGAACGCTTGGCCAACATATTGCTCATAATGGCACTGATAATCACTTTGGTGCACGTCAAGGGATGGCTTCCGAAGTCGTTTTTCACTCTTTCAATCTCAATTACCATCGTGGGATTGCTCCTTCTCCTCAAGGTCGGCTTTCTCGGAGGTCTTGTAGAGACTATAGGAGCTGTGGGAAACATTTTGAGCTACGTGCGCATAGCCGCCATAGGGCTTTCTTCGGCCATCTTGGCCGTCGTAGCGTCTCGTTTCGTCGATGCCCTGGGAGTGTCTTTCCTCGGCATCTTCCTGGCACTTTCCATCCATCTTTTAAATCTGGTCTTGGCGGTAGCTGGATCTGGCCTGCACGCAGCCCGCTTGCACTACGTGGAATTTCTGGGGAAGTTCTACAAGGGCGGCGGGAAGGAATACAAACCATTCGCAAGGAAAAGGGGGAGCCTCGTGTGGAAAAGGCGTTAATAGCTTTGGCAGCAGCCCTCGCAGTGAGCATTCCAGCTTTAGCGACGGCCTTCGCGCAAGCGAGGATCGGAAGCGCAGGAGCTGGCACAGTGGCGGAGAAACCGGAGACAGCAGGCACAATGATCATCCTTGAAGCCATCCCCGAGACGATGGTCATCTTGGGCTTCGTTGTGGCAATCATGCTCATCCTCCAGTTCGCGTAACGAGATGCCTGATCTACCGCACTTTGCGGCTACCGAAGAAGAAATCGAGGCGTTCAAGCGTTCTCTAAATGAAGAATACGAGCGCAAGATCTCCGATTTGGAGAAGCGCCTCGAAAGGGAGTTGGAGGAGCTGATCGCGAACTCTCGCTCGGCGGTAGAGAAAAGGGTCATAGCTATCCAGCAGGATCTGAATAAGCGCTACTACGAAAATCTTAAACTGATTGCAAGACGCACGCAAAAGCTGGGTAGAGAAAGGCTCCTCGCCTTTTCCGATGATTTGCTACTGTCAGCCGAAAAGCGCATAACGAAGACATTAATGACGATAAGACAAGACGAAGAGCGCTACACAAGGGCAATGAGGGCACTCTTAAACGAGGCGCTGAGGGAAATAGACGGGATGGCGGTTGTGATCGTGGGAAGAGGCGATGGAAGGTTTTCATCTCAGTGCGATAGAGTGTCGGCTGTGCACGAGGAGGACATGCCTTTAGGAGGATGCACGGTGACGGATGCAGAGGGAGAGAGGATTGTCGACAACACGTTTGAAGGACGATGGAAGAGGATCAAGAAATCGATTATCAGGCGCATTTCGGCCGCGCTTTGGCCTCTTATGGAGGAGATTAGCCGGTCCGGCTGAAAATTACGCTTACCTGAATGCGCTAATTCGCTCCCGCCTCTCGTTATTCTTTCGATGGGAGGAGTTGGTCTCGTTGGCCAAGGGAAACCTCGCGGGCTTGGAGGGAGCCATCCTGAACGGGAGATATGGCGAGAGCTATCGCTACCAGCTCGTCACAGCTGAACCATCTGCGCTCAAACGGGTAGAAACGGCGTTGGCATATGAGTCAACCCGGCAGCTTTCATGGCTTTTGGCCCATGCGTCGGGCGAACCCAAAGCGTTGCTCTCCGTATTGCTGGCTCGCGCCGACCTCTATAACTTCAGGCTGCTTTTGCGGTCATTCACAGTTTCAGGAGGACATATGAAGGAACCGCTATGGCACCTCTATGGCAGTCTTCCCAGATCTTTCTATAAGTCGCTTTTTGATTGCTCTTCCCCCACGGAGGCCGTAGAGCGCGCTCTTTCGTTAAACCACCCTTTCGTGGCGCCCATAGCGGAGGCGCTGCGACAACTTGAAGCAGATCGCAACCTGCTCGCAGCCGAAGGGATTTTTTTGGTGCGCTTCCTCGAAATTCAAAGAGATATAGTAATGAAGTTCCCCACCAAAAACGGGCGATTAGTGCTTGAGTTTTTGGGGAGGCTTGTGGACTTATGGAACTTGGGGCTTTGGATACGAAAACGATCGGGCTACGGCAGGGGGCTCACAGGGGTGGAGTATCTGACAGGCGGAGCCTGGATAGATCCCCACCGCTTGGAGGAAGCCGAGGTGGTGGTGGAAGCGGTGTCTGGAACTCCATGGCAAAGCATAACCAGGCGAATATCCGCACCATCCCATCACGAGTTTTACCGAGCCCTCAATGTGGAATTTTGGCGCTGGCAGGCCAAGCAGCTCAGAAAAGATCCCTTGGGCATAGAGGTGGCCATGGGCTTTTCGGCATGGCAGATAGTTGAGTGGCAAAATTTGACCGCCTTGGCTGTAGGGCTTTCACTCGGCTTAAGACCCGAACAGATTACACAGAGCCTGATACCCCTGGAGTGAAGATCAATGGAGGAATTCTCCTGCGTGCAAGCTGCGACAATCGGCAGAGGGCTCTTTGTCGACATGTGGGCCCTCTTGGGCTTTGAGCCTATGACTTGCGAAGACCCTCTGGATGTAGAGGGCACATTAAGGGCTATGGATGCAGATATAGGCGTAGTGCTGGTTGAGGAGGAGTGGTTCAAAAAAATGCCAGAGCGCATTAAGAAGATCGCATTGCGTTCAATTCATCCTGTATGGGTGTTGCTTCCAGGTATGGAAGCGCCTAACTTGTAAAGCATGGATAGGGTTGGAACGGTAACAGCCATATCCGGCCCAGTGGTGAGGGCGAGGTTCCCCTTCCCAGTCAGACCATACGAGGTGGCCTATGTGGGGCACGATCGCCTCTTGGGAGAGGCGATCCGCATTTCGAAAGGCTCAGCGGATGTCCAAGTATACGAGGCTACCGATGGAGTGAGGGCCGGCGAGCCTGTATACTTCTCGGGTGAATTGCTATCTGTTGACTTAGGGCCAGGCTTGTTGGGGAGCGTCTTGGACGGCATAGGTCGCCCTCTCGGCCTCTTGGCCGACAGGGAGGTTTACATCGGCAGGGGATGGAGGGAAAGCCCCATACCCAAGGATAAAAAGTGGCCGTTTAAGCCGCGCCTCGAGGCGGGAAACATGGCAATGCCAGGCACGGCGTTGGGCGACGTGGCGGAAAAGGAAGGGTTTATCCATATGGTTATGGTTCCCTTCGTCCATGAAGTACAGAGCGAGATCGCGTGGATAGCCCCAGAGGGGGAATATCGCGCTTTTGACCCGATATGCAGGTTATCCAACGGTATCGAACTTACCATGGTAAGCCGATGGCATGTCAGAGAATCTCGCCCGGTGGCAAGGAGGCTCGGGCTCGAAATTCCCTTTTTGGCGGGCCAGCGCGTATTGGACACGCTGTTTCCGATTGCCTTGGGAGGCAGCGCAATCATACCTGGGGGGTTCGGGACAGGAAAGACAGTCACCCAGCAACAACTTGCCAAATACTGCAATGCCGACATCATCGTTTACATCGGGTGCGGCGAACGGGGCAACGAGATGACCGAGGTTTTGGAGGAGTTTCCGAGGCTCGCTGACCCCAAAAGCGGCCTGCCGCTGATGGACCGCACAGTTTTGATAGCCAACACATCCAACATGCCGGTGGCCGCAAGGGAGGCCAGCGTGTACCTCGGCATGACGATTGCGGAGTATTTCAGAGACATGGGTAAAAACGTAGCTATTATAGCTGATTCCACATCGCGTTGGGCTGAAGCGTTGCGAGAGATATCCGGTCGTCTGGGCGAAATGCCAGGCGAAGAGGGTTACCCAGCTTATCTCGGTAGTCGCCTTGCCCAATATTACGAGAGGGCGGGCCGTGCAGTGCCGTTGGGTGAACCACAGAGAGAGGGATCCGTAACGGTGATCAATGCTGTCTCCCCTGCCGGGGGAGATTTTTCAGAACCGGTGACCCAAGCGAGCCTTCGCCTATCCGGCGCCTTCTGGGCTTTGGACAAATCCCTCGCTCAGCAGAGGCACTTTCCAGCCATAAATTGGCGCCAGAGTTACACCCTTTACGAGGAAGACCTGCGTGATCATTTTGTTCAGCTTCTGGGGAGAGAATGGCTTGAGCTTAAGACGTTCCTGAACGAAACGTTGGAAAGGGGACAGGAGGCATTGGAAATCGTTCAGCTCGTGGGACGTGATGCCCTCGCGGATGAGGATAGATGGCTCCTTTTGTTCGCCGAACTGCTCCAAACCGTTTACCTACAGCAAAATGCCTTCGACCCAGCGGATGCCTATTGTCCCCTGAACAAACAGAAAGCGATGCTTGCGCTTTTGCGATCTTTAGACGAGAAGGTCAGAGCCAGTCTATCGGAAGGAGTGAT
>CAYTKB010000037.1:0-15584 GCA_964438265.1 uncultured Acetomicrobium sp. | reverse complement strand
GCTAAAACTTCTCCGGAAAGCTTTAAAAGCACCCTACTATAAACAGGCATTTTTCGGCTCCCTCGCAAGTTACATCATATAATAATAACCGAAACGGCGAGGTTCGAACCTCGCCGTTTCAGCTTCACTCTCCAATCGCATAGCGGATAAAACGACGGACCACTATGTTTTCGCCAAATTTAGCTATGTGCTCCGTGACGATATCCTTGATTTTTCTATCGGAGTCTCGTATCCACCTCTGTTCCAAGAGGCACGACTCTTCGTAGAATTTCTTGAGTCGTCCCTCTACGATTCTGTCCACGATATTCTCGTGTTTGCCCTCATCTAAGGCCTGCTTTCGATAAATCTGTTTCTCTCTTTCCAAATCCTCGGCGGGGACATCCTCGGCAGAAAGATAGGCCGGAGCTGCAGCTGCTATCTGAAGCGTTAACTCGTGCCCCAAATTCATAAACTCATCCGTACGCGCTACAAAATCGGTCTCGCAATTCAGCTCAAGCAGCACGCCTATTTTGCCATTGCTGTGGATGTAGCTGAAGATCCTGCCTTCGGCAGCCTCTCTGCCCATCTTCTTGGCTGCCATAGCGATCCCTTTCTCCCGCAGCAGATCTACGGCCTTTTCTATGTCGCCATTGCACTCCTCAAGCGCCTTTTTGCAATCGAGCACGCCAGCGCCGGTGCGAAAACGAAGTTCTTTCAATAAAGCGGTATCGGTAGCCACGTCAATCCTCCTTCCAGCCTTTGCGCCCTTCCAATTCTTCTTCCACGAGCTCTTCTTCAACTTCCGCATACGTTTCGTGGAGTTTCTCCCTGACGGAGATCGCTTCCTCGGTCTCCTCCGTTTCGGGCTCCTCTTCTTCTGTCTCTGCCTCTTCGACCGTCAAGGTGCCGTCGATGCCTTGTCGCCCCTCGATTATGGCATCCGCCATCAGGGATGTGATCAGCTTGATGGCCCTTATGGCATCATCGTTGCCCGGTATCGGAAAGTTGATGAGTTCGGGGTCGCAATTAGTGTCCACAATAGCTATGACAGGTATGCCGAGCTTATGGGCTTCTTTAACTGCGATCTCCTCCCGCCGCGGGTCGACCACGTATAACGCATCGGGGATATCCTTCATGTCGCGGATCCCAGAAAGGTATTTCTCCAATTTTGCTCGCTCTTTCCGAAGCTTGATGACTTCCTTCTTGGGATAACGCTCGAACTCGCCGGACTCCTCCATCTCTTGGAGTCGGATCATATAGCGCACCCGCCGTGCTATGGTTTGGAAGTTCGTGAGCAGTCCTCCGAGCCAGCGTTGGTTGATATAAAACTGCCCGCAGCGCTGGGCCTCCTCGGCAATTGTCTCCTGGGCCTGCCTCTTGGTTCCCACAAATAACACGCTTCCGCCGCCCTTCGAGACCTCCCTCAGGAAATCGTACGCCCTCTCAAGCCCTTTTACCGTCTTCTGGAGATCGACTATGTAGATGCCGTTCCTTTCGGCAAATATGTAGGGCTTCATCTTGGGGTTCCAACGCCTGGTTTGGTGTCCGAAGTGAACACCGCTTTCCAAAAGCTGTTTCATCGAAACGATTGCCAATGCTTTCCCTCCTTTTGGTTGTCCTTCCTCCATCGCCCTCTCCTGCCCCTGGCACTCTCTCTTAAGGGCACCCCCAGGGGCATCAGACGATGTGTGTGTTTAAGCCACGGGGAAGTATATCATAGCTTGCAGTTGACCTTCAAGCTCTCAACGCTTAACATTGAGCGAAAGGGATCAAATACTCATAGGGGGTTCGGATGGTGGCTAAAAGTGCTCTCGTGCAACAAGTTGAGGACGTTGCACCGGGAAAAAAGGCAATCCTGAACAGGTTAAAGCGTGTAGAGGGCCAACTTCGCGGAATCCAGCGCATGATCGTCGAAGACAGACCCTGCCGCGACATCCTAATCCAGCTATCGGCCGCCCGCAAGGCCATGCAGCAAACCTGTATAGAGATACTGAAGGGCTACGTTCACAAATGCTTCAGAGAGGGCAAGCCGACTGAAAAGAGTTTGGAAGAGCTCGAGACGGTCGTGAGCACCCTTCTGGACATAGCGCCGCCGCTCGTGCAGGAAGAAAAGGTTGAGGAATAATAATTGGCAACGCGCAAAAACATAAGCGGGAGGCCCAGCTTCGCCGTGGCACCCGAAGGTTACCGCTTACCGTTGCTCCCTTCCGGGCCTGGCGGGGTTCACGGGCCTTCGCCGCACGGGGCGGGCCCCCCGCAACTTTGGCGGAGAGGGTGGGATTTGAACCCACGAAGCGGCTTCTAACCGCTTACTCGCTCTCCAGGCGAGCGCCTTGGGCCTCTCGGCCACCTCTCCGTTGAACGCTATCTACATGGCGGAGAGAGTGGGATTCGAACCCACGAGGCGGCTTCGAACCGCCTAGTCGATTTCGAGTCGACCGCCTTCGTCCTCTCGGCCATCTCTCCACATTCGATGCTTAAGCCTCACGCCTCGAGCAAAAGAAGCTTCGCAACAGCTCGCTGCTTTCTTCTTCTAAGATGCCCCCTACGACCTCCCGTCGCGGCGACACCCTACCATCGTTCAGAAGATCGTAGACGGAGCCGCATGCCCCGCCCCTCGGATCCTGGGCACTATAGAGGACTCGCTTTATGCGGGTCTGCAAAATCGCCCCGGCGCACATAAGACATGGTTCGAGGGTGACATATAAGACGCAACCCTCTAACCTCCAATCGCCGAGCTCGCAAGAGGCCTCTCTCAGCACCAGAATCTCGGCGTGAGCTGTGGGATCTTTCAGTTCTTCGCGGCGATTGCGAGCGCTTGCAACCAAAACGTCGCCTCTTGCCACCGCCGCCCCCACCGGCACTTCGCCCCTCAAAGCTCCCTTCCTCGCTTCCTCCAAGGCCAGGCGCATAAAGTAGAAATCCCTTGCGGAGGCGTTTCGAGGCACAGTCAATTTATAGCACATCCCAAGCGTTGTCAAGGCCCCTTGGCGGGCCTGCCCACACGATTTTCCGTGCCAGAAAGCAGTCTCTCGATATTGTCCTTGTGCCTCGCGATCGTAAGCGCTGCCAATGAGGCGGTGGCAAGGATATAAATGCGATCTGCCCCCAGCAGCCAAAAGAAGAATGGCGCACATGACAGAGAAATCATCGAGGCGAGGGAGACGTAGCGAAAGAGGCGAACCAGGATCCACCACAAGGCGCCGCTCGCCAAGGCGACCAGTGGGTGATATGAGAAGATGACGCCGAAGGTGGTGGCTACGCCCTTGCCCCCTCTAAATTTTAGCCAAAGCGGGAATATGTGCCCACAAACGCTGGCCACACCCACCAGGGCCAAAATGAGGTGGTCGTCCGCCCATAGGCGCGCTAACGTTACGGCCAGACCGCCTTTGACGATATCGAAGGCGCCGACCGCCATGGCCCACCTCCTGCCTAAAAGGCGACCGACGTTGGTGGCTCCTATATTGCCAGAACCATAGCGCCGTATATCCTCGCCGCGGATGGCCTTGACCACCAGATAGCCTGTCGGAATGGAGCCGAAGAGGTAACCGAAAAGCACCCAGAGCCAATCCATCTCTCATTTGCTCCTCAACGCCAAGGCATCTACAGCCACGGCGCCATGTCCTTCATTCAGCACGATGACCGGGTTGACATCGAGCTCCTTCAAATCCTTCTCCACATAAGCCAGCTCCGAGATCCGCCTGGTCATATCCGCCAAAGCCGAAATGTCCTTTTTGGCACTCCCGCGGGCACCGGCCAAAAGCGGGAAGCCTTTCAGCGATCGCATCATCTCCAACGCTTCCTCTTCGTCTACAGGGCAGCGACGCAGTGCCACGTCTCTCAAAACCTCGACGTATATTCCGCCCAAACCCACGGCTATGATTGGGCCAAAGATGGGGTCCTTTTTCGCCCCTATCATACACTCAAGTCCGCCCTCGACCATCTCTTGGACGAGCACTCCTTTAATCTGGGCATTTTTGTCGAAGCGACGCGCGCGTTCGAGGAGCCTGCCATAGGCATTTCGTACCTCCTCTTCGTCGCTGAGGCGAAGGGCAACGACGCCGGCCTCGGTCTTGTGCAAGATCTGGGGAGAAATGACCTTTAAAGCCACGGGAAAACCGATGTCGTTGGCCGCAGAGAGCGCTTCTTCCAGGCTCAAACAGAGCTTCTCCCTGGTGATTGGGACCCCGTAATGGGCGAGGAGTAATTTGGAATCGTACTCCGTTAACTCTTCTGGCAGCGTCGATAAAAAGGGGACAGAAGCTTCGATTGCGGGACGCATCAGCGCTCGACCGGTCTGCCACTTGACCATCGAGGCCAGCGCAAAGGCACACCTCCGCAGGCTACGATAGACCGGCAGGCCTGCAGAGCGGAATTGCTTCAAGAACTGCCCTCCATGTTCTTCATCTATAAGCCAAGAGCATAAGATAGGCTTGGAGGAACGACGAAAGACCCTCTCCAGCTCGTCCGCCATAGCCTGCCCGGAGCTGCCCGTGATCATGGATATTATGCAGACTACGGCATCTACTTCGCCGGAAGAGAGCGCAGAATCGAGGCACCCAGGGAAACCTTCCGGCTCGTTTATGACCTGAGCGGTCATGTCGACGGGATTGGCGGGCGATCCGAATGGCGGAATGTGCGCTGCTATGCGCTCCTGGATTTGCGGCGAAAAACGAGGCACATCGAGGCCAAGATCGGAACATCGATCTGCCATGATTATGCCGGCGCCGCCGGACGTTGTCAGTATCGCCACCCTCTTGCCTTCCGGGCGCTGCGGCGCAGCGAAGGCAATGCCTAAGTCTATCATGTCCTCTACATCGTCGAGCTCTATCGCTCCATATTGCCGCAAAACCGCTTCCCACACGACCCTGTCCCCAGCAACGGCTGCGGTGTGACTCTTCGCCGCAGCCTGCGCCGACGGGCTCTTGCCAGCCTTCAACACCGCCACAGGGACCTCCTTCTCTTTGGCGGTCCGCAACAACTCCAAAAAACGCTCTCCGTCGTTCAAACCTTCCAGATAAACGAGCAGGAGGCGCACCTCTGGATCCTTTAAAAAGTGCATGCCGAAATCCACCACATCCAGATCCGCCTGGTTGCCAGTCGTCACAACGTAACGGAAGCCGACCCCTCCGTCCACGGCGAGCGAATACGACGAAAATCCGAAGGCGCCGCTCTGAGACACATATGCTACCGGGCCTTTACAAGGCCTGTCGCTGTCGAGGGAGGCAGAAAAACTCAAAGGGATGCCCCGCGCGAGGTTAGCAAGTCCCTGGCAATTAGGCCCCACTATCCGCACGCCGCCTTTCCTGGCGAGCTCGATCACCCGCTCCTGAGAAGTCGCGTCGCCGCTCTCGGCAAAGCCGGAGGAAAAGATCACCACAAAAGGAACGCACCGCGCTGCGCACTGCTCGATCACCTCGGGCACAAGGGAGGAGCGAACGGCGATCAGGGCCACATCGGGGGTCTCCGGCAAGGATGAAACATCGGGGAAACACGGAAGGCCATGGAGAGATTCGTACTTCGGATTGATGGGGTAAATGCGCCCGTCGAATTTATATCGCAGCAGCAGCTTCAAAGGCCTGCCTGAGATGCTGTCCAAATTGGACGAAGCCCCAACTACCGCCACGCTCTTAGGGCAAAGCAACGCGTTAAGGTCTTCTGGCATGGCTTTCCCTCCTCGCTCAAGACACAAGCATTCGGAGAGGTCCTGATGACCTAAGCCTCCGTAGTGTTACTACTCTTACAACCACAACTATACACCTTGAAGCGAACTATGCGGAAGAGAGGGTGGCGATCCTCGCCTTCGAAGCAAAAGAGGCGAAAGGGCACAAAAATGGTGCCGAGGGGGGGACTCGAACCCCCATGGGTTTCCCCACACGCCCCTCAAACGTGCGTGTCTACCAGTTCCACCACCTCGGCACTACGCCAGCGATTATAGCAACCGGGGCGCAAATCCGTCAAGTTGCCTTGGGCTTTTGCCGCTCATCTGCGGAAGAAAGTCGCACCTTCGCGCTCTTGAGCGAGCCGACAGATACGCGATCCTCTATCGCCTTCGGGCTTCTTTTATGCGGGCGGCCTTACCGCTGAGCTTGCGCAGGTAGTAGAGTTTGGCCCTCCTCACCTTACCCCTACGCACAATCTCGATCTTGTCTATGACCGGAGAATAAAGGGGAAAGATGCGCTCCACCCCTACGCCACCGGAGACCTTGCGCACTGTAAAAGTCTCCCTGACGCCGCCATGCTTCATCGCTATTACAACGCCTTCAAAGACCTGGATACGCTGCCTATTGGCCTCTGAGACTTTAACATGCACTTTCACGGTATCGCCTGGCCTGAAATCCGGCACTTCTTTGGTTTTAAAACGCCTTTCTATAAGAGCGACCCTTGGGTCCATCGCTATATCCTCCTTCTAAATTCTTTCTCGCTAAAGTCAAATGTTTTCAAAAAAACAAGATTCGGTCACAGCGCATCCTGCTCCGTTGCATTGTAGCATAGACGCACAAGAGACAAAAGTTCGACCGCGCCCAACTGCTCAAAAATAAAATTGGAAAGACGTGGCGCGGCAAACAGTTACCTTGAGCCGAACAGGCGATCCAGCACCACCGAAACCTCGCAAGAGAGCGGGATTTTGTCCCCTCTCTCATCCAAACACATCATGGTGTCAAAGTGCGACGCCTCTACCGCAAGAGGCTCATCGGCACAAAAAACCAGGGAGAGCGGAAGGTCTCTTTCGAGGACGTGCCTCTTCAACTCAAGCCAATGAACGCCGCCGCAGGGCGCTTCTGCTATGCCGACCACATAAGGAACCTTCTTTTCGCTCTTCTCTATCCAGGACATAGCACTCTCTAACGAAGGAAAGCGCTTGACCATCGACAAACTTGTCGTGACGGGTTTTTGCAGAGGCGTCACGACGAGCACCTTCTTTGCGCCATAAGCGCCAGACACCGTGCATATCCGCTCGAGTTCCTCGAGTGACATATCCGGCGCCGAAAGCAACGTGATGTAAAAGCCGCAGCTCAAATAGGGCAAAATATTGGCCCGGCTCAACAGATCCGGCCTGCGGACGATCGTCCTGTCTGCAGCCTGCCTTCGCCTCCAGTCGAGGACCGCGCCGTGATCGCCAGATAGCAAAACTTCAGGGACTCGCTTTCCTCTCCACTCAGCAGGGCGAGTGTAATGGGAATGATCGAGAAAACCCCTGAAAAAGGAATCCTCTGCGACGGACTCGGCCTTACCCACCACACCAGGGAGCTGACGAGACACAGCGTCAATTATAACCATAGCGGGGAGCTCTCCTCCCGTCAAGACATAATCCCCTATCGACAGCTCCAAATCCACGCAGCTCTCCACGAAGCGCTCGTCCACCCCCTCATAGTGACCGCAGGCGATGATCAGGTGATTCTCCTGGGCCAAGCTTTCGACCACCTCCTGCGACAGCATGACCCCTTGAGGAGAGGGGAAAATGACCATGGCCTTCCCGGAGATGTCGCATGCTGTCTTTACGGCCTTATAGAGTGGCTCGGCCATCAGCACCATACCACCGCCGCCGTAAGTATAATCGTCCACCTGCCGGTGCTTGCCCTCAGCGAAGTCGCGCAAGTTCAAAAGCTCAACTTTTATGAGGCCAGAGGATATAGCCCTGCCGATTATGCTCGAGGAGAGAAACCCGTTGAAAATCTCGGGGAAGGCGGTTATGACAGAAAAACGCTTCACTCCCACAACCCCTCGATCAAGGTCACCTCGATGACTCCTTCGTCTAAGTCGATCCGCCTAACGACATCTCTTATGGCGGGGAGAAACTTTTCCTCCCCCGAGGTGGCTTTCACCACATAGATGTCGTTAGCGCCGGTCGACAATACGTCTACAACTTCACCCAAGACCTCGCCAGTGGCGAGATCTTTCACGGCGAGGCCCACGATATCTTCTATCCAGTATTGCCCATCAGGCAGGACGGCGCGATGCTCTTTGGCCACCTTTATGAGCATGCCCCTAAGGGACTCCGCTGAGCCGCGATCACCAAACTCCTCCACTTCTACAAGGAACTCTCTCTTGGCGTCCAAAAACTTTGCCATCCTGACATGGAGGCAACGGATAAACTCGCCGTCATCACTATAAAGGTTGAGCTCCTTCTGGCTCAAGAAGCGCTCAGGAAAGTCGGTGAGCGGCACCACCCTCATTGCACCCTTGATGCCATGAGCGCCGGCCACTACGCCGACGGTGACGAGCTCCTCTGAGTCTGCGATCTCTCTTCACCTTCCGCTTCTCGTTTTAATCGGCCCTCGGACACAATCTGTAGAAAGATTGTCTCACTCGACGACGTCAACCTCGACCCTTTCGCCCGACTTCATAGACGCAGCCTTGACGACCGTCCTGATGGCGTTAACTGTGACGCCTCTCCTGCCTATGACGCGCCCCAAATCTTGAGGGTCAACGCTGACCTTGACCCTCACTGTGCCGCTATCGCGCTCCTCTGTGACACTCACGGCATCGCTTACAGTCACGAGCTGCTTCACGATGCCCTCGACCAAGCGGCAATAATCTGGCATGTCTACAGCTGGCCCGCCTTCGCGCTCTCTTCGAACTTGCTCCAGACTCCGGCTTTGACCAGGATCGAGCGAGCCGTGTCGGATGCCTTTGCCCCTGCCTTGAGCCAATATAGGGCCCTCTCTTCGTCGACTGCTATCTCGGCAGGGTCCCTCAACGGATTGTAGTGGCCTATTTTCTCGATAAAGCGCCCGTCTCTCGGCGAGCGGGAGTCCGCCACCACCAAGCGGTAGAACGGCAATTTCTTGCGGCCATGCCTGGCCAAACGAATGCACACCGCCATAAGATAAAACACCTCCACAAACTATTGAAATAATTCTTTAGGCAACTTGAAACCCTTTGCCTTGCCTTTGTTCAGACGCTTCCAAATCCCTTTCATTTCTTCATATTGCTTTAATACCTGGTTCACTAACTGAACACTCGTGCCTGACCCCTGCGCTATCCGGCGCCTGCGGCTTCCCTTGATGATCTCAGGGCGACGCCTCTCCTCCGGCGTCATGGAGAGTATAACAGCTTCCACATGTTTAAGCCTCTTGGGGTCCACCTCTACGCCTTTCAACTGTTTGAGCTTGCCAGGCAGGGGAACCATCTCCAGGACCTTTTCCAGAGGGCCGAGCTTCTGAAGCTGCCGAATCTGAAGCAACACCTCTTCCATAGTGAAACGGTTTTCCTTTAAGCTCTTGGCCAAACGCTCCGCTTCGCCCATGTCGGCAGTGGACTGGATCTTCTCCACAAGGCCGGCTACGTCTCCCATTCCCAAGATGCGCTGGGCCATCCGGGCGGCGTCGAAGACTTCCAAATCGTCCAGGTGTTCCCCAACACCCACGAGCTTCACGGGAACACCAGTCGCTGCCCTTATCGCCAAGGCAGCGCCACCCCGTGCATCGCCGTCGAGCTTTGTCAATATTGCCCCTGTGATAGACAGACGCTCTTTAAATGTCAAGGCCACGTTTACCGCCTCTTGCCCCGTCATGGCGTCCACTACGAGCAAAATCTCATGAGGGGAGAGGAGGCCCTTCATCTTAGCCAGTTCGTCCATGAGCGCCTCGTCCACATGAAGACGACCAGCCGTATCGAATATGATAACATCTACGAGCCGATCTCGCGCATACGACATAGCCTCTTCGGCCACCCTAAGAGGGTCGCCTAACGTATAAGGCGCAAAACAGGGTATTTTTGCCTCGCTCGCCAAAACCTTGAGCTGCTCTACCGCCGCAGGCCTTTGCAGGTCGCAGGCCACGACCATCGGCCTATGACCAGAAGATAAGCGCTTTGCGAGCTTTACGGCTGTCGAAGTCTTGCCGGAACCTTGAAGCCCCACAAGCATATAAAGGGTCGGCGGGTTCGAAGCGACGGTGAGAGGTTCTGCCCCTCCACCCATGAGCGAGATGAGCTCCTCATATACTATGGCGAGGACCTGTTGAGCAGGCGTGATAGAATCGAGGACAGCTCGCCCTACAGCCCTTTCTTTCAGACGCGACGTGAATTCCTTTACGACCTTATAGTTCACGTCGGCTTCAAGAAGGGCGCGCCTCACCTCTCGAAGCGCTTCCTCTACGTCAGCCTCCGTGAGCTTTCCCTTGCTTCTCAGCCTGGAAAACGCACCCTCTAGGCGCTCTCTTAAACCCTCAAACATAAACATTCCTCCAGAAAGCAGCTCGATTATATTATGAGGAGCGCCGCAAACTGTCAAGTCACTTGTATTGGTGGTCGTAACGTATCGACTTTCTGCAGAGCAGTTGTTTATTAAAATCTGACATGGTACCATTTTCTGGCTTTTTATTTGCCTTGAATTTTGGTGCTTTTGGAGATGGGAATAAGATTGAAGGCCCAAGGAAGTTTGTATGCTTTTTTAGAGGGGGTTCGCGACGAAACCCCTCTACTCTTTGCCGTTGTGCCATTCGGAGTAATTTACGGCATTACGGCTTTAGAGGCAGGTTTGACAAAACTCCAGGCTCAATTGATGTCTTGCATCATTTTTGGCGGTTCTTCGCAATTCGCGGCCAGCAAACTCTTTGCCGAGGTTGCTCCCTGGTCTGTGGTCGTCCTCACGGTAGCGATAATAAACTTGCGCCACTTACTCTACAGCGCTTCGGTTGCGCCATATGTACAAGAGCTCTCGTTCGGTTGGAAAGCCATTTTGGCATATCTCTTGACCGATGAGGCTTATGTCGTAACTATAAATCACTATCAAAAACAACAAGAGCACAGCTATGGACATCTATACTTTTTAGGCGCCGGCATTGCCTTATGGATAAGTTGGCAGCTGAGCACTGCGGTTGGTATTACTTTAGGTAAAATGCTTCCTCCGAAGTGGCCACTGGATTTTTTCCTCCCTTTAACCTTTATCGCTATTTTGGTCCCAACTTTAAAGAGCCATTCAAGTGTTATCGTAGCTCTTGTGGCAGGGGTTTTCTCTTTATTGCTTTATGAACTCCCCTATAAATTAGGCCCAATCGCGGCGGCTTTGATTGGCATAATGAGCGGTTTTGTTTTAGAGGCAAGAAGAAGACAGCAATGAAAGTATGGCTGGTTTTATTTTTAGGGGGAATTTTAACTTACCTTACGAGGCTATCCTTCGTCTACCTCTTTGGTTTATGGGAAATGCCTTTGTGGTTGCAAAAATCCTTGCGCTACGTGCCACCAGCTGTACTATCAGCCTTAATAGCGCCTGAGCTTTTCGTACGGTCAGGCCGGCTTTTGATTTCTTTTGAAAACATGAAGCTACTGGCAGGCATAGTGGCTATCATAACTGCTCTTTTTACGAAAAGTATGTTTTGGACAATATCGTCAGGGATTCTCTTTATGCTAATTTCCGATATTCTAACAAAGTACCTATAGAATGGAGTGGACAAAAGAGTCCGAACCCTCGCCTTCATTGCTTGACAAGATCAGTCTAACTTTTATCCTGCTGTAGCGTGAAATCGTTAATAGCTTGCGATGAAGAAGGCCGATAAAGCAGTGTCGGGAAGCGTTGGAAAATCTCAGAGCTATACCGAGCAAGGCCAAAAAGTGATTATTAATTGTGAACCCTCTATATCGATCTTGGTTGATATATATTCTGATATGGTGGCATGTATACTGAGAGGATTGTGCACGAGGGCAAAAAGGCAAAGAGCATGTTAACTACCTGTTGGGGGAGCCAGAGGCTACACTGAAGGAATTGGGCATTAGAATTATCTGTTCCTTGGGCAGTTTAGAGCCAGGCTCGCCTGAATAGTGGTATACCTTGGCGAACAAGCTCGGCTCGAGGCTCCCCGAATATCCAGAGTTCGCAAAAGGCATCCGTCGCGGGAAAACGGGGGAGTAAACGATTGAAAAGGATATTGGCATATTTTCTCGATCGCCCAAACAGGTTCGTCGTCAGGGTCGAGACTAAAGATGGCGTCGTCTCCGCTTACCTGCCAAACCCTGGCAGGCTGTGGGAAATCTTGCTGCCAGGCACTCCATTGTTATTGGCGGAGTCATCGGGCACATTGCCGTATGTAGTCATGGCCGCTAAAAGGTCGAACGAATGGATACTGCTGCACACTCATATGGCCAATCGCGCAGCTAGACACATGCTCGCGAAAAACCTCATTCCCGGACTTGAGGGTTCTGAGCTGATACGGTCAGAATTTGCGATAGGCGATAGCCGATTCGACTTTTTGCTCGAAAGGGACGGCCAAAAGATCTTGCTGGAGGTCAAATCCTGCACGCTCTTCGGAAAAGAGGTAGCCGCCTTCCCTGACGCCGTCACCGCGAGGGGTAAAAGGCACATTGAGGAGATGGCCAGGCTGACTATGGAGGGTTTCAAAGCCTTCGTATTGTTCATTGTAAATTCTTTAAGCCCAAGGGTGTTCATCCCAGACTATCACACCGATTTCGACTTTGCGACTGCCCTTGCGAATGCCCGCGACATCATCGACATAGCCCCTGTCGCAGTGCGCTGGGACGAAGAGCTCACGATGCGGGTAAATCCCGAAAGGCTTCCCATCCCTTGGCAAATTATCGATAGGGAAATGGCCGATAGCGGCGCCTATATGGTTATTTTCGAGCTGAAGGAGCCGAAGACTATAAAAATCGGCTCCTTAGGAGAGATTTCGTTCTGTCCGGCATATTACGTCTACGTCGGCTCCGCCAAAAAGAACCTGTCGGCGCGCATCAATCGCCACAGCAGAAAGAGAAAGAACGAGCATTGGCATATAGATTATCTGAGCAGCGCTTCCAAAGCCATCCGTCTTCTTCCCATAAGGACTCAAGAAGACATAGAATGTCTCCTATCAAAGGATCTCATGGGGATATGCGACTTCGCTATACCCAACTTCGGCGCAAGCGATTGCGATTGCAGATCGCATTTGTTCGGCTTCTTGAAGGATCCCATTAAATGCGCCAACTTCGTAAATCTGCTGCTTTACTATCGTTTAGACAGGCCGTACAGAGGCGCCCTTATCGGGCACATCTCATCAACTTTAGGCATGCCTCTCGCCGGCATCGCTCCAGGCGCGCGTCTCCACCTCTGAGAGGAGACCCCACAGGGCCACCAAAAGGCGTCTTTTGTCCCCCAAGATGCGCTCCAAGGCATGTTTTACCTTGTCGTCCTCTATCATGTGCCACCGTGCCTGAATGTCGTTCATGGAATGAAGCTCCTCAGCCAAGGTCTCTCGAAGCAGTTCGGCCACCTCTAAGGGGTCGCTCACATGGTGATGACCTACGGATTCAGGAGTAATGACATCGCACACTTCCTTTAACCTCCCTCGCGTTTGTGTTATGCTAATTAGCGTCGGGCTACAGAGCCCAATACGTTAAATTTATTTTAACATCTTACAGCTGGAGGTGAAACTATGTCGTCGTGGGATGATGTGCGCAAAGAATACTACCGACGTTTGGGAGCAAGCGTTATCAAGGCGCTGGAAGGAAACGGATTCAAGGCTCGCTATGCCGAGACGGTAAATGCGGCCAAGGAGGCTGTCTTGGAACTCATACCCCTCGGTGCATCCGTCGGCATCCCAGGAAGTGTAACGATCAGGGAGCTGGGCTTGCCCGAGGCTCTCGAGTCACGAGGACACAAGATATTCCACCATTGGGGCGTATCTCTGTCACCTGAAGAGAGGGCCAAAAGGCTCATGGACGAAAATGCGTCGGATGTGCTGCTTACCAGCTCAAACGCCGTGACGCTCGACGGAGTCCTCGTCAACATCGATGGCTCTGGCAACCGCGTCTCCGGAATGGCCTGGGCGAGCAACAAGATAATTTTTGTAGTAGGGATAAACAAGGTGTGCCGCGACATAGAGTCTGCTATACAGCGGATCAGGGACGTGGCCACCCCCATGAATGCCATCCGTCTGAATACGAACGTCCCCTGCAAGAGCGTGGGGCATTGTGTCAACTGCAACAGTCCAGAGCGGCTTTGCAGGGCAGTGTTAACCCTCGAGCGGGTGCCTACGGGTCGCGACGCTCATGTGATCTTGGTCGGAGAAGCGCTCGGCTACTAAAATAGCAAGGGGGCGTAACGAGCTGCTGCGCATACAACAACCCGTCGCGCCCTTTCCCTTTTATTTTATAGGGGCATAGAATCTTTCCCTGTCGAACTCTCCTAATGCCTTGCTCGCCACCATCACGCCGAGCGGATCCCCCGTAACGTTCAATGTCGTGTTCAAAATATCTATGGCGACATATATGCCAGCTATCCACCCAACCGGCGCGAGGGGCAACCCCAACGTTTGGAGCGTAATAGCGGCGATCAATATACCGCCACCAGGAACGCCGGCACACGCGGCAGCGCCAAAAACCCCCATGAGGAGTGCCACGACCACGTGCGCCCCAGTGAGCTGTGCGCCATACATCTGTGCCGCCCATACTGCATAAATGGGCATTTCCGCAGCCACAGCTTGCATGTTGATAGTAGCCGCTATGGGAAGTATCAGATTGGCTGCGTCATCCGGGACGCCCAGCGCCTTCGTTACCCTCAACGTTACCGGAAGCGTAGCAGAACTGCTCTGGGTGGAAAAGGCCGTTACCATGGCAGGGTAAACCTTTTTCCAGAATGTTAGCGGGTTGACTCGAAGTATCAAAAGCAAAACAATCGGATGCACTACAAAGAGAATTAACAAATAAGCTGTCCATTGAGTTAGTACCATTTTACCCACAGCGGCAAGACCCACTCCTCCAATAGTCCCAACGAGATCGCCCATGAGAGCGAACACCCCGATAGGTGCATACCAGAGTATAATATCAACAATTTTATAGATTACCGCCAATGCTGAAGCAAGGAAATCCTTCATGAATTTGCTCTCTTGAGGGGCTACATCCTTGACCAGGACTACGCTAAAGCCTACCAGTAGAGCTATAATTATGACCTGTACGATGTTGAGTTCCAATAACGGCCTAATGCTGTTCTGGGGTATCCATCCCAATATAATATCCCGCACCGATACGGCAGCCAGCTGAATCTCTTTCTCTCCGAGCGCGACGCCCACGCCAGGCTTCATGATATTGGCTGTTATATATCCTATAATGGCAGCGATAGTACCCATAATCGCCCAATAGGCCATAAACCAACCAAAAATCCTCCCCATTCTGCGATAATCCTCTACAACAGTAGCTGAGTGGGCTATCGAAACAAGGATAAGTGGACCTACTATGAACCTCAAAAGATAGATAAATGCGTCACCGAATGGTTTTATGACCGAAATCTCAGGACCGATGATTGCCCCTACGATTGCACCAATCACGGCTCCCACGAGAATGTAAAGCGGCCTCTTGCCGAGCCTCAACACAGTATCTAACTCTGCCATAACAACACCCCCTTAACCCAACGGCTCTATATATTTTTCCTCAAGCTCTTTCATCGCCTCATCGTAACGACCCCAAAGCACCCTTGCTGCGGCCAAAACTGCTATACTAATTATACCAGCTTCCTCTTTAGTGGTAAAGAGCACCACATGGGTATCGAGATAACTTTTAGGCACAGCTATAGACAACACGGCTCCAGTACCTGGCACAAGGCCGGCACTTCGAACGACATCGTTTAAAGCATTGCTCATAAATATTACGCCGCCTACATCCTCGGAGATGAGCCT
>CAYTKB010000036.1:14894-15647 GCA_964438265.1 uncultured Acetomicrobium sp. | reverse complement strand
TTGTGCCGTTGTTATGCAAGTTGGGTCCTCTGCAGGACGAGGCCCTACGCCAGCAGATCGAGGGCCTCCTTCAAAGCGTCGGTTTCCGACCGGCCAAAGTCTTGGTGGCGGATGCCTCGAAGAGATCCCTTCACGGCAATGCCTTCCTGGCAGGGTTGGGGAGGGCGAAGAGGGTGGTCCTTTTCGATACGCTGATGCGCTCCTTTCCTCATCAGGAGATATTGGCTATCATAGGGCATGAGCTCGGACATTGGAAACGTCGCCATGCGGCAAGCCGCTTGAGCCTGTTGCTGTCATTTCAGGCCTGCGCCTTTTTATTTTTATGGGCGGCCATGACGTCGCCTCTTTTTGCCGCATCCTTTGGCCTGGAAGGACTTTATCATGGGAGTCTCGGCCTCGCCGTCGCGATGTTGGGGTTTATCTCCACGCTCTCCTTCCAGCCGCTCCTTTCGTCCAGGGCGCGAAAGGAGGAGTTTGAGGCCGATGCCTTTGGCGCTGAACGTGCGGGCAGAGATGCGATGATGGAGGCTCTCCGCCGCCTTTCCTCGGAAAATCTCGCATGGAGCCCGCCACACAAGCTGTACGCTGCTTGGTATCACAGCCATCCTTCTATGCTCGAACGGCTACTTCTTTTATCCGACGGGGAAGGGCGCAGCGTTGCACAATAACTTATGGAGGTGATCCCTTGCTTTCATGCGGCATCATCGGCCTTCCTCTATGCGGGAAGACCACGATATTCAACGTAATCACCAA
>CAYTKB010000036.1:0-14884 GCA_964438265.1 uncultured Acetomicrobium sp. | reverse complement strand
GCTGAAGTGAAGCCCTATGCGAGCGGCAGAGTTGACCCGAACAGGGCGATCGTGCCCGTCCCGGACAAGCGCTTGGATTGCCTCGCGAAAGCCTTTGATCCGAGGAGAGTGGTGCCGGCGACAGTGGAGTTTGTAGACCTGGCCGGAATTGCGAAAGACGCCAGCAAGGGAGCCGGTTTGGGTGTCTCCTTCCTCTCCTTCGTCGAGAAGAGTGATGCTTTGATCCACGTGCTTCGCGCCTTCAGAGATCCCAATGTGCCTCATCCCGAGGGCAGGATAGATCCAGCGGAGGATTGGGAGATAGTGGAGATGGAGCTCATCTTGAGAGACCTATCGGCATGCGAGAGCCGCATCAAGGGATTGCGTGGCAAGAAGCGCCTTCAACCGGAAGACGAGTCGGAGCTCGCCCTCTTAGAGTGCTGTCGCACTCACCTCTTGGAGGGGCGTCCGTTGAGGGAGGATAGCTTCACTCCCGAAGAGGAAAAGAGACTCAAGGGTTTTTCCTTCCTCACCAGTAAGCCTGAGCTTCTGGCCTTGAACTTGGACGAAGACCAGACGAGAGATGACCTTATCCCGGGGTGTGAGAGATTATACGAGTTGGTTTCCCAAAGGAGCCTCGAGCTGGTCAAAGTCTACGGTCGCCTGGAGATGGAGATGGCCGAGCTTTCACCCGAAGAGGAATCGGAGTTTGCGAAGAGCGCCGGCATAGAGGAACTGGGCAGAGAACGCCTCATAAGGTCTGCTTACCGCATTTTGAGGCTTATTTCCTTCTTTACCGTCGGAAAGGACGAGGTCAGGGCGTGGACCATACGCGACGGAAGCACGGCAGTCGAGGCAGCAGGAGCCATCCACACGGACATGGCCAAGGGCTTCATAAGGGCCGAGGTGGTTCATTACGAAGATTTCGCTGCCCACGACTTTTCCAAACAGAGGTGCAGGGAGAAGGGGTTGTTGCGCCTTGAGGGGCGGGATTATGTCGTTCGCGACGGGGATATCATCGAGATCAGGTTTAATGTGTGAGGAGGAATGACAATGGCGTATCGCGGAATCGCTTTGACCATAGCTGGCAGCGACTCGGGCGGAGGCGCTGGGATTCAAGCGGATTTGAAGACCTTCGCCGCCTTTGAGGTCTTTGGTACCACGGCCATCACGGCCATCACGGCGCAGAACAGCTTGGGCGTACACGGCATATTCGACGTCCCTCCGGAGATGGTGGAAGCGCAGATAGATGCCGTGCTCTCCGATTTTAACGTTGGCGCTGCGAAAAGCGGCATGCTCAGCAGGAGCGAGACCGTGAGGGCCGTATGCGATGTCCTTAGGCGGCACCATTTCGCTACGCTCGTAGTGGATCCAGTGATGATAGCCCAGAGCGGCGATGCCTTGATAGATAATCCTGCCGTCGAAGCTTTGAAGGAGGAGCTGTTCCCCCTCGCCTACATCGTTACGCCGAATGTGCCTGAGGCCGAGAGGCTCACGGGGCTATCAGTGGAGGATGAGGAAGGAATGGAAGCGGCCGCTCGGGAGATAGCGCAGATGGGCCCTCGAGGAGTGCTGGTAAAGGGTGGACACTTGCCGGGCAAGGACGTGGTCGACCTGTTCCTCTGGGATGGAAGGGTGACCCGCTTTTCTCATCCGCGCATCGAGACCGAAAACACCCACGGCACGGGTTGCACGCTGAGCGCTGCAATAGCCGCGGGGATCTCTGCGGGGGTGGATGTGCTGGCAGCCGTAGATGCGGCTCGTCGATATGTCCGCAAAGCCATGGAAGAAGGCTTTAAGGGAGGCAAGGGTTACGGCTGCCTCTGCCATATAGTGAAGGAGTGGTAAGTGCCATGTCCTGGAGCGTTTCTGACGTAGCCATGGCATGGGGTGCAATACGCCCTCGCAATCCTCTCATCTATCACATCACGAATGCCGTGGCCATGAACGAACAGGCGCACATAATGCTCGCCGTGGGTGCCTCTCCCATAATGTCCTGGAACCCGCTCGAGGCGGGGGAGTTGACGAGGGCGTGCGACGGCGTATTGGTGAACATCGGGACGCCGACCCGCGAGAGCGCGGAGGCTGCTTTTGTAGCTGTCGAGGAGGCTCGTTCTGCAGGAAAGCCGCTTCTGCTCGACCCTGTGGGTTACGGCGCCACAGCGCTGAGGAGCGAACTTGTAGAGAGGCTTATCGAAAGCGGTGCGCCGACCATAGTAAAGGGGAACGGATCGGAGATCTCGCTCCTCGCCGGCGCGGGAGGTGCGATTCGCGGCGTCGACGCCGTCGAGGCGGGGGACAGCGCGAAGTCCGCCGCGGACGTAGCCAGGCAATTTCGTTGCTTAGCAATAGCCACGGGCAAAGACGATTACGTGAGCGACGGGAAGCAGGTATGGGTGGTGCACGGTGGTCACGTCTGGCTTAAATCCTTGACGGGCTCGGGATGTTGGGCGGGTTCGCTCGTTTTGGCTGCCGTCGTCTCTTGCGGCGATAAATTTTTGGGCAGCGTGGCGGCCTTGGCGGCCTTCGGCATCGCCGCAGAAAAGGCGGCCACTGTCTCCCGCGGTCCGGGCACCTTTAGGGCCAGTTTGTTCGACGCTCTCTCGTCTCTGACGCCTGACGATTTTGAGGCTGCCGGCGTCCGCTGGGATGAAAGGCAAGCTTTCTGACTTTTATATACATGCCTAACCTTGGATAAGGGGTTTCAGCGCGCGCTCTAAGACCTTTTGCCACGAAGGAAGAGACTTCAGGGAAAGGTGACAATCGACCTGCGCGATGGACGAGGCCTCTTCTTGGTGTCTCTTTATCCTGCTGGCTAAATTGTCTAAAGAATTGCCGCCGCAGCAGATAGAACTCCTCGGAATTTCCGCCTCTTTCCCTACCAAGGCCCAGCTGCGCTCCGATATAGAGCCTATGACGAGACCGCGTACGGGTTCACCCCTGTGAGAGGGGGCGCTGACGTTTACTATTGCGCCGTCGCGTGAAATCACGACGCATCCCGTCGGGTAGTCGGCCACTATCTCGCTCATGAGCGGCGCGAGGTTCGGATCGAGTTTGGCCCCTGCCTCACCTTTCAAGATTTCGAGGGCCTCGACCGGGAGAAATGCCGGCCGGTATGGCCGGTCGGAGATCAAAGCGTCGTACATGTCGGCTACGGTGACGAGGCGGACCACTTCTGGGATCTCTTCTCCCTTCAAAAGTACGCCGCTCGCTGGGCCGTAGCCTGTCCCATCCCAGCGTTGGTGATGATGAAGCACAATGCCTCGCGCCAGCGGCATGATTGTGGGGGTTTTTCTCATGATCTCCCATCCCCACTGAGGGTGCATCTTCATAATCTCCCACTCTTCGGCGCTCAATGGTCCTGGCTTGTTCAAGATTTCTGGCAATATGCGCACCTTTCCTATGTCGTGGAGCAACGCCCCTATCCCCAAGTCGAGACGGGTCTGAAAGTCGGGATATGTCATAAAACCCTTTTCGGCAGCTATGCGCATTAGTGCCAGGGAGAGGAGCGTGGTCATCCAAGAGTGTTCGTAAGTGTATTCGTCGTGGTTCGCCAGGTGCTTCATATCCGAAAACACGAGGCTGCTTGCGGAAAATATGCCCTCTATAATGATGGCGATCTCCTCGGTGACCTCGTAAAGGACATCCTCCGGTAAGACCTTTTTCGACCGGGCGAAATCGTAAATCTCCCTTATCTGCCTGCGCACTTTGAGGGCTATGTTCGATGGGGTGAACACTTCATCGGCCTCTTCTTCATCCGAAGGGAGCAAGACCTTGAGGGATAGAATGCCGTAGCGCCTCAGGCTCTCTATCCTCTGGCGGGAAAGACTTGTTCCCCGCGCGAGGAGGAGCTGTCCGCCGTCGCCCAAGACATCTACGGCGACCTTCATCCCTGGTTGTAGGCTTTCGATCGGCACAATGAGCGGCAATTCGCAACCCCCATTCAGCGGCATAGAAAGAGATTTGTTTTCATATGGCCATAGCCCACAATTTGATATCTTATCATTAGCTCGTGCGAGATGAATGCGCCTAATGGCATAATCCGATCAGCTCGAATGGGTCTTAAGGCCTAAGCCAATAGGGAGCGATATTTGCCATTTGACGCAATTTAATATAACAGCCATAATTATTTGTGAAAGGGCGTGTTAGGTAGTGAAGATGTTGAAGAAAACCCCATTGTACGAAGAGCATCTGAAATTGAAGGCGAAAATGGTAGAGTTTCATGGTTGGCTTTTGCCGCTTCAGTATTCCGGCATTCTGGCGGAGCATAACGCCGTGCGGAATGCAGCCGGCCTCTTCGATGTCTCTCACATGGGGGAGATAAGCGTTGAGGGCGAAGGCAGCGAAGCTTCCCTCCAGCGCATTCTCACGAACGACATCTCAGCGATGAAGCCAGGACGGGCAATTTATTCTCCTATGTGTTATCCCGATGGCGGCATCGTTGATGACCTTCTCGTTTATAAGCTCGGCGAAGAAAGATTTTTGTTGGTGGTCAATGCCGCGAACGTGGAAAGGGATTACCAATGGCTCCTTTTGCATGCATCTGGCGCGGAAATCGAGGACGTCTCAGGCCAATATGCCCAACTTGCCCTCCAGGGGCCCAATTCTTTGGAAATTCTCCAGAAGCTTACATCTCAACCGCTTAACGAGATAGGATTCTATCGATTCAAACCCAACGTATCGATAGGAGGTACAAGCGCGCTCCTTTCGCGCACCGGCTATACTGGAGAGGACGGCTTTGAGATATACCTCGACGCAGCCGAGGCACCTATCCTCTGGCAGCGCCTGCTTGACGCCGGTTCGCCTCTCGGGTTAGTGCCGGCCGGATTGGGCGCGAGGGACACACTGAGGTTTGAGGCTTGCCTACCCCTTTACGGGAATGAGCTTTCAGAGAAGGTGACGCCGCTCGAAGCCGGCCTTGATCGCTTTGTCAAGTTCAGTAAAGATTTCATAGGTAAGGAAGCGTTGTGGGCGCAAAAGGAAGGAGGTGTGAAGCGGCGGATAGCAGGGCTTGAGCTGTTGGATCCGGGCGTCCCTCGTCAGGGATATGAGGTGCGCGCAGATGGCAAGGCCGTCGGCCTCGTCACGTCGGGCAATTTTGCGCCTTACTTGAAGAAGTATTTGGCCTTGGCCCTCTTAAATTCAGATTTTTCTCGCGAGGGCCAAAAGCTTTCGGTGTCGATAAGAGGTAAGGAACATAGGGCTATAGTCGTTCCAACTCCTTTTTATCGCAGAAGCGGGAAGGTTTAGATTTTTTAAAAAGGAATCAATCACAGGAGGTGTCGAGAGTGGCAGAATTTCCGTCAGAACTGAAGTATGCGGAGACGCACGAATGGGTGAGGGTCGAAGGTAAGAAGGCATATGTCGGCATCAGTGACTACGCCCAGGATGCGCTCGGTGACGTCGTTTACGTGGAGCTGCCGGAGCTTGGGAAGGTCGTAAAGGCGGGAGACCAGCTTAGCTCCGTCGAGTCTGTGAAGGCTGCTTCTGACATATACGCGCCCCTCTCCGGCAAAATTGTCGAGGTGAACGAGTCCCTCAAGAGCGACCCCGCGCTCCTGAATAGCGATCCATACGGCGCGTGGATCGCCGCCATCGAGATGAACGATCCCTCCGAGCTCGATTCGCTTCTGGATGCCGCTGCCTACCAAAGGTTGTGCAAAGAGTCGTAGCCATGCGATACATACCCAACACCCAGGAGCAACGCGCGCAGATGCTCGAGGCCCTGGGCCTTTCCTCTGTGGAAGACCTTTTTTCGTGCATACCCGAGGCCGTTCGCTTTAAAGGGAAGCTCAACCTGCCCAAGGCCCTTTCGGAGATGGAGCTCGTTTCTCACATGCAGGCCTTGGCCGACTCAGATTTAAACCTCGATGCCTGCGCCTGTTTTTTGGGAGCCGGCGTCTACGACCATTACGTCCCGGCAGCGATCGATCAGATCCTATTGCGCCAGGAGTTTTATACGTCTTATACGCCTTATCAGCCGGAGATCAGTCAGGGGACGTTGCAGGCGCTCTTTGAATATCAGACGATGATATGCGACCTCACGGGCATGGATGTATCCAACGCTTCCATGTATGACGGGGCTTCGGCCTTGGCGGAAGCTTCGATAATGGCCTGCAGCATTACCGGTAGAAGCCGTGTGCTCATGGCCAGGTCAATACATCCTGAGAGCAGGCAGGCCGTAAGATCCTATGTGACGTTCAGAGATATGAGAGTGGAGGAGTTCGGCTATGTAGAGGGACAGGCAAATTTAGAGGAGTTGGAGGAAAAGGTTTCACCCGACACCGCTGCGGTGCTGGTGCAAACCCCCAACTTCTTCGGCATCGTCGAACCCCTGGAGGCGATTGCCGAGATTGCCCACCGCCACGGCGCCCTCTTCGTCGCGAGCGTGGACCCGATTTCGCTTGCGCTCCTCAAGTCCCCCGGAGAGAGCGGTGCGGATATAGCTGTAGGAAGCGGCCAACCCCTTGGGAACCCCATCTCCTTTGGGGGTCCCCACTTCGGTTTTTTGGCCGCTAAAGAGAAGTTCGTGCGCCGCATGCCTGGTCGTATAGTTGGAATTGCGCACGATAAGAACGGCAAACGCGGCTTTGTCCTCACCCTCCAGGCTCGAGAGCAGCACATCAGGCGCGAGAAGGCCACATCTAACATATGCACGAATCACACGCTCAACGCCATAGCCGCGGCGATATACCTTTCCCTCATGGGAAGGGACGGTTTGGTCAAAGTCGCCGAGCTTTGCCAAAAGAAGGCCCGATATGCATACAAAGCCCTCACAGGGCTCGGCAAATTCAAGCCCGCTTTTTCGGCCCCCTTCTTTAGGGAATTCGTCCTGCTGAGCGCCGAACCCGTGGGGGATCTCAATCGACGCCTCTTGGGCGAAAAGGTCATAGGCGGGCATCAGCTGGGTAAGGATTACCCCGAGATGCCAGACGGTTGGCTCTTGGCGGTCACGGAAAAGAGGACTCGCGAGGAGATAGATCACCTCGTGAGGATTGCGGGAGGTGTATCGTCATGAGAGATCCTGAGAAGCTCATATTCGAGATGGGATCCCCTGGGCGAGTCGGCTATTCCCTTCCTTCCTGCGATGTGCCTGAGCTTCCAGAACCGTTGTTTACATCCGAAGAGCATAGGCGAAAAAGCGCTTTAAATCTTCCCGAGGTGAGCGAGGTCGACGTGGTTCGCCACTTCACGAGGTTGTCGCAGCTCAATTACGGCGTAGACTACGGCTTTTACCCCTTAGGATCGTGCACTATGAAATACAATCCGAAGGTGAATGAAACCGTGGCGCGCCTCTCTGGCTTTTCCCGCATTCATCCGTATCAACCCGAAGAGACGGTTCAAGGGGCATTGAGGCTTATGTACGAGCTCGAGGGGATGCTCTCCGAGATAACAGGGATGGCCGCCTTTTCGCTGCAGCCCGCCGCTGGGGCGCACGGCGAGATGACGGGCCTCATGATCATAAAGGCCTACCATACCCACAAGCATGACAACAGGAGGAGGCAGATCCTGGTTCCTGACTCAGCCCACGGCACAAACCCCGCCTCTGCCGCCATGCTCGGTTACGAAGTGGTGGAGGTGAAGTCGAACGAACGCGGCACGGTCGACCTCGATGCGCTGAAAAGTCTGCTCAGCGATGAAACGGCAGGCCTGATGCTCACGAATCCGAACACGCTCGGTCTTTTCGAGGACGAGATAGTCCCCATTGCCGAGGCGGTTCACGGCGTAGGTGGTTTGGTTTACTATGACGGTGCCAATCTGAACGCCGTATTAGGAGTGAGTCGCCCGGGCAATATGGGCTTCGACGTGGTCCATTTGAACCTCCACAAGACGTTCAGTTCGCCTCACGGCGGCGGCGGTCCTGGGGCCGGACCGGTGGGCGTGTGCGAAAGGCTTGTGCCCTTTCTTCCAAAGCCCGTGGTAGCGCTTGAGGATGGGCATTATCGCCTCGATTATGACCGCCCCTTTTCTGTGGGCAAAGTCCGCTCTTATTTTGGCAACTTCGGCGTCTTGGTTAGAGCCTACGCCTATATCTTGAGCATGGGAAGTTCGGGTCTGCGAGAGGTGGCCGAAAACGCGGTCTTGAACGCTAACTACCTGCTAAAACGCCTCAAGAGTCATTATCACGTTCCCTTCGATCGCCCCTGCATGCACGAGTGCGTGGTCTCGTGCTCGGATTTGAAAGAGGAGTGCGGCATCTCGGCCCTCGATGTTGCCAAGCGCCTCATAGACTACGGTTTTTACCCGCCGACGATCTATTTCCCCTTGGTGGTCAAGGAGGCGTTGATGATAGAGCCCACCGAGACGGAGGGCAAGGAGACGTTGGATGTCTTTGCTGAAACCATGATCGCCATAGCTAAGGAGGCAAAAGCGGCTCCTGAGCTCCTGAAGGATGCCCCTCACGATACGGTCGTATCCCGTTTAGATGAGGTGGCTGCTGCGAGGAATCCCATACTTCGCTTCAAGCCGTGAGCGCGCCAACGCCGGCGTCAGGTTAAGCTTTATATTCGTTTTAGAGGAGGCATATTTGGAAAATGATGTCTGACATCGAAATCGCTCAAGTCACAAGGCTTGAGCACATTGCGAAGATCGCAGAGAAGCTTGGCATAAGAGAAGAAGAACTGGAGTATTACGGCAAGTACAAGGCTAAGGTTTCACAGGAGATCTGGGAGAGGGTAAAAGGCAAAGAAGACGGCAAGCTCATCCTGACGACGGCGATAACGCCGACACCAGCTGGTGAAGGTAAGACCACCACAACGATAGGCCTGGGACAAGCGCTTCAAAAGATGGGCAAGAAAGCGGCCATGGCTATAAGGGAGCCGTCTTTGGGGCCAGTCTTCGGCGTCAAGGGCGGGGCCGCGGGAGGGGGATATTCCCAAGTTCTCCCGATGGAGGACATAAACCTCCACTTCACGGGCGACATCCACGCAGTTACTTCTGCCCACAACCTGTTGGCGGCCATGGCCGATAACCACCTTCACCACAGCAACCCCTTGGGATTGGATCCGAGGCAGATAGCTATCAGGCGCGCCATGGACATGAACGAGCGAGCCTTGAGGTCCATCGTCATAGGCCTCGGAGGGAAGCCCAACGGCGTGCCGAGGGAGTCCGGCTTCGACATCTCCGTCGCCTCAGAGGTCATGGCTATTCTATGCCTTTCAAGCGACCTGAAAGAGTTAAAAGGGCGTCTCTCCAAGATCATCGTGGGGTATACGTACGACGGAAAGCCGGTGACTGCCGGCGACCTGAAGGCCCAAGGTGCCATGACGGCTCTCTTGAAAGATGCCATAAAGCCCAACCTCGTCCAGACAGTAGAGGGATTGCCCGCCTTCGTCCACGGCGGCCCTTTTGCTAACATTGCTCACGGCTGCAACAGCGTAGTCGCTACGAAGCTCGGGCTGAAACTGGCCGACTATTTCGTGACCGAGGCTGGCTTCGGCGCTGAGCTGGGCGCGGAGAAGTTCATGGACATCAAGTGTCGCCTGGCGGGCCTGCGCCCAGACGCTGTCGTAATCGTAGCGACAATTAGGGCCTTGAAGATGCACGGCGGCGTCCCCAAGTCTGCCTTGGCGAGCGAAAACCTAAAGGCCTTGGAGAGCGGCTTTGCGAACCTGAAAAAACACGTCGAAAACGTCAGGACCTTCGGTGTCCCGGCAGTAGTGGCGTTGAATCGCTTTCCCACCGACACCGAAAGCGAGCTCAAGTTGGTGCGCGACATGTGCGGGAGTTTAGGCGTACCCATGGCGCTCTCCGAGGTTTGGGCCAAGGGGGGAAATGGTGGCATCGAGCTGGCAAACGAAGTCCTTGAGGCGGCAGAAAAGCCCTCTTCCTTTAAATTCCTCTACGAGCCGCACGAGAGCCCCAAAGATAAGATCGAAAAGATAGCCAAGACGCTCTACGGTGCCGGCGAGGTTCGATACACGCCCGAGGCGGAAGCCGACTTGAAGCGCGTCCACGAACTGGGATACGACGATCTGTTGGTGTGCATGGCGAAGACCCAATCCTCTCTCTCAGATGATCCAGCTCTGTTCGGATACCCCGAAGGCTTCATGATGACCGTGAGAGAGGTGCGCATATCCGCCGGTGCCGGCTTCATCGTGCCCATAACGGGAAAGATCATGACCATGCCGGGGTTGCCCAAGGTTCCGGCCGCTGAGGGCGTTGATGTCGATGACCTTGGCCGCATCACAGGGCTATTTTAGGGGGCTTTAAGATGAGCGCCATTATTATGGACGGCAAAGCCGTATCTGCCCTCGTGCGAGGAGAGGTAAAAGAGCGCGCCGCGATCCTCGCGTCTAAGGGAGTGAAGCCTGGGCTCGCCGTCGTCTTGGTAGGCGACGACCCCGCATCCCAGGTGTATGTGAGGCAGAAGGAGAAGGCCTGCGCCTCGGTTGGATTTGCCTCTTTCATGCGATATCTGCCAGCTTCGGCGGACGAGAAGGAGCTGCTCGACCTCATAGACGGGCTAAACTCAGATCCTGCGGTGCACGGCATATTGGTCCAGCTCCCCCTTCCAAAACATATAGATAAGGACAGGGTAGCGGAGGCGATAGGACCTGAGAAGGACGTCGACGGTTTCCACCCGATAAACGTGGGGAGGTTGACGCTGGGCATCGAGACTATGGAGCCGTGCACGCCGAAGGGGATCGTCTACCTCCTGGAGCATTACGGCATAGATATAGAGGGAAAGCGCGCGGTGGTAGTAGGAAGGAGCAACATCGTCGGCAAACCCGCATCCCTCCTGCTACTCTCTCGAAACGCCACGGTCACCGTATGCCACAGCCGCACGAAAGACCTTCCAAGCGTAACTCGCCAGGCTGATATACTCGTGGCTGCGACAGGCAAACCCAAGATGATCGGCTCTTCCATGGTGAAAGATGGAGCTGTCGTGGTGGATGTGGGAATAACGCGGACGCAGTCGGGACTTATCGGTGATGTGGATTTCGATGCCGTCAAGGAAGTGGCTTCCTACATAACGCCCGTCCCTGGCGGCATAGGTCCCATGACCATAGCCATGTTGCTTTTAAATACGTTAAAGGCTGCCGAAGCCTGCGCCTCGGGTTCTATGCGCCGATAAAAAGAGACAAGGGCTTGAGGTTCAGGAAGCAGTGGCTAAATAAAAAGGAGGGGTTATTGTGGCAAAGAAGAAGGGCAGGTTGGATTTTGTCCAGATGAAGCAGAAGGGCGAGAAGGTGGCGTGGGTTACCGCCTATGACTTTCCTATGGCCTCCTTCGCGGAGCAGGCCGGCATGGACATGATCTTGGTGGGCGACAGCTTAGGGATGGTGCTCTTGGGTTACCCCGGCACCGTGCCCGTGACGATGGAGGAGTGCCTCATCTGCTGCAAGGCCGTGCGCCGCGGTGCTCCTAACACCTTCTGCATCGGAGACATGCCGTTTTTATCGTATCAAACCACCGATGCCGATGCCGTCATGAACGCAGGGCGCTTCTTGAAGGAAGCTGACATGGACGCCGTAAAGCTCGAAGGCGGCAGGAGGGTTCAGAGCAAGATAAAGGCCATAGCCGACGCCGGGATATTGGTCATGGGGCACATCGGCCTGACCCCTCAGAGCTCTGGAGCCCTGGGAGGCTTCAAAGCGCAGGGCAGAGACCCTGAGAGCGCGCGGGAACTCATACTCGACGCCAGAGCAGTCGAAGAGGCTGGGGCCTTTGCGATACTGCTCGAGGCTGTGCCGCCGGAGCTCACAGCCTTCATAACGAAGGACCTCTCCATCCCCGTCTATGGCATAGGCGCAGGCGCCCCCTGCGATGGGCAGGTGTTGATCTGCGGCGACATGCTCGGCATGTTCCAGGCCTTCACTCCGAAGTTCGTCAAGAAATATGCCAACGTGGCGGAGATCGAGACGAACGCCTTCAAGGAGTATATATCGGATGTAAAGAGCGGAAAATTCCCTGCCGATGAGCATTGCTATCACATCCTGCCAGAGAGGGCGCAGGAATATGAGCATATGCTCAAAGAGTTGACGCGCAAGTAGAGAAAACTCAGCCGAATAGGGCCAGTATCTGTGTCAAAGTGCTGGCCCTATTGTGGTGTATGAGAAGGTGGATATATGAACGCACGAAAATTTCCCAGGATGATTAAGATAGGGCAGAATTTTGGCCCTCATGAGGCAAACTTAGGATCCCAATCAAGTCATCAGGCTTGGGAAAACATAAAGGTGCTATGTATTACCATCAAACAGTGGTAAGGCTCACTAGCCCTAAGGTCATACGCACCGTGGGGGAGGGTAGTAATTCATAAATGAGAAGCGATATTACCAAAAAGGGTATTGAAAGGGCTACGCATAGGGCATTGTATTACTCTATGGGACATTCCCCGAAGGATTTACAAAAGCCCATTATCGGCATAGTGAACTCACAGAATGAGACGATGCCTGGCCATATACACTTGGGACAACTCGCTCAGGCTGCCAGAGAGGGGGTAATAGAAGCTGGGGGACTGCCCGTTGAGTTTACCACTATAGGAATATGTGACGGAATTGCCCAAGGGCATTACGGCATGCATTATTCCCTCGCAAGCAGGGAATTGATAGCGGATACCGTTGAAGCCATGGTGAACGCTCACTCGTATGACGCAATGATCCTGATCACCAACTGTGACAAAATTACTCCTGGAATGCTGATGGCCTGTGTGAGGCTCGGTATCCCTGCAATCATTGTTAACGGTGGTCCCATGTTGACCGGATGTTACAAGGGGAGAAAGATGGGGTATTCCGATCTCATGTTTACGCAGGGAGAGGTTGCAAAAGGCCGAATGACGGAAGAGGAGCTTGCAGAAATGGAATTGGATGCTCTTCCTGGATGTGGCGCATGTAACCTTCTTGGGACGGCAAATTCTATGAACTACCTGACAGAGGCACTCGGAATGTGTCTTCCAGGATTAAGCTCTATCCCCGCAGTAGCAGGCCAGAGAGTGGCGCTTGCTCGAGAATCAGGCAGGAAAATAATGGAACTCCTTAAAAGAAATATAACTCCCAAACAAATAATAACCGAGAAAGCCCTCGAAAACGCGGTGGCCGTGGATCTGGCCATAGGGGGGTCTACCAATACCATTCTTCATCTTACCGCCATAGCGCATGAAGCGGATATAGATTTCGATGTGAATATCTTTTCAGAATTTTCAAGAAAAATCCCCCATCTGGTTAAGCTTAGCCCTGCGGAAAATGGACACTACCCGGAAGATTTGCATAAAGCCGGAGGCATAGGGGCCTTAATGAATCAATTGAATGAGGCTGGGTTGTTAAATGGCGATGCTATGACAGTAACTGGAAGAAATGTTTCCACCAACGTTAAGGATTTCGAAGTTTATGATCGTGATGTTATAAGGCCATTAGACAATCCCTATTCACATGCCGGCGGACTGCAACTTTTATATGGCAATCTTGCCCCAGAGGGATGTGTTTGCAAACGTGCTGCCGTTAATCCAAAAATGTATGTTCACCGTGGCCCGTGTAGGGTGTTCAATCAAGAAGAATCGGCAGTTGAAGCCATATACAGTGGAAAAATAAACCCTGGCGATGTCGTCGTCATCAGATATGAAGGCCCCAAAGGAGGTCCTGGAATGAGGGAAATGCTTACCCCTACAGCGGCTATCGTAGGTATGGGGTTGTCTCACGAAGTTGCCCTCATAACAGACGGAAGATTCTCGGGCGGCACCTCAGGTGCAGCAATCGGCCACGTTTCCCCTGAAGCCGCAGAAGGAGGGCCAATAGCCCTTGTTGAGGAAGGCGATATGGTTTCTATAGATATACCAGAAGGGACGATCACTCTCGAAGTTGACGATGAAGCTTTGACAGAGAGAAAAAGGCAATGGGAAAAAGTAGAAAAAGACATTCCACAGAAGAGCTATCTTTACAGATACTCTCTTATGGTTTCCTCCGCTATGTCTGGAGCTGTATTCGATTTAAAGAAATAACCAAAGAACTTTGTGTTTACATAAGTGACAGGCTTGATAGCGAAGGAGAGGAATTACGTTTCGATGTCGAGGATATACCTTCATGACGTACCAAGATTGCGAAGTTGGGTTAAGCGTAATGCTACTCGGTGAATGCCATTGTGGTATAACTTGAGTCTGCTCTGTGGCCTTGTGCTGCTTATGGTTTTCGTGATAAGATTTTATTAACGGCTGTTCCTTGTTGTTATAAAAATGAAGCTGATTGTTAACAGCTCACATAAAGCTAATATTTTTATAACAAGCTGATTTGGTGCTTATGGTCGGTTTTTGTATTGTTTAGTCAGCGGTTATGAATTTTGCCCTCTTTCGGTTGGAAGTGACATTAGGATTTCTTGTCTGTGGTCAGAAGGGTATTTTCAATTGCAACAAATACCATTTTTTGGAGGCGAGGCAAATGAAGATCGCATCTAAGGCGCACACCCTTTCCGTGGATGGAGTGGTCAAAGAACTCGAGACTGACGTTCAGAGAGGTCTGAGCAGCGACGAGGCACGACGCAGGCTGGAGGAGTTTGGGTCGAACGAATTGATGGAAAAGCCTCGTCCTGGTTTTTTAAAGTTGCTCTTCGATCAGTTCAACAACTTTTTGATAATTATATTGATAGTGGCAGCAGTGGTCTCCTTGCTCTTGGGCGAAACTATCGACGCCTTGGCTATAATTGCGATCATTGCCCTGAATGCGATCTTGGGTGTGACGCAAGAATCCAAAGCGGAACAGGCTTTGGCGGCGCTAAAGAAAATGGCGGCTCCGGTCGCCAGCGTCATCCGCGACGGCCATCAAATAACCATCCCCGCCAGCGAGCTCGTCCCTGGAGACGTGATAGTGCTGGAAGCCGGCAATTATGTTCCGGCCGACCTTCGTTTAGTGGAGACCGTGAACCTGAAGATTGACGAAGCGTCTCTTACGGGAGAGTCGGTGCCGGTCGATAAAGC
>CAYTKB010000035.1:0-16873 GCA_964438265.1 uncultured Acetomicrobium sp. | reverse complement strand
AAGCCATTTACCCCAATCAAAACCGACCAAACCGCTCGCCACGTAAAGCGATACGGCAGCGAGCGGCATGGCGTTGCGAAATACCGCAAAGAGGACTACGAGCAGAATCGCCAAGGCCGATGTTTTCGCTTTGCTCAAGTTCCTCGCATGAAGCATCTTGAAGTTGCTATAGCGTAGGTTCGATATCATCAAAGCCCCCGTGCAGAAGGCGATCACTGCCGCCACCAAAGGAGGAAGGGTATGACCCGCCACTACAAAGGCTGCAAGGAAGGTCCCAGCTGCAGGTATAGGTAGACCTTGAAAGGCCGAGCAAAAAGACGTGACATTAAAGCGAGCCAAACGCAAAGCGCCGCACAAGACATAAAAAGCGATGACGAGCGCCCCTGCGACCCCCCAAAACCCCTTCATATATGCGGAATAAAATATCATAGCCGGTACTACGCCGAAACTCACCACATCAGCCAAGCTGTCCAGCTCAACTCCAAAAGAGCTGCTCCCTCCTAACGCGCGGGCCACCTTGCCATCCATGAAGTCAAAAATGCCCGCCACTGGAACGAGCCAAGCGGCGGGCAAGATATGACCGTGCCAGGCCAACACCAAAGAAAGGATGCCAGTCAATATATTGCCACTCGTGATCATGTTGGGCAAAATTTGCTTAAAAGTTATATACTTACGTCGCTTCTTGCGCTTTCTGCTCATTGTCTACCACCCCAATCGGCGTTTTCCCCGCCATAACCTTTGCTCCGACTCTGATCAATGGCCTCACACCCTCAGGCAAATATACATCTACCTTGGAACCCAATTTTATCATACCGAAAGGCTCGCCCCGCTCCAATCTATCCCCCTCTTTCACCCTGCAAGCTATGCGCCTCGCCAAAATGCCGGCGATCTGGACCAACTGCGCTACTCCCGAGGGGGTATCGATCAAAAGGTAGAGGCGCTCGTTCTCCTCCGAAGCCTTAGGAGCAAAAGCAAACCACTTTTTGCCCGGCACATATCTCGTCGATATCACTCGCCCGGAGAAAGGGGCCCTGTTCACGTGGACGTTGAAGATCGACATAAATATTCCCACCTTCGTCGCTTCACCCAAACCTTGACAGAACTCCCTTTCCACCTCGACGACCTTCCCATCTGCGGGGCTTACCCATAGGGCGGGATCGGACGGCGGGTTGCGCTCTGGGTCACGATAAAACCATGCCACCAAAAGCGCGAAAATGGCGATTGCCGCACATATTGGCAGGCTCACAAACCAAGTCGCCATAGCGAGGAGCACCAAAGAACCTATACCCTTGCGCCCCTCAGGTGCTATTCGCATCCTCAATCCCCTTCGGCGACATCCTCATGGATAACTGACACGTCGGCAACGACGTCTCCCTCGTCTAAGCGGACTAAAATATAACCTGTCGCAGATCGGCTCATCACTGGCATGTCGTTGACAGGTAGCCTGATGATGCGCCCCTTGCCGGTGATCACAAAGACTTCGTCTTGCATTCCAACTCCCCACGACCCAACCAGCGAGCCGGTGCGGCTTGTGAGCCTCATGGCGCGGACGCCCATTCCGCCGCGATGATGACGGGAAAATTCGTCATATTCCACCAGTTTGCCCACACCCAGCTCGGATATTAAAAACATCCTCCTGCCGGGCCTTACGACATCACATCCGACGACTCTATCTCCTTCGGCAAGGCGCATCGCCCTAACTCCGCGCGCCGCCCTGCCCTGAGGAGGAATCTCTCTCTCGTCGATTCTGAGCGCCTGTCCCGAGGCCGTCACCAAAACCAACTCGTCCTCGCCAGAGGTAAAACGGACGCGAGCGATAGCATCGCCGTCTTCAAACCCCATTATCCTACGACCGACGCTGGTGAGGCCTTCGAGCTCAGAGACGGGAAGCCTTTTCGCGTTTCCGCGCTTAGTGGCGAAGAATACAAATTTAGCCCTCTCTGTGCAACTGTCGCCGAGAGTAACGATCTCTTCGTTCTCCCCCAGAGATAGAAAACGGCTCACGTTTTTCCCCTTGCCACTCTTCACTTCTGGGATAACATATCCGCGGATCGCAAAGACTCGCCCTTCGCTCGTAAAGAAATATACGTTGCGGTGTGTGGTTGTGACGATGAGCCTTGCTATCTCATCTTCGCTCGAGAGGTTTACGCCCTTTACGCCTTTCCCTCCTCTACCCTGCGAACGATAATCGCCAAGGGGCATCCTGCGCAAGTAACCGTCACGTGAAAGAACCACCACGATCTCAGACTCGGGGATCAGCTCTTCCTCGGCAAGAATCTCTACGGAGTCCGAAATCTCCGTGCGACGACTATCGGAATAGCGATTCTTTAATGCAACAAGCTCATCTTTAACCACACTATCAAGCAGTTTAGGTGAAGTTAATATTGCGTTATATCGGCTTATATCCCGAAGAAGGTTTGCCAGTTCTTCCTCCAATTTATGCCGCTCCAAATTGGTGAGGCGCTGGAGGCGCATGTCTAATATGGCCTTCGCCTGCGCTTGGGTGAACCCGAACTCTTGGACCAGCCCGGCTTCGGCACTTCTGGCATCCTTCGATGACCGAATCAACGCGATAACCTGGTCAATCATATCCAGCGCGCGGACCAGCCCTTCTACCAGATGGGCCCTCTCTTCCGCTTTCTTGAGACGAAAGGTGGTGCGCCTTCTTACCACAGACCTGCGATGTTCCACGAACACTCGGAGCAGTTCGAGAAGCGGGAGTACAACCGGTTTTGCATCCACGAGGGCCAGATTTATGACGCCAAAAGTGGTCTGAAGTTGAGTGCGTGTGTAAAGCTGGCGAAGTGCCAAATCGGGATCGGCATCGCGCTGCAACTCGATGACGATCCTGAGCCCCCTGCGGTCCGATTCATCCCTTATGTCGATCACACCGTTGATGCGCCCTTCTTTCGCCTCTCGGGCAATCGTCTCCACGAGGCCAGCCTTGTTGACCATGTACGGGATCTCGGTGATGACGACGGCCTTCCTGCCTCGTCCCGATTCCTCCTCGTGCGCCTTGCCCCTGACGATGAGCTTTCCCCTTCCGGTCTTATAGGCATCTACAATGCCGTCCCTCCCCATGATAATGCCGCCCGTGGGGAAGTCTGGCCCCGGTAGGACACTCAAGATCTCGTCTAGCTCCACGTTCCCGTCCTTCTCGACAAAAAGGCACAGGGCATCGATCACCTCGCCGAGGTTATGAGGCGGGATATTTGTAGCCATACCGACGGCTATGCCAGAAGAGCCGTTCAACAACAGATTGGGCAGAAGCGACGGCAGCACCAGGGGCTCGCGTAGCGATTCGTCGAAGTTGGGACCCCAATCTACAGTGTCTTCGTCTATATCAGCTAGCATCTCTTCCCCGAGAGGAGAGAGCCTGGCCTCCGAGTAGCGCATGGCAGCCGGAGGATCACCATCTATAGAGCCGAAGTTCCCCTGTCCATCAATCAGAGGATAGCGCATGGAGAAATCTTGAGCCATGCGGGCCAACGCATCATATATGGCCGCGTCGCCGTGAGGGTGGTATTTGCCCATCGTCTCTCCAACTATGCGCGCCGACTTCTTATACGGCTGGTTGGAACGCAGCCCCAGCTCGAGCATACTGTAGAGTATTCTCCTCTGAACCGGCTTGAGGCCGTCGCGGGCATCCGGTATCGCACGCCCTACGATGACGCTCATGGCGTAGTCGAGATAGCTCTGTTTTATCTCTTCTTCCAAAGTCAAAGGAAGGACCTTTCCAAGCCCTCCACTTTCTTCTGCCATCATAAAACCTCCGCACGTTTTCAATCGTAAGGCGACGGAGGGTCCGTCGCCTTACGAGATCTTGCCTATTATTTTAACACAAACCCAGCGCACGGCTTGCGGCATCCTTGATGGATCTACAAACCCTCCTGCACCATTGAGGCCGGGTAGCCTATCTCCTCCAAAGCATCCATGACGACCTTTATGTCGGGAGCCTCCACCTCTACCACTTTATCCTCCAGGCTCACGCTGTATTTTGAGAGGCCTAATCCTGCCAATGCCTTGGTAATGCGATTTACACAGTGCTGACATGACATATCGGGCACGCTCAACGTGAACTTCGCCACCGCAAACACCTCCCTCATTTTATGCGCCGCTCGATTTCTTCTTTTGAAATGCGCGTGAGTTCGCCCTTGGGAAGGAGTTTCAACAACTCCCACGCCATATCGAGCGATTGCCCTATATCTCTATCTTCGTCGTAAGATTGCCTCACAAAACGCTCCTCAAAAGCCTTTCCAAAGTCCATGTAAGCAGCGTCGACCTGCGAAAGCTCGTCTTCCCCTACGACGCTGACGAGGGCCCGCACATCTTGGACCCGGCTGTATGAGGCGAAAAGTTGGCTTGCCACATCTGGATGGTCTTCCCTGGTATATCCCTTGCCTATGCCATCTTTCATGAGGCGAGAGAGGCTGGAGAGGACGTCTATAGGCGGATATACTCCCTTAGCGTCCAGTTCCCTCGACAGCACTATCTGCCCTTCCGTTATATAACCGGTGAGATCCGGTATTGGATGGGTGATGTCATCGTTAGGCATGGTCAGTATAGGAAGTTGCGTAAGGCTTCCTTTGCCGCCGTGCATTACACCAGCTCGTTCATATATAGAGGCAAGATCGCTATACATATAGCCAGGATAGCCCTTCCTGCTCGGCACCTCCCCTCTTGCCACGCCCAACTCCCTCAGCGCCTCGCAATAACTCGTCATATCTGTCATGATGACCAGGACGTGCATACCCATATCGAAGGCGAGGTATTCGGCGGCAGTTAGGGCAAAGCGCGGCGTAGCAATGCGTTCTATCACCGGATCATTAGCCAAGTTCAAAAAGACTACGATATTTTTAGCGCGCCCTTTCTCAAATAACTCGTCCATGAAGAAAGCCGCGTCATCGCGCTTAACTCCTATTCCGGCAAAGACGACAGCGAAGTTTTCCTCCCCCACCAAGTGCGACTGGTTAGCGATCTGCGCAGCCAGTTTGTTGTGAGGAAGACCGTTGCCGGAAAATATGGGCAGTTTTTGGCCCCTTATGAGTGTGGACAGGATGTCCAGTGCGGAGATGCCGGTATGGATGAAATTTCTGGGGTAAGAACGGGCCATGGGATTGATAGGCGTCCCGTTAACGTCACGGCTCAAGCCGCCAAAAACCGGACCGCAGCCGTCTCTGTCTTCTCCAAGGCCTGAAAGAACTCTGCCCAAAATGGAAGGGGAGAGCTTCATTTCCAGCCCCCTGCCTAAAAAGCGCACTCTCGCGGCCTCGGGCACGAGCTCCTGAGTGCCAGCAAAGACCTGAACCAGCGTAGCCTTCTCGCTCACGAGCATGACTTGCCCCAAACGAGTGGTACCGCTTGGATCCTTCACCTCGGCCAGCTCTCCATAGCTCACTCCCTCCGTCTCACCCACCAGCACGAAAGGACCGTATATCTCTTCTACTCCTATATGCTCCGCCAACGCCATCTCGTCATCTTCCTCTCGTGGCCAGGCGTTCGCTACCCACCCGGTCGAGGTAGCTGTCGAGCTCTTTAGTGAGCTTAGGGTAGCTGGATTGTATTTCTTCCAAGGAAAGCTCCTTCAGATGGGATAAGTTCGTCACCGCTTCTCCCTCGCGAATGAGAGAGAACGGCACGCCCTGTTTTATCAAGCCCAACGTCTTTTCGTAAAAGTGCAATATCAGGCTCAATATGAGAAAGCCCTTAGCCGGTGGCGAGTAAGCGTCGGGACCAAAGGCGCTCTGCTGCAGGTAGCCGTTCTTCACCAAGTAAGCCGTAAACGTCAAAAGTCTTTCTTCATCGGGCAGCACGTCCTCACCCACCAAGCGCACGACTTGCTGAATTCTCTCGTCTTCAGCCAAGATCGAGCGCATCCGCTCCCTCAGCTCACCCCATCGCGGGTCCACATTGGCCTCAAAATATCCCTCCACTTCTTTGGCATACTCACTGTAAGAATCGAGCCAGCTTATGGCGGGAAAATGTCTTGCGTTGGCCAAGTTCTTGTCGAGCGCCCAGAAACAACGGATAAAGCGCTTCGTGTGCCTGGTAACTGGCTCGGTAAAGTCGCCTCCTGGAGGGGAAACGGCGCCTATTATGGTGATGCTTCCCACTTCTCCGCTCAAGGTCACAGCGCGACCGGCACGCTCATAAAACTCCGCAAGCCTGGTTGGCAGATACGCAGGAAAGCCCTCTTCGGCCGGTATCTCTTCCAATCTGCCGGATATCTCCCTGAGCGCTTCAGCCCATCGGGATGTCGAATCGGCCATTAAGGCGACATCGTAGCCCATGTCTCTATAATACTCTGCCATGGCTATCCCCGTATAGATGGATGCCTCCCTTGCGGCCACAGGCATGTTCGAGGTGTTGGCCACCAAGATTGTCCGCTCCATCAGCGGCCTGCCTGATCTTGGATCCTGAAGCTCGGGGAATTCCTCGAGCACTTCCGTCATCTCGTTTCCTCTTTCGCCGCAGCCTATGTAAACCACCACATTCGCCTCGCTCCACTTGGCGAGCTGGTGCTGAGTTATGGTTTTGCCTGTCCCAAACCCCCCGGGAATGGCCGCAACGCCGCCCTTGGCAATCGGGAAGAGTCCATCGATAACGCGCTGTCCCGTCACAAGCGGCTCCTTAGGAGGGAGATGTTCCCTGCACGGGCGTGGCAGTCTCACGGGCCAGCGGCATGATAGGGATATTTCGATCTCTTTCCCACGGCGATCTCTTACCTTGGCTATCACCGCGTCGCCGCGGTAAGAGCCAGATGGGACGACGAACAAGACTTCTCCCTCTATCTCTGGCGGGGTCATGATCTTGTGCGTCACCAACGGCGTCTCCTGGACCTCGGCTATGGGCATGCCAGGCGTAACCACATCGCCCACCGCAAGAAGCGGCTTCACTTCCCATTCTTTATGCGGATCAATCTGAGGAACCTTGACTCCCCTCGGGATAAAGGCCCCCTCGCGCTCGAGAATGGCACCCAAGGGGCGACCTATGCCGTCGAAGATGTTTCCGATCAAACCAGGGCCCAGAGATACGGAAAGCAGCTCGCCGGTTCCGCAGACGGGTTCGCCCAATTTCAACCCCTGCGTATCCTCATATACCTGAATTGTAGCCCTGTCCTCGCTCAGCCGAATGACCTCGCCTATCAAGCGAAGGTCGCCCACTTCTGCCATCTCTCCCATGGCAAAAGAGGACGCGCCCTTGGCTACTACCACAGGACCGTTGATCAGCGATATGATCCCTTCTTTTTCCACAGTATTTCACTTCCTCTTATCACAAAAGCGGCATAATGCGGCTCGCCAACACATCGGCCAGCTCATTGACCTTCGTCTGCCAGTCGGCGCTCACCTGTCGCCTTCCGTCTTCAGTAGCAAGCCACAACCCGCCCACGATGGGGGCTGGATCTGGATCAAACCTAACAACCACCTGAGGCCTTAATCTGGTCGCCTTCTCTAAGATCACGCTTCCCATAGAAGCGTCAGCGCCTGAGAGCCTGAACTTAAAAGGGCCAGCACCCGGCAAGGCGTCCTCCGCCTCCAAAAGCAACCCCACCAGTATCAGCTGATAGTCATCCCTTTCTCTGAAAGAAATGAGCTCATCGAGCAACATCGTCTTGGCCTCGGAAAGCAAGCGGTTTTGAAGCCGCAATTTTTCTCTTGCGACTTCCCTTTCTGCCGCTATAATTTGACGTCTCCTCGCCTCTTCAGCCCTCGAGCGAGCTTCATTTAGGATCAGCTCCACCTCTTGATCGATGCGAGAAAGCTCCTCTCTGAGTTTGGAATCGGCCTCTTCCTGAGCCTTTCTGACGATGAGGTCGGCCTCGGCCTCGGCCTTATCGAGGATTAAATCCCTCAAAGCAGTGAGCTTCTCATCCTGTCCATCGCTCACTCGATCTTCACCCCTATCGCCTCGCGGACATAGCGCGTCAGGAAGTCCGGCCCCCTTTGCGTGCCATGGCGGTCAGGAATTTCTACCAGAAGAGGAAGCCCTCCGCGTTCCCTCATATCGAGCACGACCTCGGGGATGAGAGAAGCGACTTTCTCGGTTATCACCAGTACCCCAAGCTCCTCCATATCCATAGCCTCGCGAACAGCCCTATCGGCCTCCTCCGCATCGTGGGCCTCGACACCTTCTATGCCTGCAAGCCGCATGCCTACCAAGGAGTCGTGGTTGTCGCTGATCAGAAATGCCTTCATACTACATCCTCCCCAAGATCAGAAGCGCCACGATGAGACCGTAAATGGCTATCCCTTCGGCCAAGCCTAAGTATATGAGCGTAGATCCGAGCATTTCCGGTTTTTCGCCCACGACTCCAAGCGCGGATGAGCCGACCACAGCCACAGCTATGCCAGCTCCGAGACAACCCAGACCCGCAGCGATCGCTGCCCCCAGGAAACCCCATCCCGCACCAGACGCAGCTGCGTCAGCCGCCATGCTCATCTTGGGTGCAATTACTAAGGAAAACCCAACAATCAGCGCCAAAAGGGCGCTATATGTGCAGAAGCGCAGGGCATTTCTAAAACTCCCCACCGATTTGCCTTTTTTAAAGCAAAAACCCAGCACTGCGAGCGATAACGCCACAGAGATGATCAACTCTAAACCGATCATTTGATTGCCCTCCTAAAATTAGTTAAAAATTAGGCGTTGGAACGGCCTCGCAACGCCTTCAGGTCTTTCCGCCACTGAACAGGCCTGAAGGCGCTCCCACCGCCTTTATAAAACTTGCCAAAGAACTCATAGTACTCCAGGCGCAGCGTCTGTATAAAGACAATGAGCCCCTCGAGAGCGATGATCACGGCATTGCCAGCTACGAGCACGAGGACCTCAAAAAATGGGCCGCCCGGAAGGACGTGTACCATATGCGAAAGCATCAGCACCGCCAAAGAAAGTCCGACGTGGTTTAAGGCGAACGCTGCCAATCGCAGAAACGATATCGTATTGCTCAAAAAACCCAAGAGGTTGTGAAACACCTCAAAGACGTTGAGCACGCCCTCGCCAGGAGCGAGACGCTCCTTCAGTAAATACCTGGCCAGCACGTCACGAAGCAACATAACCGTGAGCATCAGAGTTATGAGCGCCCACAAAGCCCACCGAGGTATAGGCAAATCCTTCCCCGAAAAGGAGGCATAAATGGCGACGGCACAAGTCAGATAAAAAACGAGCCCTGCCAAACCGCGGCCGTCGAAGAGCATCCCGCCGAAGTCCCGCCGCCTGAAAGCAGATATTATGTTCAAAACCATACCCAACGTCACCATCACAACGCCGATCCCTACGGATATAGCAAGCAAGTTGCCCATATTATCCATGGGAGAAAGCCAAAGGGCCGGCAATATCCCCTCGACTCCGAACAAGCTCCCGTACAGAAAGCCGAAGAAGACAGAAGTCGCAGCGGCGGATTTCAAGACTATCGCCAAGGAACGCCTAATCATCCGCCTCTTTTGCATTAGTTGCGCCGCCAGGAGCAATATTAAGCCGTGTCCGACATCGCCGAACATAAAACCGAAGAAGAGGCAAAAGCTTACGGCCACGAAGAACGAAGGGTCTATCTCGCCATAAGCCGGCAGGCTATACATGGCCACCACATCTTGAAAGGCCCTTACGAGGGGCAGATTTCTCAAGAATGTGGGCACTCTTACGCCTTGATATGGGAGAGATTTGCTCTCCTCCACCAAGATGGCCGATTTTGGCGCTTTTTCTTCGACCATCTTTCTGACGTGATCTAACAGATCTTCTGGGATCCAGCCGGAGAGTATATACATATCGCCGACTTCCCCGCGTCCCCTGCAGAGATCGTATATGCGCTGCATCGTATAAATCAAGGAAAACAGCCTCTCTAATTCTCCCCTATTCTTGTCAAGGTAAGCCTTTGCGGCAGAAGCCAATCCATCTATAGCCCTCTTCAGGTTTTCGATCCGCCTCTCCAAGCTCTCTGAAGGCCTATCAGAATCGGAAACTAAACGCAATACATCAGTCAGAAAGAAGCGCTTAAAATAGACAGAGTTCAATAGCTTCTCTGCCTCATCTGCATAGCTTCGGATCGTAAATGCCAAGACCCACGTTTCCTGGCGCCACGTGCCGAGCTTTATGACCAGAAGCGGCACGTCCTGACTGCTCTCTTCGAGACGCTTGAAGTTTTCCTCCGACAGCTTCCCAAAAAAGACCGTCAAACGCTCCACAGAAGCTAGCTCTTCAAGGCTCATCCCTCGGCTTTCCAGCGCCTGAACGCAAAGATGAGCCGCCTCAAGCGCCTCGAGTTCCTCCTCGAGGGCCATCCTGCGCTTAGCCCATAATTCCAGCCTTCCGGAGACCCTGTTGACCTCAAATCGCGCCCTCTCCAGAGTAAAATCCTGAGGCACTGGAAGCGGCACCGGTTCAGGGATAGCCTCACCGGCAGCTTGCCAAACGGAGGCGAGCTTCATCAATAGCTCATCATAGGGATTTTCGGTGACAGTCCTGACCCTGGAGCGCAAACTCCTGTCCTCCAACAACAGATCGAGCGACAGGGGCTGAAACCCTCCCATCAAGACCATCTGAGAGGCCACGTATTCCATCTCGTCTTTAGGGCCCACCAATGTCACGGCGAGCATTTTTACTACTGCCATGAGACCATACCCTCCGGTATAATCGGACGAGCCAAGAAAAGGGCTCCCATGCGCCTATCGTAGCCGTAACGCACGTCCTCCACTATAGTAACCAAATCCATCACCTCGAACTCGAGGAGCATAAGATATACCACCATAGTATGAAATGAGGGAGAGCCGCTACGAAACGCCCTCAAGGCGGAGCGGTAAGAGAAGCGCTTCAGGCTGCGCTCTAAGACCAATTCGTCTTGAGGAGGAGAATCTCCAAAGGCTGCTATATACGGCGTTTCCTTCAGGAGTGACCAAAATTCGTCGAGGTCTTTTGCGCGGCTTAAACTCCTCAAGAGAGAAAACCTCGCCTTGTGCCGCACTGGGAGAAGCCGGTTCAAAGCCTCCTCTCTTCCCATAGAATAAAAAAGTAAAGCCCGATAAAGCCAATAGATGTTCAAGAGGTCCACAAGGCTGCCCACAAGTTCGAGCACATAATGCCGCTCGAGCAGAGGAAGCCCCAAGGCCGCTCTGTAAAAGTTAACGATGACCAAGGCATCGATGGCTGTCTCTGCCGGGAAGAGATTCATTCTGCCCTCGGACAAGCCCTTTAAAGGCTCCTTGAGCGGAGCGTAATATGCCGTGCCCTTCAGCGACTCCAAGACTTCGTCGAATGTTCGGCTCGAAAGAAGCGCGTCGAAGGGCAAGGTGATTAGCGGCATCTCCTGGAGACGGGTTCTCATCTCCTCTCTATTACCGTGGCCAGAAAGGAGCCACCTCAAAACGCGCTTCAACTGCTCGGCTTGGAAGCGCTCCGCCCATGCCCTCAAAAAAACCCTCCTTGGGCCGGACAGATACGACATAAACGCCTCAGCGCACCTGATCGGCACCGCTCTCAGGCGATCTTCGAGCTCGGCCCTATGCGCATTGGCAGCGATCAGAGTGGACAGGCCTTCCTTATACCCTTCAGTCTTCTGGAGATAACCGGCTATCTCTGGAACCGTGTCACATTGCAAGATCTCCCAATAGTCCATGTCAGAGAGGAGCCTGCCGTAAAGGACGCAGGCTTTGGCCCCAACCGCGGTGCACTCGCCTGCCGACAAAGGAGAAAAGCTCAAGCTTCTCCACTTCCCTTCCTCACATATGCCTCTGCTATCTCCTGGGCCAAAGCCTTTATCACCTGAGGCGCGCTCTCTCTGAAGCGCTTCTCGATTTGAGCGCGCTCCTGAGCTCCGAGGCTCGCTATCTGTTGCGCTTCAGCCTCAGCCGCACTCCTCGCAGATTCTACTATAGCTTTTGCCTGATCGCGAGCTGCCCTAAGGCGATCCTCCCTCTCGGACGCAGTTTTACCTTTGGCAGCATTCAAAATCGAGTCGGCTTTTGCCCTTGCCTCTTCCAAGAGCCTTTTAGCTTCGCTTTCGGCGCCCACAAGCACCGCTAAAGCTTCCTGCAAAGACGGCAAGGCTATCCCCTTCTTTCCTTTTCTTTAGCAAATTTCCCTTTCGCGATCTTCATGCGAACGAAATCCTCCCTTTCCCCTTCCTCGAGGGCGCTTTCCATAGCGGCGATCGCAGAGCGGTAGAAGGGGATGGCCACCTTTTCCAAGGCGTTGACCCTGCGATGGGTCTTTCTGATTTGAAAGGCCAAGCGATATATGCTCGTCTCAGCCTCAGCGAGGCGGGAAAGCAGGTGTAGCACCTGGCGAAAGGCCAGATATGCCGCATCCAGCGCTCCTGAGGTCCCGAAGAAGGAGTAGCTCGGCTCCAATTTACCTTCCAGTTCGTCCACCTCCGGGACTTCAACACCCATGACCGAACGAAGCCTTACGATGAAGCGCGCTTCTTCTGGTATGGCATAAGCGACCTCTTCCACTGCATCTATGCCCAGGGAGATATTGGCGCGTTCGAGGGCTTTATATGCGGAGGCGAAGACTTGAGCCATGTCTTTCTGCACCGCCTTGGCCTCTTCAATATGTTTGACGAGCTCCATCATCAAGATCTGGCGTTTTTGTTCCAAGAGATCGTGCCCCTTCTGGGCGAGGAGGAGGGAACGGCTCATCCGTATCAGATTTCCACGAGTTGATGCTACTTTTCCATTCATCTTCGCAAACGCCTCTACGCTCTGGCGCTATCAAAACTCAAATTGCCCACCGCCGTGATCGTCATATTGTTATAAGAGTCTCATCGTCTTTTGTCAATCGCACTTCATCGATGCGCATAACACGAGGTCAAGGCAAATGCGATTTAAAGCTCCTTCATGACAAGAGGCTTTCGAGCTGGTTCAGGCGGTTTGAAAAAGCAGCGAACGTCTCCTCAAATGGAGCCGGCCCGGTGAGATCTATCCCAGCAATCCTCAGGAGATCCAAGGGATAAGCAGAGCTTCCCTTCTTTAGGAAATCGACATAGCGAATGGCAGCCGACTCGCCCTCTCTCAAGATCGCTTGCGATATCGATGTGGCAGCGGCATAACCCGTGGCATATTGATACACGTAGAATGCGGAATAAAAGTGGGGAATGCGACTCCACTCGAAGTCGTTTTCCGCATCGACCAAAAGAGGCGCATAATAGCGCTCGTTCAAGTTCCTCCATAGACGACAAAAGACCTCCTGCGTCAATGCCTCACCGGATTCGATCAACCTGTGGACGGCGAGTTCGAACTCGGCAAAGAGCAGTTGGCGCCAGACGGTGGTCCTCACCTGCTCCAGACCCATATTGAGCAGATAGGCCCTTTCGCGATCGTCCATAGCTTTTTGCAGGAGATGCTCCAAGAGGAGCGCCTCGTTTACCGTGGAGGTGACCTCAGCCGTAAATATGGAATGACCGGAATAGACGTAGGGCTGATTTACGTTTGTGAGATGAGAGTGGACCGCGTGTCCCATCTCATGAGCCAATGTGAAGACATCGCGAAGCGTGCCCTTGTAGTTCAAAAGCACGTAGGGATGAACGCCGTAAACCCCCCAGGAATAAGCGCCGCTGTGTTTGCCGTCGCTTTCATATATATCTATCCACCCGCCGCCAAAGCCTTCCGCCAGGACGCGGTGATATTCCTCGCCGAGAGGTGTAAGCCCATCGAAGACCGCAGCTTTCGCCTCCTCGAAAGGTATGTCCTCGCGCGTTTCGGGCACCAAGGGAGCATAAAGGTCATACATGTGCAATTCATCAAGCTTCAACACCCTCTTCTTCAGTCTTAGATATCTGTGGAGGAGCTCAAGATAGCGGTTGGCCAGTTCGACAGCCATTTCATAGACGGAAGGAGGAATGTTTTCGGGGAAAAGCGCAGCTTCGAGGCACGAAGGATAGCGCCTGGCTTTTGCGAAGAAAAGGTCCTTCCTGACACTCCCAGAAAGCGTGGCCCCTAAGGTGTTTTTGGCGGTGGCATAAGTGCCGAGCAAACCTACATATGCATCTTTCCGCACTCTGCGATCTTTCGAATATATGTATTTACCATAGCGCTCTTCGCTGAGCTTGACCATCTGGCCATCCTCGTCTTTTATTTCAGGAAATGTCAAATCTGCGCCGGTGAGGAGCGTAAAGATATCGCGAGGAGAACCCGCCAGATGCTCCGCCAAAGCCAGAAGGTCTTCCTGCTCGGGCGGTAGGATATGTCCTCCCAGGCGCCTGATCCGCTCAAGGGCAAAGCGATAGATCTCGAGATCTTTCTCAGATTTCATGAATCGCTCGATCGTGTGGTCATCTATACATGAAATTTCGGGCCTCACGAAGGCCAGGGCTTTAGATACCTCCACGGCGAGCATAGATACTCGCCCTGCCAAAGCCTGCGAGCGCGCGTCTTTCAGGTTCTCGTGGCTCTTCATCGTGGCGTAAGCGTAGATGCGCCCCAAAAGCTCCCCGATCTCATCGCACTTCTTCAAGGCGGCGAGGAGCACATTCGGTGAGCTCCCGAGCCTCCCCTTGAACGTCTCCACTTCCTCAAGCAACGCTTTGAGCCCCTCGCAATTGGCTTCCCAGAGCTTCTTTTCCGAATAAATATCCTCCAGGCGCCATTTATACATCTCATCGATGTCATCCCTTGCGGGAAGGCCCACTCTGCCGACCACTTCCATATGAAACGCCTCCTCTTGATTGAAATATACGTCCTAGGGCTTGCCTGCCCTGGTGGAGTTTAGCACCACCGATATGGAACTGGCTGCCATGGCGCCCTCGGCTATGACCGGATGCAGAAGCGCCGCCATGGCCAGAGGGATGGCTATCACGTTGTAAGCGAAGGCCCAGAAGAGGTTCTGCTTCACCACCGAAAACGTCCGCCTCGAGATCTTGATCGCATCGACTACCTTCGAGATCCCGCCTTTCGCTATGATCACATCAGCGCTATCAATGGCCAAATCTATACCTGAACCTATGGCCACGCCGACGTCAGCCCCTTTCAGCGCCGCAGCGTCGTTTGCACCATCTCCTACCATCATGACCTTACGCCCTTGCGCCTGATATCGCCTGACTATATCCAGCTTGTCCTGAGGACGCACGCCGGCGAAGACTTCATCTATGCCCACCCTGCGGGCTACGGCCGTAGCCGTGCGCTCATCATCGCCAGTCGCCATAACCGGTGTTATTCCCATCTCCTTCAAACGAGCGATCGCGCCTGCCGAATCCTCGCGTATGGAATCGGCCACAGAGATATAGCCCAATATAACGCCATCGCGGCGCACTTCCACAACGCTCATCCCTTCGCTCAAAAAGTCGAAATAGGGCTTTGGGTCGCTCGGTCGCCCTACGAAATATTCTTTTCCATTCCAACGACCCTTTATCCCTTCGCCGCTCGTTTCCTCCAGCTCTTCGGGCTCACCAAGATCCTCATCCAGGAGCATCGATATAGCTTTGGCGAGCGGATGGTTCGACTTGCGCTCGATGGCAACGACAGCCTCGAGCGACTCGGCATCGAGGTTGTGCTCTACGACCGCGGGTTTGCCCTCTGTGATCGTCCCAGTCTTGTCCATTATGATCGTGCTTACGTCTTTGCTCGTCTGTATGGCTTCGGCATTGCGTATAATCAACCCAGCCTTGGATGCCGCACCGGTGCCGGCGACGAGCGCCATCGGCGTCGCCAAACCCAAGGCGCAGGGACAAGCTATCACGACCGTGGTCACGAAGGCAAAAACGCCGAGCGAAAGCGGGTCTCTCACGTCGGCTATCCACGGAAGAAAGTTGCCAGCCCAATCTAAAAAAGAAGCCCATCTTTCTGCATTTAGATACCAGAACGCGCCGCTCGCCAAGGCGAGTGTAATCACAACAGGGACGAAGATGTTGGTCACCCGATCTGCCAGCGCTTGAATCGGAATTTTAGCGCCCTGCGCCTCTTGGATCAGCGATATCATCTGAGACAAAAAGGTGTCCGCTCCAACTTTTGTCACCTTGACCCTGATCAGGCCGGTGAGGTTGAGGGAGCCTCCCACCACAGCATCACCCTCGGCTTTGCTCACCGGAAGCGACTCGCCGCTGATCATGGACTCGTCTACGGAGGTACGACCCGACTCCACTACTCCGTCCGCCGGTATGCGCTCGCCAGGTTTGACGAGCAGGACATCTCCTTCCTTTACCGCTTCCAGCGGAATCGTGATTTCATCTCCATTTTCCCTAATGACGCGCGCCTCTTTCGCCTGAAGCCTCAAAAGGGACTTAATCTCCTTCGAGGCCTTGTCGCGCAGGTGCGATTCTATAAAACGCCCGGTGAGATGAAGCGCCACGATCATCGCACCTATCGTGCCGAAGGAGGCTACGTTGATGCCTGACAAAGTGAGGATTGCCGTTAACCACGAGGCCACGGAACCGAAGAGGATGAGCACATCCATGTTGGCATGCCCGTGCGTCAAGGCGATCCACGCACCGTTTATGCCCTTCCTGCCGGCGATGAATATCACGACCGCCCCGCCTACGATTTCCATCCATAAAAAACCGGGCAGATGCCTCCCTGCCATGTGGATGAACATAAAAACCATGAGTGGCAGCGTGACGCACCAGGCCAAAATGAGATTTCCCTTCGCTTCTCGGTAACGCCGTGCCTCCAGATCTTCTTCTCTCTCATAGGAAACGCCGTATCCCACATTTTTAACCGCTTCCTCCAAAACCTCCTGGGGCACGCCCTTGTCCAAGATGACAAACGCCGTTTCCGTGGCTAAGTTAACCGCCGCAAAATCCACGCCTTTCACTTTTTTCAGCGCGCGTTCAACGGTGCGCGCACAGGTGGCACACGTCATTCCCGTCACGCGGAAGCTTCGCTTTTCTTTCGTCTCTTCCATAGCATTCGCCCGCCTCTCAATCGGAAACCGCATTACATTATACAATAAAAGA
>CAYTKB010000034.1:0-17191 GCA_964438265.1 uncultured Acetomicrobium sp. | reverse complement strand
AGACCAAATCCTCAGGGAGCTTTTCGTGAACGGCTATGATGTTGGGGCCAGCGTAGGTTTTGATCGGCTCCTCTTGGCCCTTATACGTACCGGCCGGTATAGTGAAAGGAAACCAATAGGGATACTGGCTAACTGCCTTCTTGATGACCTCGTCAGGGATGTCGATGAGATAAGCCACCCCCAGGGTGGTAGCCTCCACCACCCCAGCCTGACCCAGTGCTCCCATCATTATTGCGGCATCGATGAGTCTGTCCGCAAAGGCCCTTCCGGTATCTCCCACACCTAAGTTCTCCGCCTTTATGTCTTTATCTGGGTCTATGCCGGCAAGGTTCAAGAGTTGCCTTGCCGTAACCTCTGTACCGCTGGCTACGGCTCCTATAGATACCTTTTTACCCTTTAGATCGTAAACGGTCTTTATGCCGCTGTTGGGCGCTACCATAATCTGGACGGGCTCGGGATAGAGGGGGACCATTCCCCTTATGTATTTTTGGGGGTTGCCCTCCCACTTGCCCAAGCCATTGTAGGCGCTGTAATAATTGTGATCCATAAAACCTGCCTCTGCCTCTCCGTTGCCCATCAGTTGGATATTGTGGACGGTTCCGCCGGTGGATTGAACATTGGCATTTATATCGGGTATGTTCTCGTTCCAGATCTTGACCATAGCAGCACCTACAGGGTAATACATCCCTCCAGTCGTCCCCGTGGCGAGGTTAATAAACGTCACCGCCCAGGCGGAACCCGCCAAAAAGGCAGCTGACGCCAACGCGACGAGCCAAATCGATAACCTCTTCTTCATCTCCTTCACCCCTCCATTCATTGCACTGTTTTGGTTCAGTTAAAATACCTCACGTCTGCCGTCTCGTCAATGCCCCAGAGCTCCCGAGAGATTATTAATACGAAATATCAATTTAGAGTCATCGAGCCATTTTCAAACTTAGCCACAGCTGAGTCGATCAGCTGTGGCTAAGAAGGGTGACCATTATGCTCTTTGGCACAACAATGCGTAGGGTCATTTTTGTTGACGATTTGAGAGATGCACAAATCACAGGTTGTGCTTAGCAGTCTATAAGCATCATCCAGAGATAGATTTCGGGAAAATGGAATGTCTAAAATCTTATTTACTATTCAAGTATGCAGTCAGTCTATCATTCTACTCAAGTAACCTTAACCCTCTTCCCATATTTTCTTGTCCAAGAAGATATGTATCTTTTCTATTACTTCCCGAGGAGGAGGAGGCGTCACGCAGCTAATCAACATATACGCACAAATATTGAGCAATAACCCCCACAAAACAGGATGTACTATTGGAATGGGATTTCTTACAAATTGAGTCACCAATACAGCAACTAAGCCAATAACCGTGCCTGCTATGGCCCCTTCTTTCGTGGCCCTTCGCCAATAAAGGCCACCCAATAGAGGAGGAAGCAGTTGGGCAAACGCAGGAGACGAAAACGCATATGCATAATTTACCAACAAGGCAGGCCTAAAGGCAACTACAAGTAATACTGCCAACATCATCACCAATATCCATATTCTCGCGAATCGCAGGCGCTCACTTTCACTTGCTCCAGGCTTTAATTGATCGTAGATATCTTTTTGAAGAATTGAGCTCGACGCAAGAAGCTGAGAATCAGCTGTCGACATTGCATAAGCATATACACCTATTACTACTAAAATGGAAAACAAAAATGGAGAATATTCGCTAACCATTTTTGGAAGCAGGATATCCGTAGTCCTAGGATCAAGACCAGGCCCATATAAGGCCCTTCCCAAATAAGAACCTTGAATTACGAAGCACGAAAACATAAACATTTCAAGCAATGGGAATACCCATGCCATTACTTTAAAAGTTTGTTTTGAAAATGCAAAATAAGATCTTACAAAAATATGGGGCCATGCTATAATAGCTATCCCAGCACTTACAGATATTCCAAGTACGCCAACACCGCTTGCGTAAACACCTGAATGAGACAGCACCCCAGGTGAGTGAGATATGACCTTAGAGGTAACCTCTTGTAATCCACCCTGGAAATTTGCCGAAAGCACAAACCATATTATAGCCACTGTAATAAACACACCCGCGAACCCTGCAAGCGTGTCAGCAAAAGCGATGGATCTAGCGCCACCCCAAAGCACGTGCCAAACCATAATGACAGACAGGATTCCAGCAGCGAGCCAAAAGCTGACAGAACCAGCACTCGCGACTTCAATGCCTGACGATGCTCCAATTATCTGAGCAGAGATGTAAGGCACTATAAAAATTACACATATTAAAGATGTTATCCATCTAAAAAGTGGAGAGTAATAACGATCAGACATAAAATCACCAGGGGTCACATAACCATATTGTTTGCCCAATAACCAAAGCTTATACATTATTAAAACTGCCCAAACACCCATTACACAACCGCCTGCTGCACCGGCAAGATACCCTATACCTGCACGATAAGTTGCCCCAGGCCATCCGTAAAACGCTAAGGCACTCCATATGGAAAGAGCAATTGTGCCTATCATCATGAGCGCCGGAACGCTTCTGCCTGCAACGAAATAATCCTCAGTAGTGGCTTGCGCCCTCTTGTGGGCAACTTCAGACAACCAAATAACGCCAACGACATAAACTCCCAAACCGATCAAAACCCAAACGCCGCGACCCATAACGATCATCTCCTTTGTGTAGCTTCTCAAAAGGACTATCTTATTATCTGTCTTGCCAACAGCCAACCTAAAACAGAAAGCTCTACTGCGTAAAGCCAATAATTCAACAATTGGAAAGGAACCCAGCCAAAAACAATAAAGTTAGGCAGATATGGAGGTAAGAAATTACCTTGAATGACTACAAGAATAATAATAGCTATTAATACCTTACTTCTTGTTTTTCTGGACGCAATTGTGCTCATTGCTTCAAACCTCCTTATTATATTGTTAAAATACAGCAATTAACAAATTATCATAGCTTATTTGCTACCAATATAGTCATTGATCATTATAGGCTGTTTATAGCAATATGTTACCCAAAAGGACATGCAGAGTAGACAAGCTTGCCGCCTACGATTGTCATTAATACACTTATATCCTTTATTTTGGCAGATGGTATGACCCTTGGGTCTTCCGCTAATGCCACAAAGTCAGCTAAATAACCCTTTTTTATCATGCCTTTTTTATCCTCTTCAAAAGCAGCGTAGGCCGCATTTGTGGTAAATAGCTCGAGAGCCTGCAAGACCGAAATTCTTTGAGCATCGTTAGGGTGATTAACTGCGGCATATATGCCCAGCAATGGCCACATCGGAGTTACGTAGCTGTCTGAACCTCCAGCCACGCGTATGCCCTTTTGCAGTGCAGTGCGGATTGGTTTAGTCCTGGTCACTCGCTCCGGACCTAACCGAGAACCGTACATGTTGCCTACCCCGCCCCAAAAGTATTCGAACGCCGGCTGCATCGCCAGAACTAACCCGAGCTCAGCAGCTTTGTCTACCGCCTCCCATGTAGGAAATAAAAAGTGCTCCACGCGATGTCGATGATCCCACCTGGGGCTCTTTTTTATTGCCTTCTCATAAGCGGACAGCTGATCTATAGCACGCTCGCCTATAGCGTGCATGCTGACTTGGAGGCCTTCCTGATGAGCCTCGTGTATAAACTGGAACAGGCAATCATTGTCCCAGTACAACACACCTGAAGAAGATGGATTGTCGCTATAGGGCTCATATAACGCTGCAGTCCAACTACCAACAGAGCCGTCGATAAGCAAACAACCACCAATTCGGCTCAATCCTTCTGCCTTCACCCTGCTGACATCGGTGGTTTCATCTACTACGGTCCTAACTGGAAGAGTTGATCTATTCTCTATAAGCCACGAAGTGCTAAAATTTGTCTGTTTGCCACCAACCAGTGCATGTACAGTTGTAAGCCCTACCCTTAACGCCTCAAGAGCTGCAGTGAAATACGTACGCTCGCATAGTGCAGGTGTCACTAAAATCCGATTAAACTCCTCCGTTACCTTAGTGTTGGCCATTCCCCTCACCACGCCAATGGCACGACCGCTCTCATCCGTGTCAACCCCAGGCTGTCCAGCCGAGATCTTAAACAGCTTCATCGCTTCCCAATTCAAGGCAGCAGAATGACCATCCCGCCTTTAGACAAAGACAGGACTAGAAGGAGTAGCCTCGCTCAGTTCATTCGCTGTGGGATAGCGCCTTTCTTTAATCTTCTCATGATCAAACCCATATCCTAAGATCCAATCCCCTGTGTGGATAGCGTTGACCTTCTTAGATATATGCTCCAAAAGCTCGACTATGGTTAAGACCTCTGTGCAATCTACACCGAGGAGTTGGTAGATACCAGTACTCAGCAAGTGAACATGGGTATCGATAAAACCGGGCAGTAAGACAGCACCTCGGAGGTCGATGTGCTTAGCAACAGGTATAGCTTTGCATAAACTCTGCGCTGAATCCTCGACGAAGGCTATCTTGTCATCCTTTATGCCCACTGCAACGGCCTCAGGCTTGCTGGGATCGAGAGTTATAATCTTGCCGCCCGTGATTAAGATATCCAGATCCATCTATAACAATCCCTCCTTTATCCCCTTTACTTCTGCGCCAACCTTCTCACTTCCACCTCATCCCCTCTACAACCTTAGGGTCAGGAGCTGGGGTTGCTAGCGAAACCACAAATAAAACGATCGCGGAAACTGGCAGGCTGACGAGCACTGGAGGAATAGCGGCAGGTAGGACTTTCCATATAGTCAGGCTGAGCTGTGTCACACCGCCGACAAACATAGCGGCCAAAGCACCTCCATTAGTGGTGCGAGGCCAGAAGAAAGCTGCAAGGGTGGGCGCCAACAGAGCCCCCACGCCAAATGCGTAACCCCACAGGATAAGCGGGATGATGCGTGGGAAAGCCATCGCAGCGAGCATGGCGAACAAGCCGCAAACCACCATCAATACGCGTGTTACTATCAGCGTATGTCTTTCAGACAGATTGGCGTTAATCAACGGCTTATAAACGTCTTGCACAAAAGAGCTTACCGAACAGGTAAGGCAGGTGTCAAATGTGCTCATCGTGGCTGCCGGTACTGCCGCTAAAACCAAACCAGCGACGCCAGATGGAAATACCTCCAAGATCATCTTAGGCAAGACCTGAGATGGGTTATCCAAACTCCCAAAATAAACAAGCCCGCACATGCCGATCAACAAGGCAGCAAGAGTAGGAACTATATAAAGGCCGCTTGAGAGGTATCGCGCCTTTACGGCCATAGATGGGCTCCTAGTACAGATTGCATATGCGTAAGCTGCCTGAAGAACAAAACTGGCAAGGGTTGTGGGAATCAAAACTCCAAGCACGGAGCCTGCTCCCACTCGCCCGATATCAAAGAACCCGGCTGGCAGGGAGGCAACTAAAGCTCCAAACCCTCCGACCATGCCCAACGCCATAGGCAATCCAATTATAGCCATACCCAGCCATATTATTGTCAACTGAAGATAATCGGTATAAACCGCCGCAGGAAGACCACCAGCCATTGTGTATCCAATACAAACCAAAGAGCTTACTGCTATACTGACATTGATGTTCCAACCTACGACAGAGGAAAGGACTGCACCAAGCGTAACTGCTTGACCAGCGACAAAACCAACGTAAGAAATCCCGTTTACCGCACCAGCAATTACCTTAGCAGGTTTGGAATATCTATAGCCAAGAAAATCCCCCACCGTGACAAATCGATGTCTATCCGCTACCTTCTTTACAATACCCATAAACCATGCCGTCGCTGGACCAGCGAGGGCTGTCGCAACACCAAACCAACCGCCAGACAGACCAATCCTGAAACCATGGGCCGCGGTGCCTACGGTACTAGCACCACCGGCGACATTCGAGGCACTCCCCACTGCTGCAGAGAAGGTGCCAAATCGCCGGCCGGCTACAGAGATATCGTCAAAGTTTCGAATCTTCTTACTGGCATACATTCCTATGACCAGGACAATTACAAAATAAAAAACTATAGCCCCAACATCTATCGCATGTATTCCTTTCGTTTCATACCCCCCTTCCGCTAAACAACACCTACCTTCGCCATATTCGCCTCTTTGTCTCAGGCAATTCAAGCATGCATTATTATATTATTAATAAATCAAACTATAGTTGCCAGAGCTCTTTCGAAAATACCAAGACCTTCGTCGATTACTTCCTCGCCAATATTAAGTGGCGTCATAAACCTTATGCAGTTTTTATAGGTCCCACAAATAAAGAAAAGGAGCCCGTTCTCGAAACAGAATTCGGTCACCTTCTTCATGGCATCGGGGTTAGGATTTCCATTTTCGTCCACAATTTCCACCGCTAGCATCATTCCCAGGCCTCGCACGTCTCCTATCAGCGGATATTTTACTTTAAGTCCATCGAGCTTATCTCTGAAGTATTTGCCCATGCGCACACAATTTTCGAGCACTTTTTCTTCCTTAAAAACATCAAGGGTAGCGACAGCAGCAGCACAGCTCACCGGGTTGGCTCCAAATGTACCTCCGTGAGCTCCCGGCGCCCAGTTCCCCATTAACTCCTGGCTTGCCACCACTGCAGACAGTGGAAATCCTGATGCTATCGCTTTGCCAAGGCACATTATGTCAGGCACAACACCGAAGTGTTCAGTTGCAAACATCCTTCCCGTCCGCCCAAAGCCAGTCTGCACCTCGTCGAATATGAGCAGGATCTCATTCTTCTCACACAAGTCCTTGAGCGCCCTAATATACCTCACCGGCGGTACTATGTATCCACCCTCTCCCTGCACAGGTTCGATCAAAATTGCTGCTATATCAGAAGGGGCAGTGACGTAGTGAAATAGCCTGTCATACTCCTTGAAGCATTCGAGGTCGCACGTTTCAGGCTTGGCATTGTAGGGACATCTGAAGCAGTAAGGGTAAGGCATGTGGTATACAGTTGGCAAAAACGGCGCATACCGCTCTCGATAAGAGGCATTAGAAGCAGTCATTGACAAAGCTCCGAAGGTGCGCCCATGGAACGAACCCTTATATGCAATAAAGACCGGCTTTCGAGTATTCCATCGGGCTAACTTCAAGGCACCTTCTACAGCTTCGGCACCAGAGTTGGAGAAGAAGAACATGTCGAGATTGCCCGGGGTCACCTCAGCCAGTTTAACGGCCAATTCAAGAGCAGAAGGATAATACCCAAGATTGAACGACCCATGAATCAATTTGTCTACCTGCTTTTTGGCCGCCTCCACTACCTTTGGATGACAATGCCCAAGGCTGCACACCGCAATTCCGGAAACAAAATCCAGATATCGCTTACCCTCAGATGTATACACGTATGGACCTTCTCCGCGCTCCATTACCAACTGCGTTGTCTTAGATAACGCCGGTGATAAATGTTTCTTTGCATCTTCCAATAATTTCTGACCCTCCATAAGTAGCACCTCCATTTATTATTATACTAACACAAATTATTACTGCAATAGATGTAAAATCCCGATAGAAAACCATGGAACAAATGTGAGAAACATTAATATTATAATCATACTAAATAAGAATGGGATTGCACTACGAAAGATTTTTCCAATTGAAACTCCTCCTATAGCTGAAGCTACAAATAGATTTTGTCCATATGGAGGTGTCATAAATCCTATTGCTAAGTTATAAGTAATTATAATACCAAAATGTATCGGAGTTATACCAAACTTGGTGACTATAGGGAGAAATATGGGAGATAAAATAATAGTGGCTGGAATGTTATCAACAAAACAACCAACTAAGAGAAGTATAAGATTTGTTAAGGCCAATACCACAAATTTATTACTACTTAAAGCAATAAGTGTCTCGCTCAACTTAGCTGGAATCTGCTGCATGCTTAAGTAAGAAGCAAAAGACGTTGAGAGACCTACCATAAAAATTATTATGCCATTTACCATAAAAGCTTCTAAAAATGCTTTATATAAAGAATTTAAAGTTAATTCATGATAAATAAAAGCACTAATCAAAATACTATACACAGAAGCTACAACTGCAGCTTCTGTAGGTGTAAAAATACCTGCATAAATGCCTCCAAGGATTATTAATGGAACCACAATTGCCCATTTTGCATCAAATAGTGCCTTCATAACTTTGTTAAAGCTTACCTTTATCTCTTGGCCTACATATCCCCTCTTTTTTGAGATAACATAACTTGTGATCATCAACCCAATTCCTATCAGTATGCCCGGGAAAATCCCAGCAAGAAACAGGTCGCCAACAGAAGTTCCAGTCACTACTCCATAGATTACGAACGGAATGCTCGGGGGGATAATTACACCTATAGTTCCCGCTGCTGCAGTCACTGCAGCAGCAAAACCTTCGTCGTATCCCTTTTCTTTCATGTCAGGTATCATAAACGATCCTACGGCAGAAACTGTTGCCAAAGCTGATCCCGAGAGTGCAGCAAAAAACATGGACGTTACTACAGTAATCATGGCAAGCCCACCGGTAACAGTTCCTACTAAAGCACTTCCTAAGTTTAACAAACGACGAGCAATTCCACCGGTTTGCATCACAGTACCTGCCAATATAAAAAATGGAATCGCCAACAAAGGAAACGAGTCAATTCCCGCAAATGCATTCTGTGTGATTATTATTGGATTCAAGTCACTTACAAATGTAAGGTTGAACAGCGTTGCTAAACCAATGGCAATGCCAATTGGCACACCAAGAAAGATGAATACAATGAGACTACCAAAAAGTAAGGCAGCTTCAATCATTATTTTTGCTCCTTCCGAGACGTAGTGAAGAGACTTATAATGTGCTCAACAATGAGCGCACTTCCTAATAAACAAGAAACTGGTACAGCCGCATATGCGTAACTCATTGGTATTCTCAGAGCTGGAGAAACCTGACCGCGTGACGCCAATAAGCGGAGAAGTTGAAACCCATTTGTAACCAAGAATAAAACCATTATTAAACTCAATAACCAAGCTATTGTCTCGAAAACTATTTTCAACCTTGGGCTCAACCAATGGCTTACCACGTCTACTCGAATATGCTTTCCATATCTAAGTGCAAGACAAAAACCTAGCCAGCTTTGCCAAACAAAGATATAGCGTGCAAGCTCCTCACTCCAAGATAGGGAATAGTTAAAAAGATATCTCATAATAACTTGAACAAATACTAAAATTAAGCTAAATAAGAAGCTCAACACCAAGAATCTCTCAAATAGGAGGGTCAACGCAGAGCCCCCTAAGAAGCTCTGGGTTGACCCTTTTCCATCTTGCACTTCAACCTTCTTTTTCTTTGAAGAATTGACCTGATCTATCATGATAATTAACCTTCGTAAAATCTATTTAATATAACTATAATGGATATATTTACTACTGATTTGCTTCGTTCATAGCCAATAATAACTCTTCAGAAAAATCTTTCAGATATTTATCTCGGACTGGTTGTGTTACCTCAACAAATTTTTGTCTGTTTTCTGGAGTAATTTCGTTCACGATCATTCCTTCTTGCTCGAGTTTATCAACATACTCTTCTTGAATTTGCGCCTCTATCACGCGCTCCTGTTCAACTATCTGCGTTCTAGCTCCCTCAACAACGATTGTCCGAAACTCTTCCGGCAGAGAATCAAAGAATGCCTTGTTGATTGCTATCACGTTGAAATTCCATGTATGACCGGTAAGGCTAAGGTACTTTTGCACTTCGTAAAATTTAGATGCATAAATCAAGGGTGGAGGATTTTCTTGACCGTCAACCGTACCTTGCTGCAAAGCAGTATACAGCTCGCCAAAGCTCATCGGCGTAGGATTCGCACCTAAAGTGCGGAACAAATCAACGTATACCGGATTTTCCATTACACGCATTTTAATGCCTTTTAAATCTTTAGGTTCATGGATCGGCTTAACGTTATTAGTAATGTGACGTTGACCATAATCCGGGAACCCTAACCCAACCATGCCAAATGCAGGCAATTTACTGTTAAGAATTTGTCCAACTTTGCCATCACAAGCACGGACGGTAGCTTCTCTATCTTTAAATATAAATGGCAGATCCAATATGCCAAAAGAAGGATCATAATTAGACAGAACCGCACTTGCCGCAGCAGTCATCTCAAGTGCTCCAAAAGAAACCGACTCTAAAGCCTGACGATCGCCGCCTAATTGAGCATTTGGATAAACTTCAACAATAATTTTTCCACCTGAGCGATCTTCAACGTAGCGCTTAAAATCGAGGCAACACTTATGCAGTGACCTTTCTTCCGGTTCGACATGAGCCAGTCTAATTTTATAATTGTCCCGATCCGCAGCTGTGGCCTTCGAGCTACCACAAATAAAAACACTTGCCACAATGATCAAAAACGCACAGCATAAGATTTTTTTCATCACTACCCCTCCTATTTAGGTTATCCAAAAACCTTTCTTCCAGAAAGCGAATTCACTGGCCATTGTTTCATTGTGCACTCCCAATGCCTAGTTCTTATTCTTCGAAAGCCACCACCTGCCCTTAGCTCCAAAACTCCAGCTATAGAGTTATTAATATGTGAACTTGATACGTCAACCGATGACATTTAGCTTGATGAAATGTGAATAGAATCTTAGGGTATCTTGACTCATTGGAATTCTACTCGTATCTCAGCTCCTCATTTAACTTGCTTAATATTGAGGCACTTTTAGCCCAAAGTGTCAAGTTTGATTAGGGAGTGTTTTAGGCAATAAATTGGGTTTAGGCGTTTAAATTGGTATATTTTCTCAATTTTTTCTAGGTATTTCTCAGGTTTACTTCGATTTTCATACAGATACATCTGGAAGTGCATCAGGGCCGAAGAAACAGCCTCTTTCTGATCAACCTGTTATTATCAATTTATAGCGGACAAGGCTGCAGGGCCCGTCTGGAAATGAATGCTACCGTCTGTTGAATTAGAGGTGGCGAGTGCTATTTGGGGGTCAAATACGATAGATACTCAGCGTTGCCGTAGAAAAGAGAGCCCCTCAACCCTTCGACCGAAGGACTGAGGGGCTCTGTAGGTTTTCGTATATGCTTTTACGCTCGTCTGTGCTTTGCGTAATCGGGGTTGATCAACCCGGGGATTTCTTCGCCTCTTAGGTAGGCGAGCACGGATTTTACAGCACCACCCACCTCTCTCATGATCGTTTCCTCGGTCCAGCCCGCCACGTGGGGCGTTAATATGGCATTTTTCAAACCCACGAGAGGATGAGTTCCTCGGCGTATACGTCTATGGCAGCGCCCCATATTTTCTCTTCTTTAAGAGCCCTCGCCAGGGCTTCTTCATCTATAATCGGCCCACGAGCAGTATTCACCACAACAGCCGTAGACTTCATCATGGCAAACTCTTCATCAGAGAGGAGATGATACGTCTCGTCCGTGAGCATGCAGTGGATAGAGATCACGTCGGATTGCGTAATGAGGCGCTTCAGGTCGTCTATAAAAGTCACGCACTTCGGCTCATCGCCCTTTTTGTAATAGGGATCGTAAGCTAACACCTGGCAGTCATAGCCTTCGAGCCTCCTTGCAACCTCACGGCCTATAGCTCCATAGCCGATGAGCCCTACAATTTTATCTCTGAGTTCGCGCCCCATCGTGTAAGGAGAGCGCCATTCGTCCTTGGCCACCATCTCGATGAGCAAGTTCAAGCGGCGCAAACAAGCCATCATCATCATGACTGCAAACTCCGCCACGGTAGTGGAGTTCGCTCCAGGCGTAAACGTCACAGCGATGCCCTTCTTCGTGGCGGCATCGATATCCACATTGGAGGGTTTAGCGCCGCACTTGGAGATAATCCCCAAGCTCTTAGCGTACTCCATGTCCTCAGCAGATACGCCACAGCGCGATGTGATGATCATTGCCGTGGCATCGCTTACAACCTTCCTCACCTCTTCAGGCGTCAGCGCCTTCTCCGGATAGAGAAATATCACTTCTGCCTCTTTCTTTAACTCCTCAAACCACTCCTCCGGCCCTTCGGGTTCGACCACATATACACGACGATCAGAAGCAGCCAACACGCGCACCTCCTTAATTATTCATTCAACTACAATAGCGAGGTCAGGGCACGACCTCTCACAGAGCTTGCACTGTATGCAATCTTTCTGCCGCGCCGGCGCGGCCACGTTGAATCCTTTTTTGTTTATCTCATCGGTTATATCAAAGACATTCTTCGGGCAAAAGTGGATGCACAGCCCGCACCCTTTGCACAGATTCTTATCTATGTAAATGGCCATATTATTCACCTCTTATCTCTTTTATAATCTGTGCTGCCTCTTTGGGAGTTGTGGCTATCTTCGCGCCGGCACGGGACAACGCAGCAATCTTGGATTGAGCAGTGCCGCGATTGCCTTGGATTATCGCCCCGGCATGCCCCAAAGATTTACCCTCGGGGGCAGCCCTGCCAACTATCAACGCCACAACCGGTTTGGTGACGTTTTGGGCTATGAATTCAGCGGCCTCTTCCTCGGTCGTCCCGCCGATCTCTCCCAAAAGCAGTATGACTTCGGTTTCGGGGTCTTCCTGAAAGAGGCGCACCGCATCCCTCTGGGTGAACCCCCAAAGAGGGCCTCCTCCCAAGGCGATGACGGTAGACTGTCCTATGCCGGCTTCGGTCAAAGTTTTACCCACTTCGTAGGAGAGAGCACCGCTTTTGGACACTACGCCCACATTCCCTTCCGTGAACATTCTCGGCGGGTGAGCTCCAAGCTTGCACTTGCCTGGGGATATGATACCGGCTGCACCAGGCCCGAGGACAGTGGTCCCTTTGGCCTTGGCATAAGAGAGGATCTCCAGGACATCGTGGTCCGGGATCTCTTCCATCGTGAGCACCAAGAATTTGATGCCGCTGTCGATGGCTTCAAACGACGAGTCCTTGGCCGAGCGGGCAGGAACGAAACTGATAGCCGCATCTATCCTATGTTCTTTCAATACCTCGCCTACGAAGTCGTAGACGGGCACGCCTTCTGCCATTTGCCCTCCCTTGCCCGGAGTCACGCCTGCCACAACTTTGGTTCCATAATCGAGCATGACCTTCGTCTGAAGGCGACCGGAGCGTCCCGTTATCCCGAGGACGAGTACATTCGTATCTCTATTCACCAGCACAGCCATCAGCTATTCCTCCCAGCCAAAGCTACAACTTCGCGCACTGCTTCGTATAGGTCGTCATATGTTTTGAGATTAGCTTCTCTCATAATGCGCTTCCCCTCTTCTTCCATTGTGCCGCACATCCTCACGACGATAGGGACGGGAAGCCCTTTCTCCTTTTGATAGCGCACGATGCCTTCTGCCATCTCGTCCATGCGGTTGAAACCGCCTATCAACACCACTATGATGGCCTTGACATTCTTATTGTTTAAAGTCTTCTCGAGGGCGGAATACATAACCTCAGGACTCGTAAGGCCGCCCATCTCGCAGAAGCACGCAGCCTTTGCCCCGGCATCGCTTATAAGGTCGAGCGTGAGCATTCCCGTGCCAGCCCCGTCGGATATGAGACCAACCGTACCATCGAGAGGTACATAGGTAATCGTGTCAGTGGAAATGCTTACAGCTTGGCCTCCGATAGCGGCTTGTTGTTCTGCGAGCCTTTCAAAGAGCTCGCTTCTCCTCCAACGCGCTTTATCGTCCAACACGACCTTGGCATCCAGCGCCAACAACCCTTGAGGCGTCTCAGCGAGGGGGTTTATCTCCACGAGCGTCGCGTCGTTTTCTCTCAGGGCCCGATACAGACCCGTCAGCACCTTCCTCGCTTCTTCAACTTCACAGGCGAAGCGCTTGGCAACGTAGCGGACCTGATAATCCATTACGCCAACTATGGGATCTATGGGTAGCGAAAATAACGCTTCGGGAGCGCTTTGGGCAACTTGCTCTATTTCAACCCCCCCTGTTGCGCTCCCCATGAGCAAAAAGGATTTGCTGCCGCTGGGTATAGTGATAGACAGATAAAACTCTCTCTTGATATCCGCAGTCTCTTCTGCCAGCAAAGCGCAAATCTTTTCGCCCTTTATTGAGGCACCTAAAAGGCTTTCAAACGCCTTCTTCCCCTCTTCAGGTGTCTTGCAGACCTTTATTCCGCCAGCCTTTCCGCGCCCTCCCACGAGAACCTGAGCTTTCAGAACTGCCGGAAACTCGACAAGCCCCAACTCTTCCTCTTTCGTAACAAGCCTGCCGCGAGGAACTGGTATGCCGGCTTCTCTGAAGAGTTCTTTGCCTTGAAATTCGTAAAGTTTCATCGCACCAATCACCGGCCTAAAAGATATCTATTTTAGTTCCCTTAGCAAGCTCTACGCCTGCATCTATAGCCCTTTCATTGAGCTCGTGAAAGCGCTCGGGAACCAGTTCTTTCATCGTCTCGACCACGTCATCCCTCGTGATGAGGCCAGTGGCCTCCTGGAAATAGCCGAGCATCACCATGTTGGCGCAGATCCTGTTGCCCAGCTTAACCGCTGTCTCAGTGGCCGGCACAGAATATACCCGAGCCGTCGTATTGTGCAGATCAGTGACCATCGCCGGATCCACGATGAGGATCCCGTTAGGCTTGAGGCTCGGAAGGTACGCATCGAGCGCGCTCTGGAACATAGCCACTAAAATGTCTTTATTCTGAGTCGCAGGAGAGTTTATCGGGGAATCTGAAACGATCAACTCTGCCTGGCACTGCCCGCCTCTGGCTTCAGAGCCATAAGACTGCGTCTGCACGGCGTAGAGACCGCGCTTCGTCACAGCGGCCGTCCCCAATATGATCGCCGAAAGCACTATCCCCTGTCCGCCAAAGCCACAAATCCTTATGTTTATCGGCTTCATCTCGCACTTTCACCTCACTCGCAGCATTCGCAAGATTCCAAGTCATAAACGGAGCTGCCGCGGAATATCGGGCGCTTGAAATCCACAAACTCGCCCAGGACAAATTTGCCGGCCTTCTCTTCCTCGGATAGCTTATCGGCTTGTGCCTTGGTTATGCACCGATCCATGATCCACTTGAGCGTTACGGCCGGATCGCCGCTCCTCAGGGCGTATCTTCCATAATTGGTGGGGCATTGAGAGAGCACCTCAACGAGACCAAACCCCTCGTGGGTCAGCGCTTTTTTGAGCGTGCGCTCGAGTTGCACGGGACGACCCGTAGCCTCTCTGGCCACGTACGTAGCCCCAGCGGTGACGACGAGCTCACAGATGTCAAAAGAAGGCTCGGGGTTACCGAAGGGAGTGGTCATAGTTCTGACCTGCGAAGGCGTCATGGGGGCAACTTGGCCGCCGGTCATGGCGTAGTTGAAGTTGTTGGCGACCACCACCAAGGCGTCCAAATTGCGCCTTGCCGCATGGATGAGGTGATTCCCGCCTATAGATGCAACGTCGCCGTCACCGGCGAAGATTACGACCTTAGTCTGCGGTTTGTGAAGTTTTATGCCAGTGGCCCAGGCAAGCGTCCTGCCGTGAACTCCGTGGAGGACGTCTCCTTTCAGATATACGGGAATCCTGGCCGTGCAACCCACGCCGCCGATGATCACCATTCTCGATGGATCCATGCTCAGCTCGTCACAAGCCTGAAGAAAAGCGTTCAATATCTGCCCACAGCCGCATCCAGGACAGAAGAAATGCGGAAGCTTTCCTTCTCTGATATATTTTCTCAATGGATTAATTGGCTGACTCATCGCCATACCTCCTTAATAACTGCGTAGACTTCTTCGGGGAAGTGAACGAGCCCTCTGTTCTTGGTGGCCACCGCTGTCCTGCACTTTGCACAGCAGAGGCGTTCGACTTCTCTCGTATATTTGCCAATGTTCATTTCAACCGTGATGGCGAGCTTCACGTGGTTAGCCACTTGAATTATCTGCTCTTCAGGCACCGGCCACACGGTATCAAGCTTCAAAACCCCAACCTTAATACCGTCAGCTCTGGCCATCTCCATCGCGTCTATACATGGACGCACTTCGCTACCGTAAGCTATAAGCGCTACATCAGCATCATCCATCTTAAAGGCCTGCGTCTTGCAGATTTTGTCTCTATGCTGTGTAACTTTGCCGGTTATACGCTTATAGAGCCGCTCAAACACATCGGGATCCCAGTCGATGCTTCCCTCCTCAGAATGGGGATTTAGCGAATAGATAGCGCCGTATCCCTCTCCCAAAGGCGCGAAGTCGGGAACACCGTACTCCTCATTAGCTTTGAAGGGAAGGTATTTGTCTGGCGGCAGGGATGTGTATCGCCTGTTCACTATTTCTATCTCCTCCGCCGGCGGAATAACGAGCCTCTCCCTCATCAAGGCTATCGTCGTCTCGGACATAATTATTACGGGGTTTCGGAACTCCTCGGCAAGGTTGAAGGCCCTTATCGTGAAGTCAAAGAGCTCCTGCACGGAAGACGGAGCAAGGACTATGAGCTCGTGATCGCCGCTCGGCCCCCATTTCATCTGCATCACGTCGGCCTGTGAGGCAAAGTTTTCGCCACGGCATCTCTGGACGTCAACGATAACTATGGGAGCTTCCACAGCCACAGCATAGCCTATCCCTTCTTGCATGTAGTTATACCCGGCACTTGCCGTAGCCGTCATCGCCTTGGCCCCTGCAAGCGATGCGCCCGATAGAGCGTAGATGGAACAGAGCTCGTCCTCGCCCTGTAAAAATTTGCCCCCCACGGTCGGAAGGCGCTGCGACATGCGCTCCGAGATTTCGTTGGCCGGCGTTATGGGATATCCGGCAAAGAAATCACACCCAGCGGCGAGCGCCCCTTCTACCACCGCGTAGTTGCCCAGCATGAAGTGAGTGCCCGTTAGCACCCTCTGGGCTCGTTCAGTTGTTGATGTTGCCATTTCATGACCTCCCCCTTCTTAACAACCTTAAGCAGATCCCTTCTTGACTTTTAAGCGTTGATAAATATAGACAGAAGCTACTATTAGAACACCTACGCCGTCGGTAAGTATCCCCGGCTTTATCAGGGCAAGCGCCCCTCCAAAGAGGATGACGCGCTCCCATAGGGCCATGTTTCTAAGCCAATAGCCGGAGGCCGCAAACCCGAGGGCGAAAACGCCTATTATGGCAGTTATAGAAGCGCTAATTATCCTCAGCGGAGTAGCCCCTATAAGGAGCAAAACCGGATCATAGGCGAATATATATGGAATGAGGAAGCCGGCCAGAGCTAACTTCAAGGCTGTCCAGCCTGTCTTCATAGGGTTAGCCCCCGCTATGCCCGCTCCGGCATACGCTGCCAGGGCAACAGGTGGCGTAAGGTCGGCTATT
>CAYTKB010000033.1:0-17216 GCA_964438265.1 uncultured Acetomicrobium sp. | reverse complement strand
GGTCAAAATTTCTGCGTCTTCTGGCACTCTGTCCCATCTTACGATGCAGGAACGCGTGAGCTTGCCGTTCATAATAACTTCACATGCTCCGCATTGGCCTGATCCACATCCGAGCTTTGTGCCCGTTAGCCTGAGCTGTTTGCGGATTATGTTGACTAGCATGGTGTCTGGGACTGCTATCACGTGGTGGGGATATCCGTTGACTCTGATACTTTTTCTTAAATACTGTTTCATAATTCCCCTCCTTGTTTTTTGAATGCCCGAAAGCTCATATATGGCAGCCTCAGCTTACAGTAATCTCCTTTCTTTACAATGCTAAATTGCCATATTAACTTTAAGGCACTCAACTAACGTTAACTCAGGAGGCTTAAAAAGCTATCTCTTTTTAAGGAGATAGCTTTTTGCTAAAGAAAACTTACACGTGAGCGTAAACGATCTTCAGCGTCTCCTCCTTTCCGAGCACGGGAGGCTTCTTTGTTTCCGAGAGGTGCCTTTTGGCCAAAAACCATAAATTCGCTAAGGAATCCTTAGGTTAATTGGCTGGTTTACTTCCTGTAAAAATGGTGGCCTTAGCGTAAAGTAGATTTATGTGCAAAACCCGACGAGAGGAAGCCACTTAATAGAAAGGATACCAGCAAGCCAAAAGATGCGCAAGGAGTCGGTTTCCTCAAAAATAATCTCTTCGCAATCACATTGTTTCCTCACAATTGACGAAAAGGGCAACCATCCCAGTTTTCTTCAAAGGTTGTGAGCTTGGCTCCTGTGGTAGTTAAGGATGGTGGGAATTGGTACTGTATCGCTGATGAGATCTAACCTGCGGAGCTTAAACCAAGCCCGTACACGCGGGCAAATTTGCTTTCCAGATGTGGATGAGAGCCTCAAGGGGGATAGAAAGCAATCCTGCGACGTGCTTAAAAATTGTGTCAACTAAAGAAAAACTATCGACTACTTTAAGGGTTGTGCATTTCAATTTACAAGACACCGTCGAGCCAGGCACGCTTGGCGGCATAAGGTATAATCGATTCGCACCGTAGGGATTGAAATCATAAGCTAACATGAGCTAACGTGCTCCACTTGGCAATTTTAGAAGCTCAAATAGTTCCATTTTTTACAGCATTTTGCCATGGTTGTTCCACGATTGGGCTCGTTGCGCAGGAGGCTATCTATGAAGAAAAAAGCGAAGACGTGGGAGATGTCCGTTAGGGACAAAAACACAAAAAGTAAAGACCTGACCCTGGGGTGGGTTGCGGCGATACTGCTCGCCTTTATACTTGGCCTTGCGGGCACAGGAGAGGCTATTACGAGGGGTCAAGCAGTGGCTGAGATAATGAAGGCGCTTGAAATCCCTTTGCGCATTTCCAGCGGAGAGGCAATCAAAGATATCCCAAAAGGGGCGCCGTACGAAGCGGCAGCCCGCTCTGCAGCGGTTTACGGGATACTCCCCCCTGGAGAATACTATTACCCCACCTTGGAGATCACCAAGCTTGAGGCCATATATTTAGCCATCCGCGCTATGGGGTGGAATCATGTGGCCCAAACTTCAAAAAAGCTCATAGCCGAGATCAACGGCACGTCCTCGCTCTCGTCTCCCTTCGTCCCATATGTAGAGATAGCTCAGAGAATGCGACCCCCGATCCCCCAAGACTTGGTCAACCAACCCGAGGAGAACCTATCGGCAGCGGACCTTTCGATTCTGGCACAGTGGCTAAGGGCATGCAAACAAGGTTGCACTTTCGAGAAGTCAGTAGATGTAGGCTTCGGAGAGCTCAAAGTCCATCGCCACGGCACGGGAGCTCCACCCGCGATGTGGATCATAAAGATAAATGAATTTCCAATAGAGGCTACGCAGGCAGCTCAAAATCTCAAGGGCAAGTTAGAAGCAATGGGGTATGATGTCTTGATCACGTCGGACGACTGCGCCCTCCACGTCGCCATAGGACCATTTGACAGCTATTTAAAGGGGTGGAGGGCCCTTTCGGCGTTGCCGCAAGAATTTCGAGGGATACTTTTACCTCATGGGGGGGTACCCGCTGGAGCGCTGTTTTGGAGCGCTCTGGCTATCGATCCAAAAGTCGCGCCCAACATCTTGCCGGCCGCCCCCTTTGGCAAGAGACGCCTTCCCATTTCCGAAATTGCCTCAGGGGGCAGCGCTAAAGCGGCCATAAACGGCGGCTACTTCGCGTGGGATCTACCTGTAGGCACCCTCAAGATAGACGGGACCTTGGCCCATCACAGCTTCGGAGAGAGGAACGCTGCGGGCTGGGACGAAGGTGGCAATTGGCATTTCGGGCCTGGAAACGTAAGGGCATGGCTGCATCTCGGAGGCACAGCATTTCCAATAGATTGCTTTAACGAGCCGCCGAGCTCAAATGGTTTTTCCGTCTACACTCCTCACTTCGGTGCGCAGGCCATAAAAATACCGCGCGATGCGATGGAGGGCTCCGTTAGAGAGGGCATCTTGAGGTGGAAAACGCCCTCTGCTTCTTCGCAACACTATATTCCAGGAGATGGTTTCCTTGTAGTAGGAAGAGGACAAGCGAGAGCCTTACTGGCCGGGACGAAATTGGGCACACCGGTGCAGATAGCGACTACTTTTACCGATCCAGCCTTCGACGAGATGAAAAACATCGTCCAGGCAGGCCCGCTGCTCATACACGAGGGAAGGCCGTACTACAGGGATGAGCGCTTCGCGCCGACGCTAACAGAGGTAAAGCACCCCAGAACCATACTGGGACATGACGGGCAAAGAATTTGGTGGATAGTGATAGACGGACGGGATTCATGGCACAGTCAGGGAGCTACGCTCGAAGAGGCCCGAAAACTCGCCTATGGCCTTGGCTTGAAAGAGGCACTGAACTTAGATGGAGGAGGCTCCTCCGCCCTCTGGCTCGATGGAGCATTGGTCAATCACCCACCGGGCGGAGAGGAGCGCCCCCTCCCCTACGCTTTAGTCGTCCCATAGAGATCGCGATCTTTCGATTCCTTTACTGAATTACCCTCTTTTCCGACGGAGAGCTATGGTACGGAAGCGGCACGTAGTGCACCGAAGGACGCCCCCTGCCCGACTGGGGATACAGGTGCATGAGTTGTCGTATTTCCTCTTCCATATTTGTGGAGACGGGAAGCCCAAGGGCCGCAGCCTCTTCCGAGGATATTGGATAATCGTGTGTCCACCTTCCTTCGGTCAACACCTGGGCGATGTCCCTGGCTTTATCCTCCGACATCTTGTCCTTTAACAGGCCGAAGACGAAGGCGCGCGTCTGACGAAGGGCCTTTGCGGCTACATCTGCCATTATGAGCGTCTGATCGTCAATCTCGTTCTTGGGTTTTTCTTCGACCACCTTCAATATAGAGGCTGCCGGCATCTGCCCCAACTGAGGATCCACAGGCCCCAAGACGGCGTGTTCATCCATGACTATCTCGTCTGCGGCAAGCGCTATGAGCGTCCCTCCGGACATGGCATAGTGCGGCACGAATACCGTCACTTTTGCCGGATGCTTCTTCAAGGCACTCGCTATCTGTTCAGCCGCCAGAAGCAGCCCGCCGGGGGTGTGCATGATGAGATCGATGGGCATATCCTTAGGGGTCAGCCGTATAGCGCGCAGCACTTCTTCCGAATCCTCGATGTTTATGAAGTTCCTGGCGAACATGCCCAGAAAGCCAACGCTCTCCTGTCTGTGGATCAAAGTGATTACTCGGCTTTTGGTTTTATTCTCTATAGAGCGAATCGCCGCCATTCGTTGGCGCTCCAAGTTCCACTGTTTCAACATCGGCATCAAGATGAAAAACAAAAATATCAGCCAAAAAATGTCAAAGCCGCCATAGCCATACATGAGACAAAACCTCCTTTATAGGGTTAAAGATCACCGCTATTAACAAGGATAATAACAGAAGCCGCGGGATATGACCATATCCATACCCCGCGGCTTCCCCTTATCACTTACAGCAAATCAAGGACCTTACCGTGCCGCATCGTTAGTGCCAGTGGCGGGCATAGCTTCTTCAGTCGAGGCAACCTCCCTCCTGAAGGTGAGCTTGCCGTCCTCTACATCCACGTATACCACATCGCCCGGCTTGATCGTTCCCTCCAAGAGTTCGTCAGCGAGCCTGTCCTCTACCATCCTTTGGACGGTGCGCCTCAATGGGCGCGCTCCGAACTTGGGATCGAAGCCCTCGGTCAACAACAGCTCCCTGGCTGCTTGAGAGACTACGATACGGACGCCCTGCTCCGAGAGGCGCTTTTCCACCTCTTTGAGCATGAGATCTACGATCTTTAAAAGCTCAGCCTTGCCCAGTGGTTTAAAGATCACCATTTCATCGATCCTGTTCAAGAACTCGGGGCGGAAGGTATGTCGCACGGCCTCCCTTATGCGTTCGCACACTTTGTCCCAGTCCATAGCAGAGCCCTCTCCGGAGGAAAATCCAAGCGTCGTCCCTTTCATGAGGTCCTGAGCGCCGACGTTGCTGGTCATTATGATCACCGTATTGCGGAAGTCCACCACGTGGCCCTGACCGTCGGTCAGTCTGCCATCTTCGAGGATCTGGAGCAAGATATTGAACACATCGGGGTGAGCCTTCTCTATCTCGTCGAAGAGGACGATCGAATAGGGGCGTCGCCTCACCATCTCTGTAAGCTTGCCGCCCTCCTCGTACCCCACGTACCCAGGGGGAGCGCCTATGAGCTTCGACACCTCGTGTCTTTCCATGAACTCGCTCATGTCGAGGCGAATCATGGCATCCTCGCTGCCGAAGAGAAATTCCGCCAAAGCCCTCGCCATCTCCGTTTTGCCGACACCGGTCGGCCCGAGGAATAGGAAGCTCCCCACCGGTCGCTTCGGGTCCTTTAACCCACTCCGTGCCCTGCGTATGGCACGTGCCACGGCGCTTACGGCCTCGTCCTGGTCTATCAGGCGCTTATGGATCTCTTCTTCCATCCTGAGAAGGCGACGCGCTTCTTCCTCTGTAAGCTGCACAACGGGCACGCCGGTCCACTCCGACACGATAACGGCGACGTCCTCAGCGGTAACCATAGGTTCCTCTTGGGATTGTCTCGACCGCCACTCTTTTCGTTTCTGCTCCAGCTCTTCCGATAAGTGGCGCTCTTCGTCTCTCAACTTTGCAGCCTTCTCAAACTCTTGAGAGGCCACAGCGGCTTCCTTTTCTTTCCTCACGGCCTCGAGCTTCTTCTCCAGCTCGCGCAGAGACTCCGGCGCCTCCATCGTCGCCAACCTGGCCCTCGCCGCCGCCTCGTCGACCAAGTCTATGGCTTTATCCGGCAGGAAGCGTTCGGTGATGTAGCGCGCCGAAAGTTTAGCCGCTGCCTCGAGCGCCTCGTCCGTGATCTTCACGCGATGATGGGCCTCGTATTTATCCCTCAAGCCATGCAGTATCGCTATCGTATCCTCTATGGTTGGCTCGCCGACGAACACCGGCTGGAAGCGCCTTTCCAACGCCGCGTCCTTTTCGATGTATTTGCGGTATTCGTCAAGAGTCGTTGCCCCTATAACTTGAAATTCACCGCGCGCAAGGCTGGGCTTTAATATGTTCGCTGCATCTACGGCCCCCTCGGCTCCTCCTGCCCCAACAAGGGTGTGAATTTCGTCGATAAAGAGGATTACGTCTTTGGCCTCTTTGACCTCTTTCACCAACTTGCGCATCCTCTCCTCGAACTCGCCCCTATATTTTGTGCCGGCCACTATATTGCCCATGCTCAACTGCATGAGGCGTTTGCCCTTCAAATTCTCCGGCACCTCGCCAGCTACCATCTTTTGCGCAAGCCCCTCAACGATGGCGGTTTTTCCTACGCCGGGATCCCCTATAAGGACGGGGTTGTTTTTGGTTCTACGCGAGAGGATTTGTATAACCCGCTGGATCTCCTTCTCTCTGCCTATCACAGGATCCAGCTCGTGATTTCTGGCCATCTCCGTAAGGTCGATGCCGAGTTGATCGAGCGTAGGAGTCTTCGTGCGTGCGGGCTTCTTTTTGGGCGCTTCTCCTCCTTGCTCAGAGCCTGTCCGCTCTCCCCCGCTCAGGTAAGCCAAGACTTCCTGATATACCCTTTGCAAATCCAATCCCATGGACGTGAGAACTTGGGCGGCTACGCCCTCGCCCTCGGCGATGAGGCCCAAGAGCAGGTGCTCGGTGCCGACATAGCTTACGCCCATGTTGCGCGCCTCGCGCATGGCCAGATCCAGGACTCCTTTGGCCCTCGGGCTCAAGGGAAGATCCACAGGCCTATCCTTCGGTTCGCCCCTGCCCACTATCGCCTCCACGCGCTGGCGCACCTCATCCAAATCTACGCCCATGGACGTGAGAACTTGGGCGGCTACGCCCTCGCCCTCGGCGATGAGGCCCAAGAGCAGGTGCTCGGTGCCTATAACGTCATGTCCGAGGCGCAAGGCCTCTCTGTGCGCCAACTGTATAACCCTTTTTGCTCTTTCTGTAAAAAATTGCCACATTGTTATCACTCCTCATTTATCATCTTTTTTAAGCGCTCGCGCAAAAAATTACCCCTTGCCACGTCCCTTTCCTCGGGGCTGAGTGCCCTGCCGGCAAAGGCTTCTACGTGCGCAGGCTGAATGTTTAGGATCAAACTGTTCCACTCCTCCGCATCGAGGTGCGGCGTAACCCCCAAATCGCTTCCCATTTTCACGAGGGAAAGGTGCTTCAGGGCCTCGCGACTACTAACGAGCCTGGCATAGCGCAGCGCACCCCAGGACCGCCACATCTCGTCTTCAAGCTTAATTCCCTGCCTTCGCAACAATTCCTGTCTGGCCGCTTCCTCTTGATCCGCCACCTGTGCGACGACGGACGAGACCTTTTCTATCAGTTCCTCCTCGCTCAGGCCAAGCGTAACCTGGTTAGAGATCTGATAGAGTGCGCCTTCGGCCTCGGTCCCCTCTCCATAGGTGCCGCGCACGGTAAGACCGAGCCTGTTGCACTCCCTGATCAAGGAGCCACAGGAGCGCATCTGCTCCAAGGCGGGAATATGGACCATGACGGAGGCTCTCATCCCCGTCCCTACATTTGTAGGGCATGAGGTCAGAAAACCCAAGCGCTCGTCGAAAGCGTATCCTAACACTTCCAACTCTTCATCGATGGCCTGAGCTATTCGCCACACCTCTTGGAGGTTTAATCCCCCCATGATCACCTGGATGCGCAGGTGTTCTTCTTCATTGACCATTATGCTAACCAAGCCGCGCTCGTCGAGGGCTACCATGCGCCCCACGCCTCCCTTGGCGAACTCAGGGCTTATGAGGTGATCTTCCACCAGGACTTGACGCGCCAAGGGAGAGAGATCGTCTATTGCAACATATTTGCTTCGCTTCAACATAGGAGAAGTAGTCAAGACCTTTGATATGGCATCGGCGATCTCCTTCAGCTCTCCGGCATCGCAGCGAACGGGGAAACGGTAAGCGGCTATGTTCCTCGCCAACCGGATGCGACTTGAGATCGCCACATCCGACCTTTCCCCCTTACCCTTGGTCCATTCAAGCGGATATCTGACGATCTCTTCAAGCGTCATGGCCAGATCTTCCCTCCAAGGTGCGAATGCGATCTCTCAACTGAGCCGCCCGTTCGTATTCCTCTTTCTCGACGGCTTCCTGAAGCTCTCTGCGAAGGGCGTCGAGTTCGCCAAGTGGGGCACCTTTTGCCGCGCGCTTTCTCCCAGGACGAAGGCCACGATGAACATCAGCCCCGTGAATCTTCCTCACCAAGGGATTAATATACTCTTTAAATGTTTCGTAACACTTGGCGCAGCCGAACTTGCCTACCTGTTGAAAGCCGGCCAAATCTAACCCGCATTTGGGACACGAAACGGTCTTCTTCTTCGTTAGATGGTGCGAACTCGCTTTTTCGGGCACAAAAGGCTCCCACAGGGAACTCAAGAGACTACCGAAAGCCGAATCCAACTGCCCGAACTCCGGGAAGAGTTTATCCGCCTCCATCTCGCGAGCGCATTCATCGCAGAGATGATATTCTTTTACTTCGCCATCGACCGCTTGTTTTATATAAACTGTGGCATTTTTCATATGACAACGATCGCACTTCGTTGGCTTCGCCCCCCTTTACGCCACTATAAGGCTCCTCAGGACCCTTTTGAGTACCTCAGCGTTGATAGCATCCCTTTTGTAAGGAGACAGGTCGAATAATGTTGAGCTCAGCTCCCCCAAAAAGCGCAAGACCACCTCGACGATGAGCCTCTCGCGCGCGGAAAGCAAGCCACGACGCTGCAGGTTGCCCAAAAGGCGTTTTGCCTCCTGTTCGGAAACCGCGTCTCCGACCAGCTCTTCCACGTGATTGATCTTCTCTTCCGGATCGGAAAAGCAAACCCGAGTTACGCGAATATAGCCATGCCCACCCCTTTGGCTTTCTACCAAAAAGCCGAGCTCAGGAGTAAAACGACTGCGCAAGACGTAGTTGATCTGGCTCGGGACACAGCCGAAATATTCCGCTATGTCTTTTCGCCTCAAGAGGACAAAGTCGCTCTCCCTTTCTTCTAAGAGCTTCAGGATGTATTCTTCTATACTCTCGGTAAGACTGGACATACGGCTTTGACCTCCTACTTTGACCTTTTTTGACGAGAAGTATTATATGAATATGGTCAGGATTTGTCAAGCACAATGTCAACACCTCTGGGAGCGTTCAAAGCAGTGACGCGCATAGCAACGAGGACAAACGCACAGTGCGGGCATAGTGGGTATCATAGGTCGGCCAATTATGATGTATAAGTTAGTTATAAAAAAATAACCCATAAGGGTACGGTTAAATGAGAGAAAATCAAAAGTGCAGAACGCAGGTGGATCTTTCAAAAAGGGTAGTTCGGCAGATCGACGAAATTGTGGGTCCTCGCAAGAGGAGCAAATTTCTGGAGGAGGCTGCTATAGCCAGCTTAAGGAGACAGACCCTTACGAAGTGGGTCAAGTTGGGCGAAAGGTTCAAAGGGCTGACGCTGGAGGCCATATATTACCCATCAAGAGAAGAGTTGGAGGCTCGTAGTGCCACTTCTGAAGTATGAAGTGACCACTACCATATGGAGAGCTCTGAAGATCAGCAGGATAAAGCCGAGCGATGCCGACTACGACTCGGCCTACCTGACTTTGGCCCAAGCTCAAAAAGCTCCCCTTGTCACTGCAGATAAGAAACTTTACAACGCTCTTAAGGATAAATTCGATTATTTGCTTTGGGTGGAAGATTTTTAGTGAGCCTGTCAAGTTTTTAGTTGAGCTTCATGTTGTCTTTACATTACATTTCTGTTCACTTATACAGCTGTTTATAATGTCTTCAATGCAGGCTCAAGCCCCCGGATACGCTTATGGTCTGCCCCGTTACAAAGGCAGCGTCGTCTGAGGCAAGCCAAGCCGCCGTTCCGACTAAATCCTCAGGGTATTCAAGCCTCGGTATGGCAGAATTTTTGGCCAGCTCCTCGCTCATCTGCTTAAAGTCATGTTCCTGAACCGTTTCGCTTTGCGTCAATCCGGGAGAAATTGCATTAACCGTAATGCCAAATTGCCCCACTTCGAAGGCAAGCGCCCTTGTGAGCCCAACTACTGCTGCTTTGGAAGTAATGTATTGAAGGCCGTTGCCGCGCCCCATGTAAACCGTATCAGAAGCTATATTTATGATACGACCCCAATTTTGTGAACGCATGTATGGGAAGACCTCACGCGCACACAACCACATGCTTTTGACGTTGACGGCCATAACTCTATCCCAATCGGCTTCGTCCAATTCGTAAAATGGCCGCACAGCCCGCTCAAAACCTATGTGCCGCAGCATGATGGCAGCACCGTTAATGAGGATGTCGACCTTGCCGAAGCGCTCGCGGGCTTTTCCCACCATCGCTTTTACCTGCTTTGCATCCGAAACGTCGCATACGATCGGCAATACCTCGCGCCCGTCAGTTGCAATCTCTTCGGCTGCTCGCTTTAACACATCCTCCGTAGTGCCGCAGATTACGACGTCAGCCTTTTCCTGATAAAGGCGCTTCGCGATGGCTTTGCCGATCCCACGGCCGCCTCCTGTAACGAGTGCTACCCGACCTCTTAATCTTTCACAGTTCATTGTGAGTTTCCCTCCTTCACTACAAGTATTGTTCGCGCGACACTACCCCGCGTATTTCCTCTCCATGTAAAAATTTAAGCACGTTCTGCGCCGCCAAGGCAGTGGCCTTAGGAATAACCCCGGGCACCATCGAAGAATTGTGTGGCGAGCCGAGGAAATTGGGCAGACTGCAAAAGGGGTGGTCCATCCGGAAATATCCCTTACCGAAGGGTTCAACCCACCACGCATCGATGCCTGCCATAAAATCGGGATGACTCTTTAGGTGTTCATAGAGGGCTTCCTCGTCGATCAGGGCGCCTCGCGCCACGTTCACCAAGATGCACTCGCGTTTCATCCGCTCAAGCTCGCGCTTGCCGATGAGGTTATAGGTCTGCTTGTTCAATGCAATCGAAAGGACGACGACATCGGACTCCCTTAAGACATACTCGAGGTCCTTCAGGGTACCGACGAAATCGACCTCTTCTTCGGTTTTGCCGCTCGTGTTAATGGCGTAGATACGACATCCGAGGCAGCGAAAGAGCTTAGCAGATGCGCGCCCAATGCCCCCAAAGCCGATGATGCCTACCGTTGAGCCGGAGAGCATCTTGTTCACTTCAAACTGGTTGAACTCACCCTGCGCCAACTTATTGTGATTTTTAAGGAGGCGCTTTGACAGCGCCAGCGTCATTGCCAAGATGTGCTCTGCCATCGGTTCGGCGTAGGCGCCTACGTTGCTCGCTATCTTTACATGTGGGGGTATGTCGCTAAAGGGTAAGTGATCTGCGCCTGCGGAAAGGAGCTGAATGAAGCGCAGCCGGTGCAGCAATTGATATTCTTCTTTTTTTAGTTCTCTTGGGAGGTTCCAGGCCAACAAAACCTCCGCAGTAGACAGGGCTTCTTTTCTGTCTTGCTCGTTCATCTCGGTGAGGAAAGTAAGGGTCGCCTCTCCGGAGAACGCCTTTAGGAGCAGCTCCTTTTCTTCCTCGCCTATGTCAAAAGTAACCGCTGTATGAAAACGCCCCATGTTTTTCTCTCCTTCGCTCTTTTAAATCTATCCGATAAAGAAAGTGCATTATAAAAGCAACCGCTTCAACGGTCTTTCGTTTGCGCAGGCGATATCATCTTTAAAATGGAATGCCATATTTCTCCCGAGATACAACTTCGTCAAAATCCTTGCGAGGCCTCGGCTTGAGTCGGTCATCAGCGGCCGGATATCCTAATGTCACGAGCGTTAAAATCAGCTTGTCCTCCGGAAGGTCGAGGTCACGACGGACTTCGCGGTAAAGCTCTGGATCCATTCCCGTCATCTCGTTAGCAATAGCCCCGATAATGCAGCTTCCGACCCCCTCGTGCTTCGCCTGGAGTATCATGAAGGCAATGGCGAGGGACAACTGCTCATACAATCTCGCCAGAAGGATTTCCTTGCCGCGGAGGACAGGATTATACGCTGGATCTTTGAGCGAGCTTTTAATGAAACCTTCGTCAAAGGATATGCCAAGGTTATCAACCAGAATCGGCGAGAGCAGCCGCATCTGCTTCAACCGCTCCTCTTCACCCCATGCCGAAACATCCCCACAACACACGACAACCGCATCCGCCGACTCTATAAACTTCTGCCCGACGGCCAACTGACGCAATTTAGCCTTCATGCTTAAGTCTTTTACAATTACAAAATGCCACGACTGCACATTTGCCCAACTCGGGGCGCGCCGCGCAGCATCCAAAATCCGCCGTAATACCTCATCCGGTATGCTGCGATTATCGTATCTCCTCACGCTGGACCAATTGGCTATTTCATGCATCAGATCGCTCATAGCCCTTCCTCCTTCTTTCAACTGTTTTGAACGCCATTAGGAGGATATAAGCAAAAGCCACAACATTATACTGCGCACGCCTGCTCCGGTCCCACGACCCACCCTCCCTTATTTGAATCAATTATAATATATCTCTAATTTTTACACATATTATATCGCCGTTAGGACCTTCTCTTTTTACGCAAAGCTGCCGAAAGCATGTAGAATAAATAGGTAGAGATGCCCGCAAATAGGGGCAAACGACATTATGAATGGGGAGGGATTGCGACATGCCGATAGTGGAGATCCATCTGCTGGAGGGCAGAAACGTCGAGCAGAAGAGGAAGCTGGCGAAGGAGGTTACGGATGCCATCTGCAGGGCCGTCGATGTGAAGCCCGATGCGGTGAGGATAATCATCGACGATATGCCCCTTACCAACTTCGCCGTAGCCGGAGAGCTTCGTATAGACAAAAAACCATAAAGAATACGCAACGCCGATTCCGGTTCGTCAGTCGCAGGAGTCGGCGTTGCGTATGCCCTCCAACCGGCTATAGGAGCCAGCTACCTCGTAAAGAAGCTCCCCCGCCGTTAGCCCAAAGTCAAAGGGCCATCTGCATGGGGTCTTCCATGATCTCCTTCAGCCGATTCAGGAAGCGCGCCGCCGTAGCACCGTCTATTACCCGATGATCCGAGGAGAGGCTCACTTCCATGATCGGGCGGATGATCATCTCTTTATCCTCGACGACCACCCTGTCCGCTACCTTGCCCACGGCCAGGATCGCCACCTCCGGCTGGTTTATGATTGCCGTAAAGCGCGGAACGCCGAACATGCCGAGGTTTGAGATCGTAAAGCTCCCACCCTCGTAATCCTCCGGTTTTAAAGCCTTTGCTCTGGCCCTGGCAATGAGCTCTCTCTCTTCGCGGGCCACGTCTCGCAGACCCTTCCTGTCGACGTTTCTAATGACCGGGACGATTATCCCCTCTTCTATGGCTACGGCTATGCCTATGTTGATCTCCTCTTTCAGTACGATGTTGGGGCCGTCTACATAGGAGTTGAATATAGGAAACTCAGAAATCGCAACGGCCGCCGCTTTGGCCAAGAGCGTGTTGATGGAGAGCCTCTCTTCCTCTGGAAGCTTTACATTGATGCGCTCCCGCACCTTGAGCGCTTCAGTCATATCTATCTCCATGAACACAAAGTAATGCGGAGCCGTATTTACGCTCTCTCTCATCTTTTTGGCGATAACGCCGCGTATGCCGGAGAGCGGAATGACTTTGCCAGGGGCTTGTGGCACCTGTTTTGCAGCGGCAGGTGCTTCGGCCGGTCTGGGCACAGCCCGTTTGAGGTATTCCTCCACATCCGCCCTGTGAACCCTGCCCCGTGGGCCGCTCCCCTTGATGGCTGCAAGGTCGATGCCATGCTCCCTGGCGAGCTTCCTCGCCGCAGGCGTAGCCCTGGGCTTTCCTTCCTCGGGCGCGGGAGCAAAAACGGCGACCGGCTCTTCTTTTTCAGCAGAAGGAGCTTCTACGGTCACGCTTTTTGCGGCCTGCGGCGCCTCGCCTGAAACCTCGCGCAAAAGAGAAGAAATATCTTCGCCCTCAGCCCCTATCACGGCTATGGGCTGATTTACAGGCACCTCAGCCCCTTCCGGTGCAAGGATCTTCAAGAGCACGCCGCTTTCGTAGGCTTCCTCTTCCATGTTCACCTTATCGGTCTGGATCTCGAGGAGAGGCTCGCCCTTCTCTACGCGCTCCCCCTCTTTTTTGAGCCACTTTAGGATCACGCCGACCGTCATCGTCGTGCCGAGTTTGGGCATTGTGACTACTGTCGCCATCTTTCTACCCCCTTCTGGAGAAGACGCCCTTAACCGCAGAGATCACGTCCTCCACCTGGGGCACGGCTGCCTTCTCGAGCTCCGGGCTATACGGTATGGGTATATTCTTTCCCGCTACCCTCAAAATCGGTTCATCCAAAAAGTCAAAGGCTTCGCTGTTGGTGATCTTAGCAGCTACCTCAGCCCCCCAGCCGAAGTTCTCGTTATCATCCTCAACAATTGCGAGCCTACCCGTCTTCTTTACGGAGCTGACGATCGTATCGACGTCGAGGGGAGAGAGCGACCTCACGTCTACAACCTCGCATTCGATCCCGTCTTTAGCCAGCGCATCAGCAGCCTCCAACGATCGAGGAACCGTAATAGAGCCGGCCACAAGGGTGATATCGCTCCCCTGCCGCTTCACATCCGCCTTGCCAAGCGGAACCAGATACTCCCCTTCCGGCACCTCTCCCTTCGTCCAATAGAGCAGCTTGTGCTCCAAAAATATTACGGGATTGTCATCTCTGACAGCGGCTTTGAGGAGCCCCTTAACGTCATGGGATGTCGCAGGCATGACGACTTTGAGCCCCGGTATATGGGCAAAGACGGCCGGAAGGCTCTGAGAGTGCTGGGCTGCCATGCCCGCGCCGGACCCCATGGGGCTCCTTATTACCATGGGCACGCATAGCTGACCCCCCGTCATGTAGGAGAGTTTGGCTGCCTGGTTTACGATGAACTCCATGGCGTCCATCATGAAGTCGGAAAACATTATCTCCACGATTGGTCTCAAGCCCACCAAGGCACAACCTACGCCGACGCCTACGATGCTCGCCTCGGATATGGGCGTATCCACCAGTTTATCTCTGTATTTTTCGTACATCCCCTTCGTGACGCCGAAGGAGCCACCGTACACCCCTATGTCTTCGCCGATCATGAAGACGCGCTCGTCGCGATCGAACTCCTCTCTAATGGCCTCAGCGAGGGCGTCTATATACATCTTCTCAGTCATCTTCTACCCCTCCATCAGGCGTAAACGTATTTGGCTATCTCTTCGAGTTTGGGAAGAGGGCTGTTCAGCGCGAACTCGAGGGCCTCTTCCATCTCCTTGTCCACGAGCTCGTCTATGGATTTCAACTCCTCCTCGGTAGCTATCTCCTTTTCTTTTAGGAGATTGGCAAAGCGAGGGATCGGGTCCTTCGCCATCCACATTTGTTCCTCTTCGCGGCTGCGGTATACGCGCGGGTCGCTCTTGGAGTGACCGAAGAAGCGGTACGTTTTGCTCTCTACGAGCGTGGGGCCCTCGCCGCGCCTGGCGCGGTTCACCGCCTCGCTCACAGTTTCAAATACGGCGATGACGTCGTTGCCGTCCACCACCACACCGGGCATGTCATAACTTTGACCCCTCACTGCTATGTCTCTTACTGCAGTAGCTTTCTGAACGGACGTCGACATGGCATACTGGTTGTTCTCGCACACGTAAACCACCGGCAGCTTCCATATGCTCGCCATATTGAGAGACTCATGAAAAGGACCTACGTTGACGGCTCCGTCGCCGAAGAAGCAGACCGTCACTTTCCCGTCATTTCTTCTCTTCGAGGCCAACGCGGCGCCTGTGGCTATCGGGATACCGGCGCCTACTATGCCGTTAGCTCCGAGGTTTCCTGTGGAGACGTCCACGATGTGCATCGAACCGCCGCGGCCTTTGCAGTACCCCGTTTCCTTGCCCAGGAGCTCGGCCATCATGCGCTTTATGTCCGCACCTTTGGCGATGCAGTGGCCGTGACCTCTGTGCGTGCTGGTTATGTAATCGTCGGATTTCAACGCGGCGCAGACGCCGACGGCTGTCGCCTCTTCTCCGACGTAGAGGTGGCACGTCCCCCATATCATGTTCTTCTTGAAGAGTTCGTCCACTTTCAGGTCGAACTTCCTTATCTCGACCATCTTCTGATACATCCAAAGCAGTTTTTCCTTGGACAGTTCCACCATCGATCCCTCCTACTTGATAAGCTGATCCTGCATCTTGCGGAGCTGAGTGACGAAGGCGCTCCCATCCAGCTCAACCGCATCGTAGGTGATCACTTCGCCCTCCTTTGCGTCGCGCAACATCTTTACCTTATTCGTGACTAACCCTATGGGAAGCGCACCCTTACTGCGCGCTTCTTCAGCGGTCATTATCAGGCCGTAAACGGAATACATGCCTATGCCGTCCAGGCACTCGCCGGCCTTCAAATCCTTCTTCGCCACGGCTACCACTTCCGAACAGAACCCGCCGAGGGGGGCAATTGTGGGCTCGCGGTAAAGATAAGCGCGAGCGACCGAAACGGGCGTCTCTAGGCTCGTGAGGTGAAATGGCCGATATAGCAGGTAATTGGGCCCGTCTCCCATCTTCAGGTATCGCATCTGCGCCTTTATCGTATCCGACGGACTGGTGACGATGACGAAGACGCCAGGGGCGACGCCATTCACATACTCAACCACGCCATACCTGTTCAAGACCCCTCCTTCGGACTTCAGCCGCAGCACCTGTGTGAGGTTTGCCCATGTGCCTTCCGGGCCGTGCATGCCGGGCACGTCCGGGAGAAATCCCGTGGCGTTAGACACCGCAGCCATCTCCACCATGGTTTTCGTGCCGTCGCTGAAGGAGGCGAGCATCTTGGGGCTTGCGCCTTCTTTGGCAGCTCTCTCACGCTCTGTATCGGGATTGGCGCGCCTGTTAAGCGGATTGTTCTTGCCTTTGCCGATGACCAGCACCTCGAACCCGAGGCCACTGGCGAAGTCGTAAAGTTCCTTGGCTACTCCGGGTTCGTCTCCGGCTGAGGCGGTGTAAACGACGCCGGCGCTATCGGCGAGTTTCTTCAAGATCGGCCCAACGGTGACGTCCGTCTCCACGTTTAGCAAGACGACATGTTTGCCGTTTGCGATGGAATTGAAGGCCACAAGGGCACCCACATCAGTCACGCCGGTAGCCTCGACTACCACATCAACCGCCGGCATCTCCGCGACGACGGAAACGTCGGGCGTGACAACCCAGTAACCGCGTTCCGAGGCCTCCTGCGCCTCGCCTGCGCTTTCCGCCACTCTGATATCGTCATCACTCACGCCAGCGAATTTGTAAGCCTCTATGGCCCTCTCGATGACGCCGTCGCATACGATGCACGGCTTCATCCCCTTCATGAGGAACAGCTGGCTCACCAGCCCTCTCCCCATTTGTCCTGCGCCCACCAACCCCATCCCTATGGGCGTGCCTATCTCCTCGAGCTCTTCCAAATGAGCATTTAGGTTAAGCATTTATACACTCCCTTTCTGATTGTCTATGGTTTATATATGACGATCTCTTGCCCCACCTCAAGAGGCGGAGGCGTGCCGTCTAATCTGATGTCGCCGTGCAACAAGGTCAAATCTTTGTCAAATTTGAGGCAACAGTGCCCCAATAAAGCCATGTTCTCGTTGGCCTTCGATCCCACTTCGATGATATGATACTCCAGGTCGCCAAAAAGGAGGACGTCGCCGGCCTCGATCTCTTCTGTCAGCTCGCCCTTGGTGTGCAAGACCGAGATCTCGGCG
>CAYTKB010000032.1:0-18151 GCA_964438265.1 uncultured Acetomicrobium sp. | reverse complement strand
CGCTTCAGTGGGCCTACGTAAAAACTGGCGCCATACAGTGCGGGTTCTGCACGCCGGGTTTCATTATGAGTTCAAAGGCCTTGCTGGGCGAAAACCCGAATCCCGCTCGCGAAGAGATTCGTGAATGGTTTCAGAAAAACCGCAATGCCTGTCGGTGCACCGGCTACATTCAGATCGTTGATGCCGTAATGTTGGCAGCTAAGGTCTTGCGCGGCGAAGAGGAAATGACAGATTTTTCGGAACTGACTCGCAAAGGTAAGGAAATATGGGGAAGTTATTATCCAAGGCCAAGCGCAGTCTATAAGGCCACCGGTACATGGGACTTCGGCGATGACGTGGCGTTAAAGCTGCCCGATGAGACGTTATTTGCCGTTTGCGTATGTCCCGAAACTCACCACGCCATAGTCAAAAAGATAGATTTCAGCGAAGCCGAAAAGATGCCTGGAGTGTATAAAATTGTAACGACAGCGGACATCTACGCTAACAAGGGCACGAACAGGATCAGGGGCCAGGTTGGTTCTAAAACCGCCACGACCAACGGCTGGGAACGCCGCATCCTCGTAGAGGAAGGAGACAAGATCCGCCAATGGGGAGAAGCGGTTGCAATAGTGTGCGCCGATACGGAAGAGCACGCGAGAGCTGCTGCCGATGCGGTAAAGGTAGAACTTGAGGAATTGCCGCCGCTTTTAAACCTAAAAGATGCCATGGCACCCAACGCCGTCAAAGTCCACGAAGACATACCGGATATAGACGGAATACCCAACGTCTTCAATAAGCGATCTATAAAGAAAGGAAAAGATCCCAAGGAAGATCTGGACAAAGCCCCCTACGTGATTGAAGAAGAATTTTACACTTCGCGACAGCCTCATTTAACGATAGAGACCGATTGCGGATTTGGTTACTTTGATGAAGAAGGACGTCTTACACTGCAGACCAAAAGTATTTGTGTGTATCGCCATCAATTGATGATCGCCCGTGGCCTAGGGTTGCCCCCCTCAAAGATTCGCGTTATACAAAACAACATGGGAGCTACGTTCGGGTACAAAGTCGGACCCACGAACGAGCATTTGATAGGAGCTTGCGTCATCGCCACAAGAAGACCCGTGTACATGAGGCTCAACATGAAGGAACATATAGTTCGTTTGCCCAAACGGTCGCCATTTTTGATGAAAATTCGCGTAGGAGCCGACGAAAACGGCAAACTGGTGGGACTTGAGCACTATTGGTACGTAGATCACGGCCCATACTCCGAATCAAGCCAGGACTTAACCAACAAAGGCGGACAGTTTATGTTAGCTCCCTACAGGGTGAATAACATCCGCGGATGCGGATATACCGTCTTTACCAACCATAAGTGGTGCACAGCCTTTAGGTGTTATGGTGGGCCTCAAGCTTATTTCGGAGGTGAACTTGCCATCGACATGTTGGCCGAAAAGGTCGGAATGGATCCACTCGATTTCCGCGAGAAGAACATAATACAACCGGGCGATACCCTGCCGAGCGGGCAAAAGCCTGAAGTCTATCCGCTTCAAGCCATGATTACACTCATACGCCCCCTTTACGAAGAGGCTAAGAAGCGCGCTGCCTCTTTGTCAAATGACAAAGTAAAGCGAGGAGTAGGTGTTGCTATAGGCATTTATAACTCCAACGATGATGGCCCAGACGAAGCCAACAGCAATATAGAACTCACCGAAGACGGCGTCATACTTTACAACACATGGGAAGATCACGGACAGGGAGCTGACATGGGATGCGTAGGGACGGCACATGAAGCATTAAAGTCGCTTGGCTTAAGGCCTGACCAAATAAAGCTCACCTGCAATGACACGGCTAAAGCACCTAATAGTGGAGCAGCCGCAGCAAGCCGTTCCCAAGTCATGGTTGGCATGGCCATTATAGACAGTTGCCGAAAGTTGCTGGACGCCATGCGCAAACCAGACGGCACGTACAGGACTTACGACGAGATGATCGCCGAAGGCATATCCACTTACTACGAAGGCTACTACAAAGCAACCTTGCGAAACGTTGACGGCGAGGTTCAACACTGCACGCCCATGGACGACGAAACTGGCCAGGGCTATCCTTTCGCTAACCACATGTTCGGAGTCTTTTTAGCTGAAGTCTCGGTGGATGTTACGACAGGTGAAACCACCGTCGATCGCATGACCTTGGCAAACGACGTGGGCAAGATCAACAATTACGCTGTGGTAGAGGGCCAATTGTATGGAGGCATAGCACAGGGCATAGGGTTTGCATTGAAGGAGAGCTTTGAGGACGTGCAAAAGCATAACAACCTGGTGGCCTGTGGATTTCCTTACATCAAAGATATACCCGACGATATTCGCTTAATACACATGGAATCCCCACGCGAATTCGGCCCCTTTGGCGCTTCCGGTACGGGAGAGATCCCGCATTCTGCTCCGCATGCTGCTATAATAAATGCGATACACAATGCCTGTGGCATCAGGCTAAAGATCATCCCCGCTACTCCAGATCTGGTGTTAAAGGCTTTAGAGGAGGCCAAAAATGACAAGTGAAGATTTCAAGGAACCATTAGCTGGAAAGTTAGAAGATTTGCCGATACTTAAGGCATTTTCCCTTGGGGAAGGCGTGATAAAACGGATCGTCTTCGGGCCAGGACGATTTTTCGACGACTTCGTAGTGCGCTATTTTACCCTTCCATCGCATAAAATAATCTCCGAACATCAACACGAATGGCCTCACTACCTAATCAGTTTACATGGACATGGCCAAGTCATGATAAATGGGGTGGCATGGGACCTGCCCGAAGAGTCTTGGGCTTTTGTGCCACCTGATGTCCCACATTCTTACGGGAATGCATCGGATGAGCCATTCATGTTCCTTTGCATAGTACCCTGGTTTGGGGACCCCGATGGCAAACGCATAAGGACAAGGCAGGAACACAAGAAGATTTAGCTAAAAAATCCAGGCTCTATAATCTTTAGCATGAAATTTGCCTCTAAAAATATAATGGTGGTAAGAACAACCTTCTAAGTAAAGGAGGTTCTTGCCACCATAACTTTAGGTTATAGCCAATGTCAGAATTTGCTTGGACTCACAGTCCAAGCTAACCCGACTTCCGCACACGAGCTTAATTTTGACCTATTTTGCCCCTTTCGTGGCAGGGAAACATTGCAAAATCTGAGGGGATATCGGCTTGGCTCAAAATAGTGACTATTGGTGTAAAGTACTGGTTTAAGACAGTTGCCCTTTTCGTCAATTGTGGGGAAACAATGTGATTTGGAAGACATTATTTTTGAGGAAAACCGGTTTGTTGACAGGCATCGATATTCTACATATAATGATCATCGTTGAGTAGCGGGGCTGTGGCGCAGAGGGAGCGCGCTTCCTTGGCATGGAAGAGGTCGGGGGTTCAATTCCCCCCAGCTCCACCAGTGAGTTCTGGGAGGTTAAGAGCCTCCCATTTTTCTTTGCTCGGATCATTAGAGCCGAATGGTTGCTTTAAGTCTGATCGTGTTACTATTATTCAGGAAACTTTAGCGAAAAAAAGGGGGGGTGGGAAATGAGCCCTCGGGGTCGTCATTTCATAGTGGAAGCTTCTGGCTGCAAAGAGATTATAGGCGAAGTTGATCGCATGCAAGAAGTGCTCGTTGAAGCCGCCAGGCGCGCCAAGACACAAGTATGGGCTGTCTCTTTCTATCGTTTCCCTCCAAACGGCGTGAGTGGCGTAGTGGTAATAAGTGAATCCCACCTGTCTGTGCATACATGGCCCGAGTTCGGCTATATGGCGCTCGATATCTACACCTGCGGCGAAGAGAGCCTTCCTGAAGTGGCTGTGGATTACGTGGTTGAACAGGTGGGTGCCGTCTACTCTCATGTGACGGAGATAACGCGCGGCCTTGACGATGGAGATAACGAATTCTATCACTCACTCATCACATGGGAAGAGGACCTGCGCTCCAAGAATGCGCTTTGAAGTTGGCGGAGGGCGAGGGATTCGAACCCCCGGTGGCGTTAAAGCCACAAGTGATTTCAAGTCACCCGCCTTCGACCGCTCGGCCAGCCCTCCCTTCGTCATATTATAAGATAACAATGGGGAAAATGGCAGGGGTTGAAGGTCGTCATTTGGTCGTCCTTTGTGTGAGGTGAGTTTATCTTTATGTGCTATAGCAACCTTGACTTGATGAGATAACGAGAGGGGGTGATTGGGCATGGCGCGTGCAGCATGCGGTATGCTTTTGATATTTTTGTTGCTCTGCGGCGCGGGGTTGGCTTCCGCTCAAGATTCTTGTGAGGGGGAAGCAGCTTCGAACCTCGTGATACCCGAGCTTTCGTGGCGTTATGATGCCGAAGAAGGACTCTTTTCCCTGACGGCCACATTGCTTAACGTCTCTTCTGCGGACGTCAAAGGGGCTGCGGTGGTCGTGGAGCTCTACGATGCCTCGGGAAACCTCGTAGCAGACGGTTGGACTTTGTCGCGACCTACGACTTTAACTCCGGGCGAGATGGGCGAAATCGACCTTTACCTGCGGTTGAAGTCTTATCCTGCTGTGGTAAAGGTATTGCCGGATGAGGGACGCGGCTATGGATGAGGGCCGTGAAGGGTTGCGTTGCAACCTCTTGCCGCCGCTCTTGACAAGGAGCAATTCAGGAGTTAGACTAAGCCTAGTTTAGGAGTGCCTAAAAAAGAGAGGCGGTGCGAACAATGAACCGTTCAGTGTATCTTGATCATTCTGCTACTACGCCAGTAGATCGCCGTGTCCTGGAGGCGATGACCCCCTATTTTTCTCAAGACTTTGGCAATCCGAATAGCCTTCACGCGTGGGGCAGGAAGGCGCGCCAGGCTGTAGATGAAGCGCGCAATAAAGTGGCCAGGCTCATAAATGCTGACCCTGCAGAGATAATCTTCACCGGGGGCGGGAGCGAGGCCGATAACCTCGCAATAAAGGGCGTAGCCTTCGCGTTAAAAGGGAAAGGGCGTCACATCATAACGTCGGCTACGGAGCACCACGCCGTCCTCCATACGTGCGAGTGGCTCGGCAAAGAAGGCTTCGAGGTCACCGTTTTGCCCGTCGACGGCGAAGGCTTCATCGAGATCGATGAGCTCGAGCGCGCTATTCGACCTGACACGATTCTGGTCACGATCCACTTCGCCAATAACGAGATCGGGACGGTCCAGCCGATAGAAGAGATAGGTGCCCTTTGCCGCGCACGCGGCGTGCTCTTTCACACTGACGCCGTGCAGGCGGCAGGACATATCCCCATAGATACGAAGACCTTACCCGTCGACTTGATGACGATGGCGGCTCACAAGATGTACGGGCCCAAGGGTGTGGGGGCTTTATATGTGAGAAAAGGGGTAAAGATCGAACCCTTAATTCACGGTGGCGGCCAGGAGCGCGGGCTTCGCTCTGGAACGGAAAATACCGCCGGCATGGTTGGGTTTGGCGAGGCAGCTGCCCTTGCGATGGAGAGATTGCAGAAGGGCGAAGTTGACAACGAGAGGCGCCTGCGCGATCGCCTGATAGATGGGGTCCTCGAGCGCATAGACGATGTGCTTTTGACAGGGCACCGTACCAAGCGGCTTCCCTTTCACGCCAGTTTTTGTTTCCGATACATCGAAGGTGAATCTCTCCTATTGCGGCTTGACGCCATCGGGATAGGCGCGAGCAGCGGCTCGGCGTGCACGTCGGGCAGCTTAGAACCGAGCCACGTGCTTCTCGCCATAGGGCTGCCTCATGAGATTGCTCATGGTTCTCTTAGGCTTTCCCTCGGGAAAGATACGAGCGATGAGGATATAGACTACGTCTTGGAAAATCTTCCAAGAGTGGTAGAGTCGCTTAGGGCGATGTCTCCTTATGGCAAAAAGGAGGTAGTTAGACATGTATAGCGAAAAAGTGGTAGAGCTTTTTATGAATCCGAAGAACGTCGGGCGCATAGAGGACGCCGATGGGGTAGGCACGGTCGGCAATCCAGTCTGCGGCGACGTCATGAAGATATATTTGAAGATAGAAAACGGCCGCATTGTGGACGTAAAATTCGAGACCTTCGGTTGCGCCGCGGCGATCGCCACGAGCTCCATGGTTACGGAGATGGTGAAGGGCAAGACGCTCGAGGAGGCCCTTAAGGTCAGCAATAAGGATGTGGCTCAAGCGCTCGGAGGGCTACCTCCTCACAAGCTCCATTGTTCCTTGCTGGCCGAGGAGGGAATTAAGGCGGCTGTAGAGGATTACTTGTCGAAGTCGAAAGCTAACAAGACCGGTGTCGATAACAAAGAAGAGAGTGAAGTGGCAGTATGAGCGCAGGGATAGTCTGGGCTGTTTGTATCTCTAAGGAAAAAGGCACAAGAAAGCAGGACGTCGGTGAGGCATTGTTATTGGAAGGGCTCGGTCTTCGCGGTGATGCCCATGCCGGTTTTATACACAGACAGGTCAGCCTTTTGTCCCTTGAAGATATAGAGGAGATGCGCCATAGGATTCCCAATGTGGGTCCCGGTGCCTTTGCCGAAAATCTCACATTAAAAGGTTTCGATGTGGGTTGTTTGGCGGTGGGAGATCGCTTGGCGGTGGGAGATGCGATCTTAGAGGTTACTCAGATAGGCAAGAACTGCCACAACGAGTGCGAAATTTACAAGCTCGCCGGAGAGTGTATAATGCCAAAGAAGGGCACATTTTGCTCCGTCATAAAGAGTGGTACCGTGCGCAAGGGCGATCCGGTGCGAAAGCTCGCCGACGTTTCCATGTAAACGTTTCGGAATGCTTGACTTAAGATTTTAAGGAGGGATTCCATGGCTCCAGTGGTGGAATCGCGCCTGAGAGTGCGATATGGCGAGACCGACAACATGGGGGTGATCTATTATGCCAATTATCTTACCTACTTCGAAGTCGGACGCACTGACTACTGCAGGGCCATGGGTATTCCCTATTCGGAGTGGGAAGCGGCTGGCGTATATATGCCCGTTGTGGAGGTACGCTGCCGCTATAAGCATTCCGCTCGGTATGATGACGAGCTTTTGGTGCGCACGAGCGTAAGCGCCCTAACTCCCTATTCTATGTCATTTTCTTATAGCATATTCAAGGTTCCCGAAGAACGTCTCCTGGTCCACGGCTATACGCGCCATGGTTTCTGCGACAGCTGCGGGCGGCTGATAAGGGAGCCGCAACCGTTTTACGGCATGCTCTTAGAGCTTTGCGAGGATAGCCGACTTAAGGGCGGTGTTGCCGATCCGTCGGGACATCAGGTATAGATCGCCTCTATCGCTTGGACGTTGTGGGCGACATTGCGGGTTTACGTTGGTCGAATTGTTGGTCGTCCTTGCAGTGGTAGGCATTTTGGCGGCAACCCTGACTTTGTCTTTCAGGCCGTCTAAGGATGCTGTAGCCATCGCTGAGGCCGAAAGGGCCAAGCGCTGGTTAGAGCACGTTTTTTATGTGGCTTTGACGGAGGGAAGATTTTTCGAGCTGAAGGCTGTAGCCTCTTCGACTTCGCTCACTGTTCACTGGTTCGACACGAACGAGGACGAGATGTTTGAAAGCGGCGGCAGGTGTTATTTTAAAGCAGACGGAGATTCGTATAAGCCGAGCTATTCCCCTGTATGGCATACGTTGACGCCGGCTGTGACGTTTAAGATCACGGCGGACAGGTCGAACAAGGCAAAGACTCTCAGACATCTGGTCATTTCCGGTAAATGCCTCATCACGCTGAGGGTCAATCCGTAATCGTAAATGCACGCCGCCACGGTTTTTGGCGGCGTATTGCAGTTTTGAGGGTACAAGGGGGCAATTCATATATGGTCTCCTTGCAACTTCTCCGCCAAAGGGCTATAAAAAGGCTATAAACATCTACGATTTGAGCTTAAGCGGAAGCTTGAGTCTTTGAGGAGGTCGCAGCGATGGCAGCGAAGCCGTGGTGGCGCGAGACGCTTGAGACTGTGGTTTGGGCACTAGTCCTTGCGTTGATATTGAGGGCTTTTGTGGTTCAAGCCTTTTGGATACCCAGCGGCTCTATGATACCGACGCTGCTTCCGGGTGATCGTGTCCTGGTTGCAAAGTTTTGGTATCACTTCACTGATCCCAAGCGGGGTCAGATTGTGGTTTTCAGGTATCCCGTGGATCCGAGGAGGGACTTCGTCAAGCGCGTAATCGGGCTACCAGGGGAGATGGTGGAGATCAGAGACGGGCAAGTTTATATAAACGAAGAGCCGATCGTCGAACCGTACGTGCAAAATCGCGATTTCTATAACATGAGCCCCATCAAGGTGCCGCCCGGAGAGTATTTTATGATGGGCGATAATCGCCCTAATTCTCAGGACAGCCGCTTTTGGGGTTTTGTCCCGAAGGGTTTTTTGAGAGGTCCTGCCTTGTTTCGATACTGGCCGCCGAGCCGGATAGGGGCTGTAGATTGACGTGGGGAGGACGGTGTGGTTTCCTGGTCATATGGCCAAGGGGAGGCGAGAGCTCGAGGAAATCGTCCCGCTGGTCGATCTCGTAATAGAGGTGCGCGACGCGAGGGCCCCCCTCTCCACCGCCGCTCCTTTTGCCGAGGATTTAACGGGTAAGCGCATGAGATGGATCGTGCTGAGCCGCAAAGACTTGGCGGACCCCAAGTGCACCGATCTGTGGCTCGCACACTTCAAGCGACTCGGAGTATCGGCAATGGCCCTGAATCTGCGCGGCAACATCGCTTCCTTGAGAGCGAGCCTGTTGCGGCATAAGCCCTCTTTTAGAGAGCTTCGCCTCGTCGTAATCGGCATACCTAACGTGGGCAAATCCACGCTCTTAAACGCACTTGTGAGGAGAAAAAAGGCAGAAGTGGGACTTCTTCCTGGCGTGACCAGGAGGGTTTCGTGGTACAGGGGCGAAGGCTTCCTCGTCCTGGATTCGCCCGGCATATTGGATCCCTCTTCAGATCCTTTCACTCACCAGTTCTTGGCATGGCTTGGATGCTCGAAGACCGATGTGATCGGAGGGCATGAAGTGCTAGCCCTGTCGCTGCTTCGCTTTTTGAAGGAGAAGGGTTTGATCGGGGCTATTCGGAAGAAATGGGGTGTAGATGTGGCGAACGGCGAGCGAGAGGCGCTTGAAGCCGTGGGTCGGCGCCTCGGTTGCCTCGGCCCTGGCGGAGAGGTCGATTTGGAGAGGGCCGGGATGTCGCTCCTCAAGGCATTCTCTGGCGGCGATCTGGGCCGGTTCACCTTGGAAATGCCGGAAGAGTCGAAGGATGAAGTATCTGGTCGGCGTAGATGAAGCTGGAAGAGGTCCGTTGGCGGGTCCTGTTGTGGCGGCTGCGGTGTCCGTTCCATTCGGGGCGGACGGAGAGCTCTGGGAGCTCGGCTTCAGGGATTCGAAGGCGCTTTCGCCGAAGGAGAGGGAGCGCCTGTTTTGTTCCTTTTGCGCAAATGGTTTTATATGTTGGAAGGCACAGGCTGCTTCGCCGGGCGTCATCGACCGGATGAATATCTTGAGGGCATCCCTTTGGGCGATGAGGAAAGCGGTGCTTGCACTGCCTTTTGAGCCGGATCTGGTCATTGTGGACGGCACTAATACCATACCGGACCTTCCGTACAGGCAAAAAGCCGTTGTAAAAGCCGATGCCTCGTTTCCGGTCGTGGCGGCAGCCTCAGTGGTGGCTAAGGTGTTGAGGGATAGGGTTATGGTGGCCCTCGACAACCTGTATCCGCGGTATGGGTTCGCTCGCCACAAAGGTTACCCGACGGCGGCGCACATAAAGGTCCTTGACGAATTCGGACCGAGTCCGTTGCACCGCAAGAGCTTCACCTGGAGGCGCCCATGATGCCGTCCGGGCCTAACAGCGTTGGAGGGGCATCCGATAGCGCAAAAGCCCCAGGCATCATCAAGGGCGACGTTCCGCTCATTCGCGACGGGGCATTGATCGAGGGCACGGTTGTAAGCGCTCAAGGCGAGGGATATTGGGTGAGGCTTCAGGGAAAGCTTTTGTGGGCCCGCTCCACTATCCCTCTCTTCGTCGGGCAGCGCTTCATCGCCAGATGGGATGCGAAGAGCGACCCTCCCCTTCTCCACATAAAAAATTTGACCCTTCCCGCGATCGAGCAATTTGCCCCCGAAGATCGCCCCTTTGCTATGGCGCTCCTTTCTCGTGGCTTAATGGCAAACAGTGAAGCGGTATCTTCCCTGAAAGGCGCATGGCAGCAGATGGGGTCCAACCCCGCCCTCATAGAGGCGCTGACGGAGCTATTCGCGAGAGGTCTTCCATTAAAAGAGGAACTTGTTTTCCCCTTGGCTTGGTATCTGTCGCTTAGCCCTCAAGCCGCCGTATCCCTTTGGGGCGAGCTCAGGGCGAGCTTGAAGCGCTATATGGAAGAAGGGGCGCCCCTTCGCGAGGCGCTCGAATTGGTGGGCCGCGACAAGAACGAATTGCGCGACCTCATGGTGGCCCATAAGGCCTTGTTGCATCCGCTTGAGGGAGGCGCAAAGTTAGAAGCGCTTTTCCCTTTGATATGGCCGCTTTTGGGCGGAGATGAGCCGCGTTGGGCCTGCGTTAATGTCCAAGTCTTGGAACGCCGCGGGCAGAAGGTCTATCGCGCATCCTTTGCTTTTGAGGGGAGGCAGATAGGCGAAATCCGTGGGGACGCATTCAGCGGTGACTCGTCTTTGGTTATAACGCTGCGGGCGCACGATGAGCCGTCGAAATCGCTCATCGAAGAACACCTGGAAGAGCTCAGACACTCTCTGTCAGCGGTCTCGCTGTCTTTGCGCCACCTTAGCGTGTCTGTCGGCCTTTCTCATCGTGACGATAGAATGGTAGGACGGTTGGATGTGACGGCGTGATGGCAGAAGACAAGTTACCCAAGAAAGCCGCAGCGTTGCGCTATGAGGCTAAAAAAGATGAGGCACCGCGCGTGGTTGCTTCCGGGCAAGGCGTCATGGCGCAACGGATAATCGAAATAGCAAAAGAAAGCGGCGTCCCGATCGTCGAGGACCCTGCGCTCGCCTCCGCTCTTCTGTTTGTAGAGTTGGGAGAGGAGATTCCGGTTGAGCTCTACGAAGCTGTGGCTCGTGTGCTCGCCTTCCTTTATAGGTTGGACAGGGAGGGGAAAAAGAGCAATGGATAGCCGCGAGCTCGGTCAGTGGGGAGAGGATCTCGCGAAGAGCGCGCTGGAGCGCATGGGGTGGCGCATTTTGGACCGCAACGTGAGGATCGGAGGCGGAGAATTGGATATAGTGGCCCTGGACGGCGACGAGCTCGTCATGGTAGAAGTGAGGGTGCGCCGCGTCGGAAAGCTTTTGCCTCCTGCGCTTTCGGTGGGGCCGCGGAAGCTCAAAAGCTTGGTGCGAGCCGGTTCGACCTATGTATCCCTTTTGGGGTGGGAAAAGCCGTGGCGCATCGATGTCTTCGGGATAATCGTGGATCCGAAGGGCAGATGGGATATGGAACACATCAAGGACGTAACTGCCGGGAGGGTGTGACGTTTGAGCAAAGCCTTAGGGATAACGCTTCGGGGCATTGAGGCTGTAGTTGTAGAGGTCGAAGTTGAAGTCACGGGTGGGCTCTTCGCCATATCTATTGTGGGTCTGCCAGACGCGGCAGTCAGGGAGGCGAAAGAGCGGGTTCGGGCTGCTCTGCGCTCTATCGGCATATCGCTAAGGGGGAGGATAGCGGTCAACCTCGCCCCTGCCGACCTTCCCAAGGAGGGAGCCCTGTTGGATCTGCCCATCGCAATCGAGATGGCCAAGCAGGTCGGATCCGTCCCGGTTTCCGGCCGACCTGCCGTCTTCGTCGGGGAGCTTGCTCTTGACGGACGCCTGCGCAGGGCAAAAGGTGCCGTGCCGGCTGCTCTGTTGGCGCGCAAACTTTCGCTTCCGCTCTTCATCCCTCGGGAGAACGCCCACGAGGTCTCCCTGGTCAAAGGGGTCGAAGCCTATGCGATCTCCCACATAGCGGAGTTGATCGAAGCTTTGAGAGGAGAGGCAGCTCTGCGGCCGATCGAACACCGCATGCCGGCGCCGCAGGAGATAGAGGTGGATGTTGACTTAGCCGAAATAAAAGGGCAAGCAGGAGCCAAGAGGGCCATGGAGATCGCCGCTGCAGGCCATCACAACCTGATCATGGTCGGTCCTCCCGGCTCGGGGAAGACCATGCTGGCCCGTGCCCTGAAGGGCATCCTTCCGCCCCTCTCCGATGAAGAGTTGCTCGAGGTGCTCCTGATATATAGCGCAAGGGGACTTTCCTTCGACGGAGGCAGGGCTCGACCCTTTCGATCTGTCCACCACACGGCCAGCACCGTAGCCGTGTGCGGAGGAGGTAACGCCCTGCAGCCGGGCGAGATCAGTTTGGCCCACAGAGGCGTCCTCTTTTTGGACGAATTTACGGAGTTCAGACGCGATCTCATAGAGGCCATGCGTCAACCCCTCGAGGACGGAAAGATCGTGGTGAGCCGTTCTTCTGGGAGCGTCACGTATCCGGCTCAGGTACTGTTGGTCCTGGCTTGCAACCCCTGCCCCTGTGGCAACTTCGGAGATCCTGAGTTTCCCTGTCGATGTTCGCCGGGCGAACTCGAGCGATACCAAAGGAAAGTTTCTGGCCCGATATTAGATCGCATAGATATGCAGATCAGCGTCCCTCGGCTCTCGCCCGATGAGCTAATGGCCGTTGAACCATCGGGGGAGGACAGCGCCTCCGTGAGGAAGCGCGTCGAAAGGGCACGGGAGGTACAGATAGAGAGATGGAAGGCGTGGGGGATACGATCCAATGCCGAGGTGCCGGAAGCGCTCCTTCGCAAAGAAGCGCACATAAAAAAGGAGGCGAGGGCTTTTCTGAGGTCGGCGATGGGGCGCTCTCGCCTCTCGGGCAGGGGTTTTACGAGGATCTTGAGGGTAGCGAGGAGCGTGGCGGATCTGGCGGGGGAAGAATGCGTAGGCGCACCCCACGTAGCTGAGGCCCTCGCCTACAGAGAGGGAGTCAACATATATGGACGTCCGTCTTAAGGCCTTTTTGCTCCTCAACGCATGCCAGTGCTTCGATGGGCGCGCGGTAGAAGCCCTTGCGCAAAGGGGCGTAAAACCTGAGGATATATTGGAGGCGCCGGCGCTGCTCGAGGTGCTCGGCGCCGGTGAGTCGTCGATGAGTGCGTGGTTGGATCTGCAGCGCGGCGGATGGGCTGAGCGCGAATGGGAGAAGTGTCTAAAGCTCAAAGTCGACGTTGTCTGCTTCGGGGATGGGCGCTACCCAAAGGGGCTTTTGGATCTGTCGTCGCCGCCCCTCTTGCTCTACCTTTGGGGGACTTCCCCTTTGGACGATGATGGCGTTGCAGTCGTGGGAACCCGCAGGCCGTCAACTTATGGACTTCGCGTCGCGAAGGAGTTGGGCAGAGAACTCGCCGCCGCGGGCTTCGTCGTGGTAAGCGGCGGCGCCTACGGCATAGATTGTGCGGCTCAGGAGGCGGCTTTAGAGGCTAGCGGAAGCAGCATAGCCGTGCTCGGCACAGGGGTGGATTGTGTCTATCCGAGTTCGAACAGGCGCCTCTTCGAGCGCTTAAAGGAATCCGGTTTATTGGTCAGCGAATATCCGCTCTCGTCTCAAGCGAGGCCGTGGCGTTTCCCCAAGCGCAATCGCGTCATCGCCGGTATTTCAAGGAGTGTGGTGGTAGTCGAAGCACCACAAAGAAGCGGTGCTATGATAACGGCAAGAATAGCAATGGAAATAGGCAGAGATTTATGGGCCGTCCCAGGGCGGGTAGACGAAGAGGTGTGCCGCGGCTCCAATTTGCTGATATTTGACGGCGCTCAACCTTTGATCGACATCCCTGCATTTTGCTCGCTTTTGGGAGGGAACGTCAACTTTGAGGACGAGCCACAAATGGAAGAGCTTTCGGCAGAGGAAGAGCTCGTCTACTCGATGCTTAAAGAAAGAGGAGAGCGGACAGTTGACAATATCGCATCAGAGGCTAAAATGGGCGCCGCCGACGCAATGTTGGCGTTAGGCATGTTGACAGCGAAAGGGTTAGTCGCTTCGTCGGGCCCCGGTCGCTGGAGTGCCATTCGATGACGCTTGGGGTGAAACGTATATGCCATCTCATACGCTGGTGATTGTGGAATCGCCGGCCAAGGCTCGCACGCTAAAAAAGATCCTGGGCCAGCGATATGTAGTGAAGGCGAGCATGGGGCACGTGAGAGATCTTCCAAAGAGCCGCATGGGCGTTGATGTAGATGAAGATTTCAAACCGGAATACATACTCGTGCGCGGCAAGGGCAAGATCGTAAAGGAACTGAGGGAAGCTTCGTCTAAGGCCGATCGGATGCTCATAGCCTCCGACCCGGACAGAGAGGGGGAAGCGATCGCCTGGCACCTTGCCGAGCTTTTGAACGTAGACTCGGATGCACCCTGCAGGATACGCATGTACGAGATCACGGCGAAAGAGGTCAAGGAGGCGGTCAAAAACCCCCAGGCTATAGACATGGACAAGGTCTATGCCCAACAGGCCAGGCGGCTCTTGGATCGCCTCGTTGGGTATAGCTTAAGCCCCTTGTTATGGAGCAAGGTGCGCTCCGGGCTGTCGGCGGGGCGCGTGCAATCCGTCGCCCTGCGCCTCATATGCGAGAGAGAAGCCGAGATAGAGGCTTTCCGCCCAGAGGAGTATTGGCTTTTGGACGTAGAGGCCACATCCGATGACGGCAGATCTTATCTGCTCCGCCTGGAGAAGAAGGACGGCAAGGCGTTAGTCGTAAAAAGCGAATCGGAAGCCGAAGCGATAGAAAAAAGCCTAAAAGGCCTCTCTCTCGTCGTGCGCTCCTTTACGAGCAAAGAGGGGAGGAGAAGCCCCTTACCTCCCTTTAAGACGAGCACGTTGCAGCAAGAGGCGGCGAGGCGCTTGGGGTTTTCGCCGCAGAGGACGATGCGGGTGGCCCAGAGCCTTTACGAGGGCGTCGATATAAAGGGCAGGGGCTCCCTCGGCCTCATCACGTATATGCGTACCGACAGCCTCAGGGTTGCTGCCGAGGCAATAGAGAGCGTGCGAGGTTACGTAGACGCTGCCTTCGGCGACAAATATCTCCCTCAAAAGCCCCATTATTACGCCTCCAAAGGGCGCACCCAAGATGCGCACGAGGCCATAAGGCCCACCGACGTGGCGCTCACTCCTGGCTCCGTCAAAGAAGACCTCACCAGAGACCAGTTCAGGCTTTACGACCTCATTTGGCGCAGGTTCGTGGCGAGTCAGATGGCACCGAGTGCGATCGCTCGTAGTTCGATCGTCGTCGAAGCCGGGCCTTATTTGTTGAAACAGTCCGGAGCGACGCTCCTCTTTGAGGGGTGGGGTGCACTCTGGCCGCTCGACCTCAAGGAAGATGAAGTGCCGCCTGCCAAAGAGGGTGAACTCCTGAGACAGGGAGATGTACACAAGGAACAGCGCTTCACCAAACCTCCAGCTCGGTATAGCGATTCCAGCCTGGTGAAGGTCCTCGAGGAGAAGGGGATCGGTCGTCCTTCCACCTATGCCGTCATAGTGCAGACGCTCTACGATCGCGATTATGTGGCCAAAAGCGATGATAAAAAGTTGATCCCAACAGAATTGGGCAGAGTGGTGAACGACTTTTTGGTGCGTCACTTTCCAGATGTAGTCGATGTTTCCTTCACCGCCCAGATGGAAGAGCAGTTGGATCAGGTAGAAGGCGGAAACGTGGAATGGATTAAAGTCATCAAAGACTTCTGGAGCCGCTTTTCCAAGGTCCTCTCGGAAGTGAAGCGCGCAGCCGAATCCATCTCTTTGCCTGATCGGGCCGTAGGCGAGGCGTGCCCACAGTGCGGCGCCCCGTTGGTGGTGAAGCGCGGCCGTTATGGGGAGTTTGTGGCTTGTTCCGCGTATCCCAAGTGCTCATATACCCGGCCGATCTTGCAGGAGATAGGCGTATCTTGTCCTCTCTGCGGCGACGGTAAGGTGGTGCGCAGGAAGAGCAAAAAGGGGCGCACCTTTTACGGCTGCTCACGCTATCCCGATTGCAAATTTACGTCCTGGGACCCACCTACGGGCGAACGATGTCCGGCCTGCGGTGGATATATGGTCTTGAAGGGAAGGTCTAAAACTCCCGCGTGCAGCTCTTGCGGCCACAAAGGGTTGGCTGATGAAATCGCCTAAAGCGCCGATCGCGATCGTAGGGGGTGGCCTGGCGGGGTCTGAAGCCGCTTATCAACTGGCCCGCAGGGGTGTTCCCGTTAGGCTCTACGAGATGCGTCCGAATCGCCTCACGCCGGCTCACAAGACCGGGCACTTGGCCGAGCTCGTCTGCAGCAACTCGCTCGGCGCAGATCTGTTGACGAGCCCCGCTGGCATCCTGAAGGCGGAGCTTAGGCGCATAGGGAGCCTCATCATGCGTTGTGCCGATGAGAGTCGGGTGCCCGCCGGCAAAGCGTTGGCAGTGGACAGAAACCGCTTTGCCATTTCCGTCTCTGAAGCCTTGACTTCCTGTCCATTGGTTGAGGTCGTCCGCGAGGAAGTGGAAGAGATACCCGGAGGACTTGCGATCATAGCCACGGGGCCGCTTACGTCGGATTCCATGTCGGAGGCCTTGCGGCGCCTCATAGGAAGGGACTTTCTCTATTTCTTCGACGCCGTCTCTCCCATTGTGACGGCAGAGAGCATCGATTTCGCCGTGGCCTTCAAAGGCAGCCGTTACGGAGAGGGCGAAGATTATCTCAACTGCCCGATGGACGAGGCGGAGTATCAGCGCTTTTGGGAGGCGTTATCTTCTGCAGAGCGGGCCCCACTCCATTCTTTCGAGCGCGACGAACGCTATTTCGAGGGATGTCTCCCGATAGAGGTGATGGCAGAAAGAGGGCGTGATGTCTTGCGTTATGGGCCTATGCGCCCCGTCGGGCTCGTCGACCCCAAGAGCGGGAAGATGCCCTATGCCGTCGTTCAGTTGAGACGCGAGGACGCAGAAGGGACGCTTTATAGCTTGGTCGGCTTCCAGACAAATTTGAAATGGAGCGAGCAGGAGCGCGTTTTCAGGATGATCCCAGGCCTGCAGAAGGCCGAATTCGTCCGCTTCGGCGTCATGCACCGCAATGTATACGTGAACGCTCCTCTCGTCCTCAATGAAGATTTGAGTTTACGCGCCAGGCAAGATGTATACCTCGCCGGGCAGATCGTAGGGGTCGAGGGTTACACGGAGAGCACGGCGATGGGGCTCGTTGCCGCCATCAGCGCCTATTCTGCCCTCTTGGGCTTCTCCGTGCCACAGTGGCCGAAGGAGACTGCTATAGGCTCGTTGCTTCACTACATTAGAAATGCCAGAGCCGATAAATTCCAGCCGATGAACGTCAATTTGGGGATCTTTCCTCCCTTAGAGACAAGGGTTCGCGACCGCATGAAGCGTTGCGAGGCCGTCGCACGGCGCGCTTTGACGGCTTTGGAAGAATTTATAGCAGAATATTCGATCATATTTGACGAAGTTGTGATAAACTAACTTTCATGGCGGAGGAATTGTCCACCTTTGTAGATGCCTTTTTAGAATATATAAAATATAGCCGCGGCCGTTCGGAAAACACTGTCACCAACTACTCCGTGGATTTGAACCAGTTTGTCGACTACTTATCGGCGCAAGGGATATCCTCCCCCCTTGAGATGACGGCATCTCACGTGAGGGCCTTTTTGAGGGAAATGATGAGTTATGGATATGCCCAGGCTTCAGCGGCCAGGAAGCTCTCCTCGATCCGCAGCTGGATCGACTACCTGATCCGAAGCGGTGTCCTCGAGAAAGACCCGACCGCCGGCGTGAGGGGTCCGAGGCTTCCCCAGCGCTTGCCGCGCGCCTTGGCCTACGATGACGTGAAGCGCCTCTTGGAGGAAGGCCCCAGGGGAAAGACGGTTCGTCGCGACAGTGTTATCTTGGAGCTGCTCTACGGCTCTGGCCTGCGCGTGGCTGAACTTGTGGCCCTCGACTGGGAGGATATAGATTTGGAAGAACGGTGGATCAGGGTCAGAGGCAAGGGGGACAAGGAGAGGCTCGTTCCCATGGGGCGATATGCCGTTCAGGCGCTTCTCGCTTGGAGGGAGGAGCTCGGCGCAAGCACCGGACCGCTCTTTCCAGGGCAGGGCAGCGGGCGCATGACGGTTAGGACAGCGCACAGGGTCGTGACCAAGCTAGCTCAAAGCGTTGGCCTATCCGGCGTTACGCCGCATGTCCTGCGCCAT
>CAYTKB010000031.1:0-18314 GCA_964438265.1 uncultured Acetomicrobium sp. | reverse complement strand
GAAGTATATGGCTGTAGAACATCCGGAAGAAGTGAAGGAAGAAGAAGAGTGCGCAGTTGAGAGCGGCATGGATACGTTGACTTATGGTCGAATCTCGCGTAAAATGCAATGGCTACAGCATTTCCGCTTGAGACGGGTTTTAAAAGGCTTGACAAACCTACCTGAATCTCAGCGAGAGGGAGGAATAAAGGGTGTCTTACGCAGTGGTTGATATAGGGGGTAAACAATATCGCATTTCTACAGGCGACGTCATTCGTGTAGAGAAGATGAATGAAGACCCAGGGACCAATGTAGCTCTTGATAAGGTACTTTTGGTTTCAACTGACGAAGAGGTGAAGACAGGTCACCCATTTATAGATGGGGTTATGGTCGAGGCGAAGGTCTTGGAACACGGAAAGGAAGAAAAGGTTTTAGTCTTCAAATTCAAGCGCAAAAAGAACTACAGAAGGCTTAGAGGCCATCGCCAGCCATTTACAGATCTTCAAATAGGAGAAATCAGAGTTAGGTGATCACTGTAGAGGTAGCAAAAAGAGATGGAGAGGCTGTATCTATGAGAGCCTCAGGCCATAGCGGATATGCCCCTAGAAACAAAGATATTGTCTGCGCTGCCGTGTCGACGTTGCTTCAAGCCTTGGCTGTGGGATTAATAGATGTATTAGCCCTGAACGGCGTGCAGTGCAAGAAAGAAGAGAAGCCGGCATATTTCTCTATAGAGTGGCCGCTTACTCATGACGAAAGAGTCAAAAGCATCATTAACACTATATTTTGTAGCCTTAAGGGAGTAGAGGCTTCATATCCCAGGCATGTGAAGGTAGTGGAGGTGGAAGAAAGATAATGGTCAGAATATTTAACTTACAGCTTTTTGCTCACAAAAAAGGGCAGGGCAGCAGCCAAAATGGCCGAGATTCTAATAGCAAGCGCCTCGGTGTGAAGCGCTATGATGGTCAAATGATCAAGGCAGGAACTATAATTGTTAGGCAGAGAGGCACAAAGATACATCCTGGACGAAACGTCGGAAGGGGTAAGGATGACACACTCTTCGCTCTATCTTCTGGTTTTGTTAAGTTTGAGAATAAAGGCGGCAGATCATACGCAAGCGTAGAACCCGTCAATAACTAACATGAACGGTTTTTTAATTCATCGAAAGAGGACAAAGGGCCTGCTTGTGGCAAAAGGCCCTTTTGTTCTTGTGAGCAGGGCGAAGTGATGCGACAATGAAGTTTGTAGACTTGGTCGAAATAAGCGTAAGGGCTGGTAGAGGTGGAAACGGGTGTGTCAGCTTTCGTCGAGAAAAATATGTGCCGAAGGGCGGCCCTGACGGAGGCGATGGCGGGAAGGGCGGAGATGTCTTTCTTGAGGCAGTCGCTGGCTTAGAGACTTTGGCGGATTTCGAGTATAGCGCCCGCTTCAATGCTCAAGATGGGGAACACGGCAGAGGCAAAAAGCAACATGGAGCAAACGGTCAGGATTTGGTCATACCCGTGCCCTGCGGCACTGTTGTTTGGGACAGCAAAACCGGTTCCCCCTTGGGCGACCTAACGAGACCAGGCGAAAGGCTCCTCGTGGCCCGCGGAGGAAGGGGGGGGAGGGGTAATGCTTCGTTTGCCAAAGCTTCACACCGCGCCCCCAAGTTTGCCGAAAGAGGAGACCCTGGCGAAGAAGTAAAGCTTAGACTCGAGCTAAAGTTGATAGCTGATGTGGGTTTAGTGGGTTTACCAAACGTGGGCAAATCAAGTCTCCTTTTAGCCCTTACAAATGCCCATCCGAAGATAGGGCCATATCCTTTCACGACTTTGTCCCCTAATCTCGGCGTAATTGAAGAGGGAGGGTTATACATTCTCCTAGCCGATATGCCCGGGGTGATTGAGGGGGCTCACCAGAACAAAGGCCTCGGCTTGAGATTTTTGAGGCATATAGAACGCACCAGATTCCTGGTCTATGTCCTCGACCTCAGTTCGGGGGATCTTTCTTGTGTGATCGAGCAGTGGAATGCTATACGCTGCGAAATGGGCTTTTATAACCCTGAACTATTAGAACGCCCGTTCATTGTAGCGGGAAATAAAATAGACATAGACGAAGCGAGGTCGCTGAGCCCTAAAGTACAGGCGGAGATGAAAAGGATGAACATCTCATTCTTTGAGACGAGCGCTTTGACGGGCGAAGGCATCGAACAGCTTTCCTCAGCGATAAAGGAGTTTGCAAGGCTTCATCCGAGACATGAAACTCCGGCCGACCATAACCTCTCAGTCAAAACAGAGACAGCAGTTCCGCCAAAAGTCACTGCTCGGATCCTTTGTGTGGAGAAGGGAATTTATGAAGTCCAGCATCCGTATTTGGAAAAGGTGGTACAACGTTACGACTTCAATCAAGATGAAGCAATTCAACGTTTCACCCTTCTTCTCAAGCGTTTTAAGGTTGAGACTGAACTTACACAAGCTGGGGCGCGCTACGGCGACACAATTTTTATAGGCGGAGTGCCCTTTGAATTTCAACCCGATGATCCCTCACAATAGCATGGAGACTGCTGAAAAAAATCTCTTATTGAGGAAGAAAAGAATAGGCATCATGGGGGGGACGTTTGACCCTATCCATTTCGGCCACCTGATAGCAGCAGAAGAGGCGTATTGCGTCCTCAACCTTTCGGAGGTGGTCTTCGTTCCAACTGGAAACCCTCCCCATAAATCTCGTCGCCAAGTATCGTTTCCAGAAGATCGTTATATCATGACGCTCATGGCCACCATAGACAATCCTCATTTTAAAATATCGCGCATAGAAATTGACAGAGAAGGGCCAAGCCATACTATAGACACACTCAGAGAGATGTACCATTGGTATCCCCCGGGAAGCGTGCAGTTTTACTTCATCACTGGGTTAGATGCGGTACTCGAACTGCCATCATGGAAAGACCCCTATAGCATAACAAAAGAAGCCTCCATAGTAGCCGTTACGCGTCCAGGCTATAGCGTAGAACGGCTGGACGAACTTCCAGAAGCTATTAAAAGGGCCGTAGTCCTCCTTGAAATACCCATGTTGGCCATTTCTAGCACAGCGATCCGTCGCCGCGTCGCCGAAGGTTCAAGCATCCGTTATTTAGTGCCATGGAATGTGGAGCATTACATTTATAAGAAGAGCCTTTATATCAGGGATGGAAGGTGACGCCCGATGAGATGGCAGCGGTTGCTCTTTATTGGCATAGTATTGGCTGCAGCCATAATTGGAGCCAATTGGAGACTAAAAGATATCGTTCATCCGAAAGCGGAAAGCATCAGAAAGAGCGTAAGGTATGACGAGGCAACAGGAAGGATTAACATATTGGTAGTTGGCGAGGACGACACAGGTGACTCGCACAGGGCCGATAGCATAGCAATAGCGATGCTTGACATAGAAGGCAAGAAGGTTAAACTCCTTTCATTGCCCAGGGACACGCGTATCGATATTCCTGGCAGGGGTTGGAATAAACTTGGGCATGCTTATTCCTATGGCGGCATTGATTTGCTTAAAAGGACATTGGTCAATTATCTGGGGCTACCGATTCATTACTACGTAGTAGTAGGCTATGACTCGTTTCCGAAGCTCGTAGATCTTTTAGGCGGCGTAGAAATAGAGGTAGAAACTCGCATGAGATATGTCGATAAGGCCGGAGGGCTCTACATTGACATACCTCCAGGTCGCCATTTGATGAACGGCGATATGGCGCTCAAATATGTTCGCTTTCGCCATGATGCCATGGGCGACTTGGGCCGCATACAAAGGCAGCATAAATTTATAGCTGCACTGCTAAAGCGCATGACGGACCCTCAAATTTTGCCGCACTTGGGGGAATTGACCAAGGAGATGGCTTCCATGGTAAAGACGGATCTATCTCCGTCCCAAGCGCTACAGCTTGGCCTTTACTTCAAAGACCTATCGCTGGATAATATAAATATATCCACGCTGCCCGGAAAACCCGCACTCATCTCTGGCGTAAGTTATTGGCTCGGGGACATAAGCCAAATTTCGGCGTTTCTCTCTGGTGAAATACCCAGCGAAGCAAAGATGTCTTCCATCAATCAAGAAGGCACAGAGGGCACAACGAATGTCTTAACCCCAACACCCGAAGAAAGTCAAGTCTTGTCCAAGGAAAGAGCAGAAAGCATAAAGGGACCTATCGCGGTGCTTAACGGCGATGGAAGCGAAGGATTGAGCGCTAAGGTCGCACGGGAATTGCACAGATTAGGCATAGAGGTCGCCTACAGAGGAAACGCAAGGCATTTCGATTATCGTTATAGCAACATCATACATCCATCCAAAGGCGCTGAATCTCAAAAGGAGGCTCAAATATTGGCAGAATTGCTTGGGATACCCAAAAGCCTGGTGCGCCCTTCTGAAGCCGCTGCCCATGTCACGATCATAGTCGGTCACGACTACGATAAGCTCTTGTCGAGGCTTAGGAACTTAAAAATTGCTCCGTAAATCCGTAAAAAAAGAACAAAGAAGGGCCATCTTGTCAACTGTAAATATACTTGTAACACATAAATATTTGGTTATTGTGCTTCTTTATAATAAATCTACAATAGGAGGAATGTAAGCCTTTGGTAAAGAGCAAGCTCAATAACAAGATAGCTTCATGCGAATGGCTCGTCGAAGCCTTAGAGGAGAAGCAAGGCGAAAATATGATAGCTATTGATGTGAGCGAGGTTTCCGTTATAAGCGACGTATTTGTGCTAGTGACGGCGAGCTCCAGTGTCCACATGGACGCCCTTGTTGAAGCGACCGTAAAAGCACTTAATGAACACTGCATACAATGCTATATCGAAGGCAACGATAGCACGAGGTGGCGCTTAATAGACGGCGGTTCCATAATCGTCCATATATTCAGCCGCGAAGGAAGAAATTTTTACGCGTTGGAGCGCATCTGGGGAGATGCACCCACGTGGCAAGTCGACGAAATATAAATATAGAGGATAGATCCTGTGTCCTCCCAAAACTGAATCCCCAGGTCTCCAGGACAAACTATTTACTTGGGCAGGCGATATGCCTGCCCAAGACTTTTATATGGCCTCTATGTGTGCCTTAAATAAAAGGAGCCTTTACGTATTATAGTGTCTTATAATGTATCTTATGTTACGTAAGTCTGCCTACAGGACCAACAAGGCCTCTTTGACAATTCCGATGTAGCTCTCGACAGAAAGCGACGCTCCTCCTATGAGAGCACCATCGATGTCCGGTTGCCCCGCAAGGCCCGCGGCATTTTTGGGATTTACGCTACCTCCGTAAAGGATGCGTATGCCTGATGCAATATCTTGCCCATAGCGCTCGGCAATCAGGCCCCTTATAAAACCGCAAGCTTCTTGGGCGTCGATGTCGCTTGCCGTGCGACCCGTGCCGATGGCCCATACGGGTTCATATGCCACGACAATTTGTGCTGCCTTTTTCGAATCGACGCCTTCCAGCGCAGAAAGAAGTTGTCTCCTTATTACCGAAAAGGCTTTTCCGCCGTTTCTTTCGTCCAGCGTTTCTCCCACGCACAATACAGGAGAAAGTCCATGGTCAAGCGCTGCTATTACCTTTTTATTCACCATCTCGTCGGCTTCGCCGAATAGGTGGCGCCGCTCGCTGTGGCCAAGTATGACATAGCTACAGCCGAGCTCAAGGAGCATGGGAATGGAGATTTCGCCCGTAAAGGCTCCTTTTTCCTCCCAATGCGCGTTCTGCCCTCCCCACTTTATCATTTTGTGATCAAAATCACAAAATGCAGGAATGCTTATAAATGGTGGGAAAAGGGCTAATTCGATCTTTTTGGAAACGATCGCCTCAGTTATTGCATTTTCCAGCTCTAAGGCTGCATCCAGATCCTCGAGGAAAAAAATGGTCTCCTTCGGGCCTTTGTGCATCTTCCAATTTCCGGCCAACAAAACGCATCGCTCCATCGAGATTACACACCTTTCTACTTTTCTAATAGAGGCTCTATACCTGGAAGGAGCTTGCCCTCCATGAATTCCAAGGTAGCCCCTCCCCCGGTGGAAACGTGAGATACGGCCCTTTCGTAACCTGCAACCTTTATCGCCGCAGCCGTATCTCCCCCACCTACCACAGTAAGCGCCCCCTCGGCCGTCAATTCGGAGAGCTTCTTGGCAATGGCCTCGGTACCGTCTTTAAAGGAATGAAGCTCGAATACGCCCATAGGCCCGTTCCACAGCACGGTTTTTATCCCCGTCAAGGCCTGGCAGAACAGTTTTATGCTCTCTGGACCTATGTCGAGCCCCATCTGATCTTCGGGGATTTGATCGATTGGGACTATCCGACGCTCAGCGCTTTCGTTTACCTCATCGGCCACTGCCACATCTACGGGCAAAAATAGCTTTACTCCTTTATCTTTAGCGCTCTTCAGCATATCCTTGGCGAAATCGATCTTGTCGGGTTCGCATAAAGATCTACCAATGTTGAGACCCTGCGCCGCTAAAAAAGTAAAAGCCATGCCCCCGCCAATTACGAGCACGTCCACCTTGTTCAACATATTTTCTATCACGCCTATCTTGTCCGATACCTTGGCGCCTCCCAATATCAAGGCGAAGGGATGTCTTGGGTCGTCTCGCACGGCACTCAAGATCTCCACTTCGCGACACATGAGAGGACCTGCAAAAGACGGCAAATATTCGGCAACGCCGCGCGTTGAAGCGTGAGCCCTATGAGCCGCGCTGAAGGCATCCATTACGAACATTTCATGAGGAAAGGCCAGGGCCTTAGCAAATTGTGGGTCATTCTTCTCTTCTTGGGGATAAAAGCGCACGTTCTCCAAAAGGAGGATGCCTCCGTCTTTCAGGGAAGAGATAGCGGCGTTTACTTCATCGCCTATGCAATCATGAACGAAGGCCACTGGTTGTTTGATCAGCTCCTCCAATCTCGCTGCCGCTGGTTTGAGGGAGAGCTCCGGCGTTTTACCCTTAGGGCGACCTAAGTGAGACACAAGCGTCAGGCGGCCTCCGGCACCAGAGAGCGCACTTATCATCTCTAAATGGGAAACGATACGGCCGTCATCGCCGATACGGCCGTCCTTTATAGGCACGTTGAAGTCGACCCGCGCTAAGACCCTCTTGCCTTTTGCTTGATCGGGCTTAACTCTTTTGAGCTTCATCTCTTCCTCCACATGCGCCTTACATTTTGCTCGCTATGTAATTGGCAAGATCGACTATGCGACAGCTGTAACCCCACTCGTTATCGTACCATGCGAATACCTTGACCATATTTTCTATGACCATCGTCTCGTTGGGAGCGAAAATGGCCGAATGGCTATCCCCCACGAAGTCCATAGATACAAGAGGCCCTGGTTCATAGGAAAGTATGCCCTTAAGGGAACCCTCTGCGTGCCGTTTCATCGCCGCGTTCACCTCTTCCACTGTGGCTGCGCGCTTCAACTCAGCCACGAAGTCAACTATGGACACATCCGGAGTCGGCACACGGAGCGCCACGCCGTTGAGCTTTCCGTTGAGCTCCGGTATGACCTTGCCTATCGCCTTAGCCGCTCCTGTAGTTGTCGGAATGATGGAGAGCGCAGCTGCTCGTCCCCTCGCTAAATCCTTATGCGGAAAATCCAACGTCACTTGATCGTTTGTATAAGAATGAGCAGTCGTCATGAGTCCCTTTACAATGCCGAATTCATCATGAAGGACCTTCACGATCGGAGCCAAGCAGTTTGTCGTGCACGACGCGTTGGATATGATGTTGTGCTCATTTGGCTTGTACGCGCCTTCGTTGACTCCCATAACTATAGTGACATCTTCGTTTTTGGCAGGGGCAGATATTATGACCTTTTTGGCGCCGGCCTCGATATGGGCCTTCGCTTTTTCAGCGTCGGTGAAACGACCTGTAGACTCGACGACGATATCCACCGCGAGATCCTTCCAAGGCAACTTGGAGGGATCTGCTTGGGCAAAAACCTTTATCTCCTTACCGTTTACTATCAATTTGTCCTCGCCAGCTTCAACTGTGCCGGGAAAGCGCCTGTGAACAGAGTCGTGCTTTAATAAGTATGCTAACGTGGCTGGTGAAGTGAGGTCGTTGATAGCGACCACATCCGCTATATTTTTGTCGCCGTATTGACAGAAAGCCCTGAACGAAAGCCTCCCTATCCTGCCAAAGCCGTTAATAGCTATTCTCTTCTTCGTCAAATTCATCTACCCCCTCAAAAATGTTTTGCGAAAAGATCACACCCTATAAGGTAATTATATCAACTTTACCACATATGCAAATTCAGAGTCCCTCAGTCCTGCCTTCTGATATAACGCGGAGTCGCTCAGTCCTTAGGAGCAGTTGCAACTTCAGCGAGGAACTTCAGCTTTTTCCATCTATACTCCACAGTACTCTTGGTCACCGGCTTCGAGAGCGCTCTTCCTAACTCCTCCAGCGTTGCGCTTGGATTCTGCAAACGCACCGTTATCAACTCTTTGAGCGGCCTGGAGAGTGTATAGAATGCCTTCGACTCTACAAGTCGTTGAGCTATGATTAATTGCTCTTCAGCTGCCTTGAGGCTCTTTTGAATGTTAAAAGCATCACAGTTTACCACCTTATTTGCTCTGTCTCGAAAGGCTCTCATGCGTGCTCTCTCTTGAAGCAATAACGAAGAGCGCTTAAGTCTCATCTGCTGAAGCAGCGCTGTAATAGCCACTTGGCTGCGGATGGAAATCTCTATCCAACCTTCCTTCCTTCGTTCCGCAGGTTTTGCCCTTATTCGAGAGAGCAGTTCCTCCACTCTAAAAGCGATCCCGCTATGCTGGCAAAGACGAAAGGTGCAGTAATAACCGCTGCTGGGCAGATATAAGGAACCGCAACTGCCCCACAAACCCCTGAGCCAGCTCCACGAGGTTCGCCTACCAAAGCAGCCAATCATGAGGTCCAAGAGGTCTTGAGGCAACGATAGGGATATTCTTCCTTTTTTGTCGGGCGGAATGACCAAAAGCGAGGCGAAATCCCACGTCCCAGCCCAAGAAGCAAGCGGCCAAATGCGGCGCAGTCTCTCAAAGACCCACAATCTGCCAGATGTCAATAGGTCTTCCCGCCGCAGCTTTTTCATCCCCTGAATCAACCCCAAGATCTCGGCTTCCGCTTCTCCCTTGTCGTCTACGCTCAAGAGCAGCCACTCATCTCTGACAAGGGCAATGAGTTTCTCCATCTATTGGTCTCTATCCTCCTTTGCCAGGCGCACTAGGATCTCAGCTAACCTGTGGCTATCATGGCGCAGCATGCCGTTATCCAATTTTTTCACGAGAGGAGCTTCTATTATTTCGCACCCAGCTTCATTCAATGCCCTTCTCTGGTCGTCATCCAACATTAGCGGATACGAACCGGATGCCACATACATGCTGAACGTGTCTTCCGGTATGGGCGCTTTATTCACTATCGCGTAATCGGGGAACGCCTCCAATACTTTCGCAATCCATGATATGTGATCATAGAGGTTCATGCCGTCGGTCTCGTTGGGTTGGGTCATGAGATTGGCGACGTAGACCTTCGGGGCGCCGCTCTTCCTTATAGCTGCGCTGACTTCGTCAAGTAAGATGTTGGGTATAACGCTCGTAAATAAGCTGCCCGGTCCCAAAACTACGAGATCTGCGCCGTAGATGGCGCTTATGACTTCGGGCAAGGGATGTGCATCTCTCGGCTCAAGCCATATTTCCAGAAGTCGGCTGCCGTTCAAAGATACGGCAAGCTCTCCCCGCACAACCTTTCCGTCTCTTGTGCGCCCCGCGAGCACAACGGCCTCTGTAGTCAGTGGCAGCACGCGTCCCCTGATGGCTAAAAGGTGGTTCATCTCCTCTACCGCGAGGCGAAAATCGCCAGCCAGTTCCGTAGCGGCCAGAAGGATCAAATTACCTAAGCTATGACCTTTGAGCTCACCATGATCGAAGCGGAAACTCAATATATTGTTGAGGACGCTGTCGTTCTCAGCCAGGGCTACGAGGCAATTGCGCACATCGCCGGGCGGCAAAACACCCCACTCCTGGCGCAATCTTCCTGAGCTTCCCCCTTCGTCCGTAACTGTGACCACGGCAGTGATGTTGCGGGAATACCCCTTCAGACCACGAAGCAACGTGGAGAGTCCCGTTCCACCCCCGAGAGCTACAAAGTGCGGGCCTAACGATAGACGATGGTTCACCGCCTTGTAAAAACTATCGCCTTTCCGCCGCCGGAAACGGCCGGTGAAGACCTTTCTTTTTTTCAAACGCCTCCGGTTCAACAGGGCTCCATAAATCCCAGCCCCAACGAGCACCCCACAGAGGAAGGTAAGCCACCAACTCATAAAGGTCTCACGTCCGCCCTGCTTCCTTCTCTATATCCCTGTGATTTACAAAGCATTTTTCGCCTCTCTCTAAAAAGTGTTTTGCCAACCACTCCGCTATGGCTACTGAACGATGTCTGCCACCGGTGCAACCTACGGCGATGTGAACCTGTATCTTGCCGGTATACCTGTAGAGAGGGAGTGAAAACGTTATCAGATCTATGCATCGTTTCATGAAATCTATAGTACCAGGAGCTTTTAATAGGTAATCCTGGACAGCCTCGTCTTTGCCGGACAGATAGCGTAATTGGGGCACATAGAACGGGTTTTCCAAGAAGCGAACGTCAAATACGAAATCGCTGTCCGACGGGATACCGTATTTATAGCCGAAAGAGCTTACGATGACAGTAGGTTGAGCTTGATCCATCGCCAGGGCCGCAAGGAGCATGTTGCGAAGATCCTGAATCGAAAGCTCCGTCGTATCGACGACCAAATCGGCAATTTCCCTTATCGGCGTCAGAGTCTTTCTTTCCCTGGCGATCGCTTCACTCAGGGCGAGTTCCGCCCCCATGGGATGGCGGCGGCGCGTCTGCTCATATCTCCTGACCAACGAATCGTCAGAGGCGTCTAGGAATATGACTTTAATCATCGGAATGTATGAGCGAAGCCGAATCACGACATCTTCGAAACCCTCAAGAAGCACCCCTCCGCGAGCATCTGTCACTGCAACCACGCCGTGAAGGGTGGCTGAGTCATGAGAGCGAAGCAAATCAAGGACTTGAGGAAGGGCAGCGGGCGGAATATTGTCGATGGGGAAAAACCCCATGTCTTCCAATATGCGCAAGGCGGTGCTCTTACCGCTACCAGACATTCCGGTAATAATTACACAGCGTTTTATATCACTCATTGTAGCCTTCTCTGCCATACTAACAACATAAACCCATCTTCAGCGATGGCTATGGGCACACTCTCCTCCCCTTCCGGAAAGTATTTCCACGGCATGGCGAAGGACGGGCATTAAAGCTTTAAAACACTCCGTGGCACCTCTTTCGCTCCCCGGGAGCGCAATGATGAGGCTTTTACCCTTAGTGACGGCGATGCCGCGACTCAGGATCGACCTCGGAGTGGAAAGCGATGTGGCCCAGCGCATGTATTCACCAAGACCAGGCACGACTCTGTCGCCCACGCTCATCAAAGCCTCCGGCGTAACGTCGCGAGGAGATAGACCCGTTCCGCCGGTTACCAGGATAAGATCCGCCTTTGACCCGCTGCTCCACTCCCTGAGCACGTTGGCGATCTCTTCTATCTCGTCAGGAACTATCGCGCGCGCTATTGCCCTTGCCCCTATCCTTGGAAGCAGCTTGGTCAAAGCCGGACCCGCTGTATCGATCCGTTCACCGCGGCTGCCTTTATCGCTTACAGTCAAAACTCCCGCCGTTATCGGAAACCACCAGCGGCAGCGGTTCGATAGGGCCACAAAGCCATCCGTGACCACATCGAGCACCATGAAAGTTCCTTCTTCTCTTTCCTCGACCTGCGTGACCGATAGGAGCGGTGCTCCATCGCCGAAGGAGAGGTAATATCCGACATCTACTCCATCGTCGCGCGATACTATCATGAACAAGGCTTCATCCTTCGGCAAAGAGGGGGCAGGAAGCCCAGCATAGATAGCCTTGCTCTTGCCGTCGACCAGCGTTTCTCCTTCTTTGCCTATGTGGAGGTAGCATACGAATGCATCTTGACGATTATCACCGTGAAAGAGTCGAAGTAAGCGCATCAGGCTGTCTCCTCCGCGCGATAGTCGCCGCTTTTGCCGCCACTTTTGCGGAGTAACCTTATGCCGTCTATGTGCATACCCTTATCTATGCCCTTGCACATGTCATACACTGTCAAGGCCGCTACAGTCGCGCCCAAAAGCGCTTCCATCTCCACGCCTGTGACCTCTCTCGCCGACGCCGAGCAACGGATATAAACCGCTTTGCGCTCACCTTCTAAGGCGCAGCGGACGGAGGCGCTGTCGAGGCGGATGTTGTGGCATAGTGGGATAAGGTCCGGAGTGCGTTTACATGCCATGATGCCGGCGAGCTCGGCTACCTTTAAGACATCTCCTTTTTTTACACGCCCGCGGTCTATGGCCTCGTATATCGAAGGCGGCAGATATACCCACCCTTCAGCCTCTGCCGTTCTGAGGCTCTCTTCCTTTTCGCTGACGTCCACCATTACAGGATGCCCTTCCGAATCCAGGTGACCTTGGCTTTCCATCTTATTCATCCTCCGATCTGCGACATGTGCTGTGAAGAAGTTTTAAGCCCCATCCAAGACCGCGGTTTAGCTGCGACGCACTCCATTATCCTCTTGCGCACTTCTTCGAAGCCTCCGGAGGAAAGCGGCTCTTTCAGGTGCACGCCGCTATCAGCGAACAGACAAGAGCGCATCTCGCCCATTGCGGTGACGCGCAACCTGTTGCAACGGCTGCAAAAATGGTGAGAAACGGCAGCTATGATGCCAACCCGTTGGCCCGTAAAGGGATTTTGCAGGTACATGGCCGGACCAGAATTTTGTCCCTCTTCGTCAAAAAGGCACGTATAACCCATGGCACGCAAAACTTCGATCATGTTGTCGGCGCTTATGAAGCGGCCGCAACTCCACACATCGCCATCGAGCGGCATGAACTCGATGAAGCGAGGAATGGCTTTCCGACTACTTGCGAACGTTATTAGGGCAGAGATATCTTCTTCGTTGTCGTTAAAATCTTTGATCAGGACAGCGTTGACCTTTATCGGGGTATCAGAGTGTGACCTGAAGGCGTCTATCCCGGATATGACTTCTTCCAAACTCCCGCCTCTCGTGATGTAGAAAAATTTATCTTTGGATATGGTATCCAAAGAGATATTCAAAGCCGTCAAGCTTAAATCAGCCAGCCTGTGAGCCCATTCCTTCAGGAGAGAGCCGTTCGTCGTGACAGCCACTTGGAGTTGTGGGTGTTTTTCCTTCAATCTGTATAAAAAATCCACAAAGCCCTTCCTAACTAACGGTTCTCCGCCGGTGAAACGGATTTTTTCAACTCCTAACTCCTCAAGCACGCCACAGAGGCCTAAGATTTCCTCATATGATAATATCGCTTCGTGGGGAACCCAACGGACGCCAGATGGCGGCATGCAGTAACGGCAGCGAAAGTTACACCTGTCCGTCACCGATATCCGCACGTAAGTTAGGCGTCTGCCGTACCGGTCAACTATTTTGGCCATTTATATCCTCCAAGCTCCTCCACTTCCTTCCGCCACAGAGGATTCTCTGTGGCGCCCAAGAGAGCTTGTACGCCAGGATGTCTAATGTGTTCCTCGGGGATTACAAGCTCGTATGGCTCCCAAGTTATCGGGATGAAATCAAGCCCCAATGCATCTGCAGCAGCTTTGACGCCAACCGCGACATCCGCAAGCCCCCATGCTACCCTCGCTGCAGCGTCTATGTGGGTGTTCGTTTGGACATTATACCCCTGAACCTGCGACGGCGGAATGCCGGACTCGCGCAGTAAATAGTCCAACAAAACCCTCGTCCCAGCACCGGACTGGCGGTTTATTATGCGGACATCTTTTCTGGCAAGATCTTCTACGTTCTTTATACCTTTAGGATTGCCTTCCTTTAAGATAAACCCTTGCGATCGCAAAAATAGGACTTTTCTGATCCACTTCTGATCATGCGGCTTTAACGCATCGATATAACTGTCGTTATAACGCCCGGTTGCCGGATCTAAAAGGTGGCAGGCAGCTATATGAGCTTCGCCTCTTGACAGAGCTGCAATACCGCCGAGGCTTCCTACGTTTCTGATCGCGAGGTCGGCTCCTTCATGGCGAACGTATCTCACGAGGCGCCTAAATGCCGGGTCGTCCGACCCTTGGAATAAGGCTCGCCTTTCCCAAGGCACGGGAAGCACAAAATAGGCCAACACCGGCTCACCCTTCAGGTACTCGGTCGCTTCAGCCGGCAACAGCGCAAAGGCATCTGCTTCGGCCATCGAAGAAATGGAGCTTGCGCCGGACTTAAGCGGCCAGACATAGCGCATTTTGCCGATTTGAACGCCCTTCAGCCTGAGCCATTCCTCCACACCTTGAGGCGATGAATGCGGCAAGAGCAGGCTTACGTTGACCACTTCCACAGCGCCTATGGCGCGCCTCAAAATCTCCTCCCTCGAGATGTCAATTCTGTCCATCCCAGAAAGCAGGGATAAGATCGGATACACTATGGTCCATGCCACCGCCATCGTCGACATAGAAAAGCCTGGAAGGCCCACTACAGGTTTGCCGTTGACCTCACCTACGATCACTGGGCGGCCAGGCCTCATGCGCAACCAGTGAAGCAATAGCTCTCCCTCTTCAGCTATGGCTGGAGCGGTGTAATCCTTCTCACCTTTGGCAGACCCTGCTCCCACGAGGACCAGGTCATACTGTCCTGCGGCTTTTCTTATGGCTTCCCTTATGATTTCCTTATCGTCGGGCAAAAGCGAGTGAATATCGAGTGAGAACCCCCACCCATCAAAGAGGCTGCGCAATAGAGCGGAGTTGCTATCGACCACTTTGCCCGGAGGCAACTCTTGATCCGGCGCGAGATTCTCTGGTGATACAATCTCATCCCCGGTTGGGATATATATGCTCTTCGGTCGCCTTCTTACCTTTATGTGCCTGACGCCGCAGGCTACAAAAAGCGCACATAGAGATGGTGTCACCTGGTCTCTTTCGTAAGCTATCACATCGCCTTTAGCCACATCCTCGCCCACCGCCCGAACGTTCGATCCCAGTGTGAGGGCACGATAGACGTAAAGGTCGCCATCCTCCTTAAAGGAGGTATCTTCTATCATCGCTACCGCGTCTGCCCCTACAGGTAATGCGCCGCCGGTGTTAACCCATGAATATTCATGGGACTTGAGGATAACCGGCGTGGCAGGGGACGCGTTGCTTGTAACGTCGGACCTGAGGGCGTAACCATCGACCGCAGAAACCGGGTGATGAGGGACGTTGCGCTCAGCTTGCACATCGTCGGCCAATACATGCCAAAGCCCCTCTTCGGGAAGGACCTCTATTGACGGCTCTTTTACTCTCTCATTGAACACCCTATAGAGCAGCTTCCACGCCTCAGCTATTGAAAGATGTTCATACTTTGCCTTCACCATAGAACAAACTCTACCTCCTCGCCCTTTCGCACCGTCTCGCGATCAGGCGGCAAAACTATAAGGCCATCGGTACGGCGCATAGCACCGACATAACCCGATTTAGCCATCACGGGCATAGCCATGCCGTCGTGCACCCTTGCAAGCACGAACTCCTCCACTCCGGCCTGTCCGTGCACGTCTTCCCCGCACGGCATTTTAAGCACTACGTCTTCCGAGACAATACCTACAAGGCGTTGTAATAACGGCAACAAGACTGCGCGAGCCACGATAGCACACGAAAGGGGATGCCCCGGGAGGCCGATGGCCAGCCGTTTTTTACCCCCAACCGATCCAGCTATAAGTGTTGGCTTTCCTGGCCTTATATTGAGGCCTCTTACCATAAGGCCTGGCGAGGGCATTCCTTCGAGGATGGAAGAACAGTAGTCTCTGGCATTGACGGACGAGCCGCCGCTTATCAGGACCACATCACACCCATTCCAGGCTTCCTCTAGTGCACCTTTTAAGGCTTTTGGGTCATCCTTGACGATGCCTAAAAAATGCGCAACAAAACCTTTGAGTTTGAGCAGAGCGAAGAGCATCCAACTATTGGCGTCGCGCACCCGCCCAGGGGGCAGCTCTGCAACTGACGCTTCAAGGATTTCATCTCCGGTGCTCAATATGCCTATATTCAGATCAATCAATGGCACGTCAACGATGCCAAAAGAAGCAAGGAGGCCAACGGTACGGAAGTCTACAATTTCCCCTCGTTCTGCCAGCAGCTCTCCGCATTTCACGTCTTCTCCAGCTTGAATGACGTTGTCTCCGCGCTGTACGGCTCTGCTAATCTCCACAAAAGGACCGCTTACGATGGAGTCTTCCATCATCACGACCGCATCTGCCCCTAAGGGCAATGCACCGCCGGTGGGGATTAAAAAGGCTTCGCCAGGGCCTAAGGGTTTCGATGTCATATTGCCCATTGAAATTTCACCTGTGAGCCTTAAGAAAGCCGGAGATGACGGAGATGCGCCCGCCACATCTTCGCTGCGCACTGCAAACCCATCGCGCAGGCTTCTGGAAAATGGCGGATAAAGATGAGGAGCGCGAACGCTACCATACAAAAGTCTACCGACAGCATCCTTCAGAGGCACAAGGGCAGCAGCCGTATCCCAGGGAAAGGACAAAAGATCGGATACCCGCTCTATGGCTTCTGTTCGACGAAGAAGCGTCTGGATAATGCCTGCCATAGCCTTTTGCTTTCAGTTCATCGGAGTCACCAGCGTGGGGAATCCGTCGCCCTTGAGCTTGTTCTCCAAGGCGTTGGCTTCTTCTCTGGAGTTGCCCGCTGGTACCCTGACCCTGAAGTATGTCTTGCCAGAGACTTCAGCTTGTGCGATCAGCCCGTTGTACCCTTTCTCCTTCAAAGACCGCATCACACTTTCCGCCCTTGCTCTTTCTGTAAAGGAGCCGACCTGCACACACCATTTCGTCTCCTTAGCCACAGAGGTAGCAGATGGCGCAACAGCAGATGTTGTCTTACTCGTGGTGACGTTTGACGGCGTAGGCTGTTCAGCCTGAGATGAACTCGCACTCCGCTGCTCCGCAATGGGAGCCTTGCCGACCGGCACCGCCATCACAACTTTTCCCTTCGCCTCTTCTTTAGCAGCGGACGATGAAGGAACGCTATTCTGTTTAGGCACAAAGGCGGATATGGACTCCTCTTGTTTGACCGCCGGCTTCGACGTGTCCCCGCTCTTGGGCGGTAAGAAGAACATCTTTATACCCAAGATCAAAATGGCTACTGCAACTATGCCAACGAGGGGCAACATGATCTGCCCAAAGGCGAACATCAAGCGCTGTTCTCTATAGCGTTTATCTCTTCTTTTCATTTGTGATCCCTCCTAAAACACGTCATGGCTTTCATTAAGCCGTTTTTAAAGTTTTCAAGAGAGCCCGAGCAAGGACAACTCTCTCATCGTTTCTCCCGCATTCGGGAAGCAATCACAAAACTTCCCTTTTGTTGCCAGGCAAACGCCATCTTGAAGCGTAGCCCAGGTCAGCCGATATTCGACAGCTGCCTCTCTTACTCCTCCCTCCCTGACTTCTATGCCTTTGCTGTCCCCTCGCAGGGCTTTTTTGAGGAGTGCAAGGCGCCGCTTGCCTTCTCTTTGTCCCAAAAAAGAGGCCTCAGACCACGGCGTATGCGGCTTAGGCACAAAGAGGTTGACAGCAAGTACGACTTTCAGGCGAGCAGAATCGCGTATCGATCGCGCCAAGTCAGCTATCTGCGCAACGTCTTCGTCTCTTTCGCCAGGAAGGCCTATCATAAAGTATAACTTCGCGGAGCGCACACCTTCATCCGCAGCCATACTAATGGTTTTTATTATCGTCTTATTAGAGAAAGGCTTTCCCAGCGAGTATCGCAGAGCGTCGCTGCCGCACTCTGGCGCCACGGTCAAACCGCGCCTGCCACCCGCAACGAGCGCTCGCACCATTTTAGGGGTCAAGGCATCCAACCTCAGAGAGGCAAAGGATACGCTGCAGTTTAAACCTTCAAGAAAGTCCAGTAGATTGTCGAGGCAAGGATAATCGCTCGCCTCGGGAGTAACTAAACCAACCTGATCGAAGGAAAAGCGGTGTTGCAGCGCTTCAATTTTCCCCTTGACAACCTCGACGGGTTGTCTTCTATCTCTCCCGAAGCAAGCGGGAATTGTGCAATACGGGCATCGTCTCTTGCACCCCCGCTGAAGCTCAATCAACAAAGTCCTTCCTAAGGCGGCGTGCGGCGTGAGCCAAAGGCTATGCCCTAATATATCCCCCAAGTTCGGGCAATGGCCGCGCACCCTGCCCAGCTCCTCTCCCTTATCAATGAAAGCATTATGGACAGCCGGAACGTAAATGGACGGATGTTCCGAA
>CAYTKB010000030.1:13381-18404 GCA_964438265.1 uncultured Acetomicrobium sp. | reverse complement strand
GCAAAACAACGGCACCACAAGGATGGGCAGAAAAGCCACAAAAAACAGCTCTACGCCGGAAAGGAGCAAAAAGCCCCACAAGGGCCAAAGAGGCTTTTCTAAAAGCCATGTGAGGGATCCCAGCAATCCTCCGCCGACCGCACACAAAAACGATAACTTGATGAGCTGGTCCCGCCAGAAGAGCGCCGGCGAAGCCCGATTGAAGCCGTACGATTCCTCGACACGGAAGGCCTCGCTCCACTCCCAGGGAAGCTGCACGAGCCAAACGGTCGCCGAGGCCACGACACCGAAGATCAAACCCGCCAAGAAGGGAGAGGTAAAGGTCATCCCCGCCCACGAGCTCACCGCAACGTAGAGACCACTTTCTATGGCAACGGCCATGAGGGCGTAGGCCGAAAGCGTCTCCCCGAGGCCCAAGCGCAGGTGATCTTGGGCATATTTAATCCCTCTGTGCCAGTTGTAATTATCGGGCAAAATGTGAATCATCTCCTGAGGTGGCCCGCACTCCAACGTCTTTAAGTGCCTCCACTCCAACGCGTGAAGGACTACCTCCCACAACGCTGCCGCCGAAAAGAGGATCCAAAAGGCGATTTTCCACATAACACAAACCCCTCCAATTGTGCACCGACGTAAGTATAAACCCACATCCGTAGTAGAATGACATCGGGAGGTGAAATGGTTGACAAAGGCCATACAGGCACGAAACCTTCACAAACGTTTCGGCGACCTTCACGTATTGAAAGGGATCGACTTAGAGGTAGAAGAGGGAGAGGTCATTTCAGTTATAGGTCCGAGCGGCTCGGGCAAAAGCACGCTGGCGCGCTGCCTATGCAAGCTCGAGGATATAGACGAAGGAGAAGTTTCTCTCTACGGCAACAGGATCGACGACAAGAAAATCAGCAACCGCGAATTGTCGGGGATGGTCGGCATGATATTTCAACAGTTCAACCTCTTTCCCCATCTCACGGCGCTCCAAAATGTTACGCTGGCTCCTACAAAGGTAAAAGGCCTCACGCGCGAGCAGTCCGAGGAGGTAGGCGTGAGGCTCCTGCATCGCGTCGGACTCGGAGACAAGCTCAACGCGCGGCCGTCTCAGCTTTCGGGAGGCCAGCAGCAACGGGTCGCCATAGCGAGGGCCCTGGCCATGGAACCCAAGATTATGCTCTTCGACGAACCGACCAGCGCTCTCGATCCGGAGCTGGTCGGGGAGGTGCTTGAGGTGATCGCCCAACTCGCGCACAGCGGCATGACCATGATCATCATTACACATGAAATGCTATTCGCCAAGGACGTCTCAAGCCGTGTAATATTTATGGATGAGGGAGTTATCGTGGAAGAAGGTCCGCCTCACGAAATCTTCGTGAGACCGAAGCAGGCCAGGACGCAGTTATTTTTGCAGAGGCTTTTGCCTCACTTCGGCAAAACTCTCGTGGTCGAATAGGAGGTTCGAGGTGTTAGACTTCTCTGCCGTATTGCCGTATTTACATATGTTCGGCGCGGGGACTTTGATCACGATCCGCGCCTCTATCGTGGCTGTGCTGTTGGGGTTAGCCATAGGTGTCGTGATGGGAGCATTGAGGGTCCTCCCTTTCGCCTTGCCGCTCAGGATGCTCGCCGCGGCCTACGTCTACGTCATCCGCGGCACTCCTCTGCTCATACAGCTCTTCTTCATCTATTTCGGCCTTCCGTCGTTGGGGTTGAACCTCCCGGCTTTCACTTCGGGCGTGATAGGGTTGGGCATAAACTCCGGCGGTTATGTGGCAGAAATCGTGCGCGGCGGCATAGAGGCGGTCCCCAAAGGGCAGTGGGAGGCGGCTAAAGTGCTCGGCTTGTCGTATCTTCAGACGATGCGCTACATTATATTGCCCCAGGCGATCCGAAACATGCTTCCCGCCTTCGGCAACGAGTTAGTGACCCTCGTAAAGGAATCGTCGTTGCTTTCTACGCTCGCCATAACGGAACTGACCATGGTCGGGCAGCAGGTCCGTAGCGTGACCTACGCATCATTTGAGACGTTCGCCTTGGTGGGTTTGATATATCTTCTACTCACCAGCGTCACGAGCAACGCTCTGAGTTGGATCGAAAAAAGGTGGCAGGTGCGGTAGTTGCTGATTTTATGCCTGCCTGATTATACGCGTCGGCCGCGCTGTGGCTACAGCGCGGTGTGGTCGCGCGCATTCGCGAGGCGAGTCCACCCCAAGGCGCATTATGTAAGTTATAATTAAAAAAATAAAACAATTTTGAAGGGAGAGGCTATGAGTGAAAGGGAAAATGATCACAGTAGATGGCAATGAGGCCGTCGCGTCCGTCGCCTACAGGCTAAGCGAAGCGGCTACGATCTACCCCATAACGCCGTCTTCGCCAATGGGAGAGCACGCCGATGAATGGTCCGCTCAGGGAAGGAAAAACATCTGGGGTGGCGTCCCGCGGGTCGTAGAAATGCAGAGCGAAGGCGGAGCGGCAGGAGCCATGCACGGTTCCCTTCAAGCCGGAACTTTGACAACCACCTTCACGGCGTCTCAAGGGTTGTTACTGATGATACCGAACATGTTCAAGATAGCCGGCGAGCTCACATCATGCGCCATGCACGTCTCCGCTCGGACGGTAGCGACACACGCGCTTTCCATATTCGGCGATCACAGCGATGTCATGGCCGCACGCTCTACCGGATGGGCGCTTCTCGCATCGGGGTCGGTCCAAGAGGCTCACCACCTGGCCTGCATAGCCCACGCCGCCACGCTCAAGGCGAGGGTACCTGTCCTCCACTTCTTCGACGGTTTCCGCACATCTCACGAGGTGTCCAAGATCGAATACTTGGAGGACGAGACGTTGAGGGCCATGATAGACGACGACTTAGTGGCGGCCCACAGGAAGAGAGCCCTCTCGCCCGACCGCCCGTTTATCCGCGGCACAGCCCAGAACCCGGACGTCTTCTTCCAGGCCAGAGAAGCTTGCAATCCCTACTACATGGCTGCACCCGAGATATTTCAGGAGACGATGGACAAATTTGCCTCGCTGACTGGATACTGCTATCATCTCTTCGACTACGTCGGGCACCCCGAGGCTGAGCGCGTCTTGGTGATAATGGGTTCGGGCGCTGAAACGGCCCACGAGACCGTTCAACACCTGACGGAACAGGGTGAAAAAGTAGGGGTGATCAAGGTCCGCCTCTTCCGCCCCTTCTCGGCGAAAGGCTTCGTCAGCAGTTTGCCCGAAAGCGTCAAAACAATAGCCGTCTTGGACCGCACAAAGGAATCCGGTAGCTTGGGGGAACCGCTCTACCTCGACGTAGTGTCGGCCATCGAGGAAATGGCAGCTTCCGGAGAACTTCCCACAAAGAGTAAGCCGAGGATCATCGGAGGGCGCTACGGCCTGTCGTCCAAAGAATTCACGCCGGCGATGGTCAAGGCCGTTTTGGATGAAGCCTCCGAGCCTTCCCCCAAAAACCACTTCACCGTGGGCATCGACGACGATGTGGCAAAGACGAGCCTCGAATTGGACAAATCCTTTTCGATACCTCACCCAGGCCTCTCCCAGGCGGTCTTCTTCGGGCTGGGAGCTGACGGCACGGTCGGCGCCAACAAGAACAGCATCAAGATCATAGGCGAAGGCACAGACCTCTACGCCCAAGGCTATTTCGTTTACGACTCAAAGAAGTCCGGAGGCATCACCATATCCCATCTCCGCTTCGGCCCAGAGCCCATCCGATCGACTTACGTGATACAAAAGGCCGACTTCGTGGGATGCCACCAATTTCCCTTCGTAGAGAAGTACGACGTCTTGAATGCGGCTGCTCCAGGGGCAACATTCCTGCTGAACAGCCCTTACGGACCGGAAGAGGTATGGGATCATCTGCCCGTCACCATGCAAAGGCACATCATCGACAAAAAACTCAAGTTCTATGTGATCGACGCCTACCGCGTAGCCAGGGAAAAGGGGCTTGGAGTCAGAATCAACACGATCATGCAGACCTGTTTCTTCGCCTTGAGCGGGATCTTGCCCAAAGACGACGCCATAGGGCGCATAAAAGAAGCCATAGAGAAGACCTACGGCAAGCGCGGCGAAGCAGTGGTCGAGATGAACATAGCAGCCGTCGATGCCGCCATCGATCATATGCACCAGGTGAACGTGCCGGAGCGCGTCACTGCCTCCTTCGACTTGCGCCCTCCGGTCTCGCCAGAGGCACCGGAGTTCGTGCGAGACGTCCTCGGCCCAATGATAGCCCTAAAAGGGGACAAACTCCCCGTGAGCGCTCTTCCCGCAGACGGGACGTTCCCGAGCGGCACGTCGCGCTGGGAAAAGCGCAATATAGCTCTGGAGATCCCTCAGTGGGAGCCCGAGGTCTGCATTCAGTGCGGCAAATGCGCCTTGGTATGCCCGCATGCCACTATCCGCGGCAAGGTCTACGAGAAGAAGTGGCTGGAAGGCGCGCCGGAGGGATGGCGCTATGCTCCGGCGAAGTGGCTGAAGATGCAGGATATGTATTTCACCATCCAGGTAGCCCCAGAAGATTGCGTGGGCTGTGGTCTGTGCGTGCAGAACTGCCCAGCCAAGAGCAAGACCGACGCGAAGAAAAAGGCCATAAATATGACGCCGCAACTTCCCGTAAAGGACAGAGAGGCACGTTACTGGGAACACTTCCTCAGCATCCACGACATCGAGCGCGCAAAGCTTAACACCAAGAGCGTCAAGGACGTAATGCTCCTGCGCCCGCTATTTGAGTTCTCGGGGGCCTGCGCCGGTTGCGGCGAGACCCCCTACGTGAAGCTTTTGAGCCAACTCTTCGGCGACAGAGCCATCGTGGCCAACGCCACTGGCTGCTCGTCCATATACGGAGGCAACCTACCCACTACGCCGTGGACGTATAACGACGAGGGACGAGGGCCGGCCTGGTCGAACTCGCTCTTCGAAGATAACGCCGAGTTCGGCCTGGGGATGAGGCTTTCGGCGAACATCCGAGGGGCACGAGCCCGTCAACTGCTTTCGGAATTAGCCGGGAGCATCGGGGAGAGGTTGGTCGACG
>CAYTKB010000030.1:0-13371 GCA_964438265.1 uncultured Acetomicrobium sp. | reverse complement strand
CCAATCGGACGAAAGTGGCCTCGCTGCAGTGCGCCAACGGGTAGCTGAGCTGAAGATAAAACTTTCAGGTCTAACCGACTCCAAAGCCAAAGAATTGGCAGAGCTGGCCGACGACCTCGTAAATCGCAGCATCTGGATAGTCGGTGGCGACGGTTGGGCCTACGACATAGGGTACGGCGGCCTGGATCACGTATTGGCATCTGGGGAGAACGTGAATGTCCTTGTGCTCGACACCGAGGTGTATTCGAATACGGGGGGCCAGATGTCCAAGGCCACGCCCATGGGAGCCGTCGCTAAGTTCGCCGCTGCCGGGAAACCTGCCGGCAAGAAGGATTTGACACTCATGGCCATGACGTACGGCAATGTCTATGTGGCCCGCGTGGCCATCGGCGCAAACGACACCCAAACGATCAGGGCATTCTTAGAGGCAGAGTCATATCCAGGTTCGTCCATCATTATAGCTTACTGCCATTGCATCGCCCACGGATACGATCTCAGATACGGCTTGGAGCAACAGAAGAAGGCCGTGGCCTGCGGCCACTGGCCCCTTTTGCGCTACGATCCTCGCCTCGCAGCGGAGGGGAAGTCCCCGCTACAGCTCGATTCGAAAGCGCCGCAGATCCCGCTCAAGGAATACGCCCTCAACGAAACGCGCTTCGCTATGCTCCACAACGCCTTCCCAGAGAGGGCTGAAAAATTGCTCGAAGCGGCCCAAAAGGGCATATATGAGCGCTGGGCTCTATACGAAGGCCTTTCGCAGATCTTGGGCAAAAAGGAGGACACAAGGTGACGGACCTTTCGGCGACATATTTAGGATTAAAGCTGAAAAACCCACTGGTAGCTTCAGCTTCACCTTTGACCAAACGACTCGATAACATAAAGAGGCTCGAAGAGGCAGGAGTTGGAGCGGTAGTGCTCCACTCCCTCTTCGAGGAGGAGCTGACTGCTGAGAGCGTAAGGCTGCATGAAGACCTCGAGGAAGGAGCTGAGAGTTTCCCCGAGGCGTTGACCTACTTTCCGGAGCTTCCGCAATACGGCGTAGGACCAGAGCCGTATTTGAAGCTTATAGAAGCGGCAAAGGGCTCCACTTCCATACCCATCATAGCGAGCCTGAACGCCGCCTCACCGGGGAAGTGGGCAAATTACGCCCACCGCATAGAGGAAGCCGGGGCCGATGCCCTGGAGCTCAACATATACGTCATCCCTACAGATCCCCTCGTCACGTCGCCACAGGTGGAGGAAGAGCTGTTGGAGACCGTGAAAACCGTGTGCGAAGCCGTAGAAATCCCCGTCGCGGTGAAGCTCTCCCCCTTCTACAGCTCCATACCTTGCATAGCTAAAATGGTGACGGAGGCCGGGGCCGAGGGCATAACGATCTTTAACCGTTTCTACCAGCCGGATCTGGACGTCAAAACGATGGATGTGGTACCGCGTCTCGAATTAAGCACGCCGCAGGAGCTATTGCTGCGGCTGCGATGGGCCGCCATAATCTCGCCGCGCATAAAAGCAGATATAGCGATAACAGGAGGCGTACACAGGGGAGAAGACATAGCCAAGTGCATCCTCGCCGGAGCCAAGGTGGCTATGGCCACATCGGCACTCCTGAAAAACGGGATAAACCATGCCTCCGTAATGCTCGAAGAGTTCAGGCACTTCTTGGAGGAAAAGGGGTTCAAGAGCGCAGAGGAAATCAGGGGACATCTCAGCCAGAGGGCCGTGGCGAACCCAAAGGCCTTCGAGCGCGCCAACTACGTGAAGCTCATCAGCTCTTGCTGATCTAAAACACAGCAAGAGAGGGCATCTTTCGGTGCCCTCTCTTGCTTTTGACTACAAGCCTTCGTAAAGGTCGTCAACCTTGGCCGCCATTATGAAATCGTTTATTGAAAGCCCTTTTATCGCATGGGTAGTGAGCGTTATGGTCACTCTGTTCCAGCGCACCAAGATATCGGGATGGTGTCCCTCGTCTTCGGCCAAAGCGGCCACTTCGTCAAAGAAACGCCATGAGCCTTTGAAATCCTTGAACTTAAACGTCCTACGTATGCACAGCCTGCCGTTTTCCTGAGCAATCTCCCAATTGGGGATCTCGCTCAGATACTCCTTCGCCTCCTCCTCCGTGAACGGCGGCACTCCTCCCTCGCAGGGCTTGCACTTTTGCTCCCTTAAATTCATCGTGTGACTCTCCTCCCTCATCTTCAAAACTTGCCTATGACAGATACGATAAATTATAATTGCTTTTGAAAATGAGCGAATCCGAAGGAGATCGACATGGTGCGACTCATGCAGATGTCCAGCGCGGCCGGCTGAGCGGCCAAGATAGGTCCGGCGGACCTACAAAAACTCTTAGAAGGACTTGCGCAACCCGACGATAAATCCCTCTTGGCCGGATGGAAGGGAGGGGAAGACGCTGCGCTTTGGGCTATCGATGAGGAAAGAGTGGGTATACTCACCATCGATTTCATAACGCCCATCGTGGATGACCCCGTTTTGTTCGGCGAGGTGGCTGCCGCAAACTCTCTGAGCGACGTCTTCGCGAAGGGCGGGCGTCCCAGAGTGGCGCTGAACGTCGTCGCCTTTCCCTTGAACTGTGAACCTATCGAAGTATTGCAGAGCATATTGCAGGGCGGCCAGAGAAAGGTCATAGAGGCGGGCGCAATCTTAGCTGGTGGACATAGTGTAGAGGACCGGGAGCCGAAATATGGCCTCGTCGTCTTCGGCGAGGCGCGTCGCGATGATATTTGGCGCATCGACGGCGCCGAAGAAGGTGACATCTTGATCCTCACAAAGCCCCTGGGCACAGGGTTGATTTCGACGGCAGCCAAAGTGGACATGGCCAAAGCCGAACATATAAGCGCGGCCGCTGAAAGCATGAGACGGCTCAACGACCTGCCGCTGAAATTGGATGCGAGCGCCAAGTCTTACATCCACGCCTGCACCGATGTAACCGGTTTCGGCTTAACGGGACACTTGCTCAATATGCTCTCTTCAAAAGATCTATCGGCTGAAATATGCATAAAATGCCTGCCCGTGATTCCAGGAGCCTTGGAATACGCGGAGGAGGGATTTGTGCCGGGCGGCGGGTACAGGAACCGCAAGCTTTACGCTCCTAAAATCAGCGGTTTAGATGAGATTTCACCAGCAGAAGCGGAGCTTTTGTTCGACCCTCAGACATCCGGAGGATTGCTTTTGGCCGCACACCCCGAAGGAAGCGAAATGATCCTTGCGGCATGTCACGCTTCGGGTTGGCACGATGCCGCTGTAATCGGAAGGTTTATCCGAGGTGATGGCGAGATCGTGGTGAAAGCGCAGCTTTAACGCTCCTGAAGGGCTTTGCGCAGCTCTTGCGCATATGAGGAGTTCCTTTCTTCCAAGAGGCTGAGGATGCGCTGTGCTGACGCTATGTCCCCCACTTTTATATAGGACATGGCGAGTTCGTAGTATTCGGACTCGTTGCCTTTGTCTTCGGGCATCCTTCTCACAAGAGCGCTATACGCTTCAACTGCTCCGTCATACTGTCCCCAGAGATAATAAGCCTGGCCCAGGAGCTTCCACGCCGTGTTGTCATCGGGCTCGAGTTTGATCGCTCGCTTCAAGCTCTCCACTGCCCTGTCATATTGATTCAATTTCATATAGAGTTCACCGAGGCCTATCCAAGGCTCCACCTCGTTCGGAGCCAGGCGTGCCGCCTCCCTAAAAGCGCTGGAGGCATCTTCGAGATGCCCCTGGCTAAGGAGGGACCTCCCGCGCCCCAACAAGGCCCTACAATCCCAAGGGGACAGCCCTTCGGCCCTTCGAAAGCTCTCCAAGGCTTCTTCGAACCTCGATTGCTTAAGATAGACTTCTCCCAGGGCGAGCCATCCCTCTACATCGTCCTGATCCGTCTCCACGGCTTTTTCTAAGGCGACGATCGCCTCATCGTATCTACCGGACTTGACAAAAGCTTCGCCCAAGAGCTGCCACCACCGCGCCCGATCGGGGCGCAGTCCAACGGCCCTTTGAAGCGGCTCTATCGCAGACTGAGGGGCTCCATTTGCCATATACGAGAAGCCAAGTTGATACCAATACTGCCCGTCTGCGGGAGAAAGAGCTGTCGCCCTGAGGAAGGCCTCGGTCGCCTCATCGTAACTGCCCACCTCTAACAGCACGATGCCGAGCTTCCCCCAAAGGTCTGCCCGCTCGGGTGATAAACGGGCACCGCTGCGAAGAGCATGGATGGCGCCTTCTTTATCACCGAAGACCCTGAGTGCCTCTCCGAGCGTCGCCCATGCATCCGCATCGGTCGGGACCAAATTCGTAAGGCGACTCAAAGCCTCGGAGGCTCCCTTGAAATCCGATGCATTCATGAGGGCAAACCCCAACCGCCTCCATGCCTCTGCATTATCTGGAGCGAGATCCGTAGCCTTGCGATACGCCTGCGCTGCTTTATCGAACCTGCCAGAGCTCTCATAAAGCGCTCCGACCTTGGACCAGAGCTCTGGAGGTCCGTCACCGTGCAAGAGCGCCTTTTCGTAGGCCTCGAGCGCCTCATTTTCGCGCCCAAGCCCTTCGGCCGTCTCCCCCGCCTTAAGCCACAGCGCTGCATCCTCCGGCGAAGCGCTACAAGCGTTCATATAAGCTCGATAGGCCTCTTCGGGGCGAAAAAGAAGGCTGTAAGCGTCGCCCAAGAGGGACCAACCCTCAGCCGAACTTGGCTCCCCTTCGACGATTTTTTTGAGCTCGCCTATGGCCTCCTCCGGACGGTTCAGCCTCAAGAGGGTCTCGGCAGCGGTGAGATCGATGCGGCGAAGGAGATCGCCGCCGGCTTTGCCCTTAGCCTCGAAGAGATATTCCAAGGCCTTCTCGTAATTTCCACGCTCGTATAAGCTCTTGCCCTCCCTGTATAGTCTGTCAGGGCTATCGCTCCAAAGGAAGAAGAGCGTGCCACAGGCAAAAACGAGGACCACGATGGCGAGCGGACGGGTTCTTCTGCGAAACTTGTTAGGTGCGGGGCGATATCCTTTTGCCTTAACCTGCTGAGGCTTCTCTTCCATAAGGGCCTGCTGAAAAGAGTAGATGTCTTGGAAGCGATCTCTGGGGTTGACAGCCAAGGCCTTTATGAGGGCGCTCTCGGCGCGCTTCGGAATTTGCACGCCCAAATCAGATGGAAGCCTTAGTGAGTCTTGGTGTAAGCGATCCAAGGCATCTGGAGGGACGATCCCGGTGATAGCGCGATACAGCGTGGCAGCTACGCCGTATACGTCACTCCAAGGCCCCAACTCTCCGCCGGAGCGATACTGTTCCTCAGGAGCATAACCAGGCTTCACGACGACAGATATGCTGTTCTCGTAAGGAGTTTCCATGCGCGTCGCGGCGCCGAAGTCGAGGAGCTTCACCTGTCCGTCATCGGTGAGATATATGTTCTCCGGGCTTATGTCTCTATGGAGGAGGCCAGCCGAGTGAACGCTCCTCAGCGAATCCATCACGGGCATCAGGATCTTCAACGCCAAAGAAAAGGGTATGCTGCCTCCCTTTTGCTCCAGGTAGGCCTTCAACGTTATTCCGTTAAAATAGCTCGTCACCATATAGGCCGTGCCGTTGGCCTCGAAGTAGTAGCGAACCGACATGATGCCAGGATGGTCCTCAAAACGGGCAAGGATCTGCGCTTCATGGAGAAAACTGCGCAGACCGAGGTCGTAAAGCTCGCCAGCCTCTCCGCTGAAGACTTGAACGTAGAGGCTCTGTGGAGCACCCCTGGTGGCCAAGTTGGCCGGGAAGTATTCCTTAAGGCAAACGCGCAAGGCGAGCGAGAGATCCAACGCCATGTAGGTAACTCCAAACCCGCCATGGCCGAGCACCTTGCCCACCAGATATTTCTCTTTCAACACTGTCCCCGGGGGCAGGAAAAGAGGCGAGACGAAAAGACTTTCCCCCGACCACCCACAGTTGGGACAGTCGAGCTCTGGTTCCTTCTTGCCGAGACAATTGAGACAGACCCGCTCGGGCCATATTTCCTCTAACGCTTCCATCTCCAATGCGGACTACCTCTCCTCATGCTAAACGGCTTCCTTTGGGAGCGATACGCGAAGTTCTGTCCTCCCCAAAAGCAAGGTATCACTATCGTCGAGCGGCTGAGGTTTTTTAATGGCGATGCCATTTACAAATGTTCCATTCGTCGAATTGAGATCGCGCACATATAACCTGCCGTCTTCCAGGAAGATTTCACAGTGGCGCCCAGATACACCGGCATCTCCCTTTATGACTATAGTGTTGTCCCGCGGCAGGCGCCCGATCGTAACGGCTGGCGCAACTTCAATGTCGTAATCTTTGGAGGCTTCAGCCCCCCTTACCACTGTCAACTTCAGGCGCATGCCTTTTACAGCGGTCGAAGGTGGCGCTTGAGTGGGGTTAACGCCGGTATGGCTTTCGCCTCCTTCGACAGGACGAGTTCGCTTCTTGCCAATAAAGAATAGCAGCGCCAGCACTGCAATCAAAGCCGCGATCGCCATCAAAAGGGGAACAGATGGCAATGAGGATCGTTTCTTCGATGCCGGTCGGGCAGCCGATTCGCTTGGCTGAAGTTTTGGAGCTTCTGCCTGAGGTGCCGAGATCTCCTCCGGTGAAGCGGGGGGCGCAGGCGTCAGGCCAGGAACCAACCTCAAATCGACGAGGCGCACATCCCTGCTTTCGCGATATAAGCGGTCATCTACCTGCAACACGAACGAAATCCTGTGCAGCTGGCCGTCGGCCTCAAAAGAAGAGACATCCAACACCGCTTTATATGTGGCACGGGCGCGTGACATCGCCTGACGGAAGGCATCCGCGAGATTGCCATCTTCCGCGATGAAGATCTCCCCGCCGGAGGCACGGGCGAACTCGCCCAGGGTCTCCAAACCCCTTTTCTTGGCCTCGTTCATGGGTGGCACATAGAAGCCAACAGCGTAGATCGGCAGAGGTTCTTCTGTTAAGCGCCTCAAAACCTCGTCCTTTGTCGCGCTGCCCCTCGAGTCGTCCATGCCGTCGGAAATTACGACGAGAGACCTGCGCGCCGCAAGATCGGGATCTGCGCGCCTGCCCAATTCCAGTCCATAGAGAATAGCTTGGTGCAGCAACGTAAGTTGATCCTGCGCCTCGAGCAACTCCGCTATCTTCCTCAAGTCCTCTTTTGAGCCCGTGTAATCCGAAAGGAGTTTCACCGTCTCTCCGAACGTCACGATCGCCGCCCTATCCTGCGGCCCCATACTGTCTATCCATTCGGAGAGAGCCTTGCGCACCTGAACGATATGGGATGTCCTAAGTGAGCGCGATATATCCACGAGAAAGACGAAGGCAGCCCCTCCATCGGCTGGTGCGAAAGAGTTGACCGTAACAGGTTTGCCGTCTAAAGTGGCCACGAGGCCCTTAGGCTCAAGCCCCGAGACTAACGCTCCGTTTGCGTCGAGGATTTCTAAATAGGCCGCAAGTTCCGGGTATGTGGGGGCCACTTGAACCACCTTGAACCTGAAGTCGCCTTGAGCGTCGCATGCGGAAGCGAAAAACAAGATGGACACGACGACCGCGGCGATGGTACAGTGCACGCTCGTCCTCACTCCCATTTAAATCGCTCCCCACAGAGAGGGACAAAGAGGAGCTTTGTCTGCCCCAGCTCTATAACGTCGTATGCCTCAAGGGGTTCCGAGAATACGACTTCCTCTCCATTCTTGTAGACCAAGCCGCGCCCTTCGCCAGCCTGAAGGCGAAAGGCGGCTTTCTTGGGATCGTAAATGACGTAAGCGTGATGCACGCGTGATACCGTTTCATCACTGCGAAGACATATATCGTTCGTTGGCGCTCGACCGATGCTGTTCTTCTCGCTTCGGATCCTGAAATCTCTCCCCTTCTCCGGGCCATCGATGCAGACGAGCCAGCCCGTTACGGGATCCATCCCCAAGTTGCTCCTTATGAGGGCTACCGTCTCGCCTTCCTCTGCGCCGCCCATTGTTTTGAATTCCCCAAGGCGCACGGTCTTTTCGTTCTCGTCCCCTCGTTCCTGCGGATTAGCGGCAGATGCCTTGGCGCCTTCGCTGGACCGAAGGGTCGATACGTCGACGCTGACCTCTTCCACGCCGCAATAAGGACAAGAACTGTGTCTCTCGTCGTCGTAATAATGCCCCTTATCGCACCTCACCCACGACATGACTCATCCCCCCAACTCGTCTTTCAACTTCGCAATAAGCGAAGGATGGCTCCATAGGAGCTAAGACTATTGCGGTCACGTTGTCCTGATGTGGCAGATCCTTCGCCAAGACGCGCAAGACCAACCTCTCTGCTGCTTCTTGAGGAGAAAGGCACATTTCTTCTATTATCTCCTCGCTCAAAAGGCCTCTATATAGCCCATCGCTACACAAAAGCACCCGGTCATCATCACGTAGCGACAAGGGCTGAGCGTTTCTGTCCACAATCGGAATCCGCTCCATGCCGAGGAAGCTGGTCAGAGCGTCCCTCTGAGGGTGAAGCAGGGCATCGTTCCACGAGATTTCACCGTTAGAGGCCTCTTCGTAAAGCTCCGAGGCATATGTATGGTCTGCAGTAAGCCGGATCAACCTACCGTCACGGCACAGGTATATGCGGCTATCGCCCACCGATACCCAATAAAGGCTCCCTCGGAAGATGACCGCCGCCACCATGGTGGTGCCGACAGATCCTTCGAGGTCATGCTTTCGCGCCAGCTCCACCACTGCCATATTCGCCCTGGACAGCGAGCGCATCAGGGCCTCATCGACGGGCTCATTTCCCTCTTTGGCGGCGTATGATTCGAGCATCGTCTCCACAGCAAGCGCGCTGGCCTCTCGCCCCAACGACATTCCTCCCATGCCATCCGCCAAGGCAGCCAAAATCCCACCCTTCTCTACGAAGATGGCATCGCTCACGTCAGAGATGGCAAAGGAGTCTTGCTGTTCTTTTCTTTTGCCCCTGTGTTGCGCGTTGCCCAAAAGCAAAGACACGCCCTTCATCTGCCAAAACCCTTCAAAACCTTTAGGAAACGCCGAGCCACTTGACGCGGCACTTCCTGAGAAAGAACGCAGGGTGATACGACATTTTGGCCTTGCGCAATCCTTCTATGTTCAGGTCTTGCTCTCTATTCACCCAGGTAAACTCGGCCCCCTCGTTCAAGAGGAAGAGATAATTGATCGCCTGATACACTCCTTTATACTGACCGAGACCCTTCTCGAAATGTATCAAAAGCGTCTCGTCATCAAGGCGCTCGCCCACCGTATATGCTACCATTTTTCCCTCCGCATAGAGCACCCCTCCGATCAGGTTCGGGAGTTCCAGCCAGCGACTAAAAGTCCTTTTTATGGCTACATCCTCCACCGCAATGCCCATGGAATTCTCAGCGCCTCGGCTTTCGCGCCACTCTTGCTGCATCTTCAAGACCTCAGGTATGTGATGCTCTTCTAAGCGGCTGTAGGACCAGTCGTAGTTTTTCATAAACTGCTGAAGGAGGTTTCTCTTGCTATGATAGCGGTTCCCCCTGAGTTCGACCAGGTCTTTTACCCTGTAAATATACTCCCACTGCCCTCTGTCGTCACGGACTTCAAGTTGATCGCCCAAAGCCCTCTTCCAGATGCAGGCCAACCTTTCGGGGACTCGCTCAAAACACGTCTCTCCCTGAAAACGCTCGAATATCTCCCTCCAATTCTGGGTTTCCCAGCGTCCCACAGGTGCCTGAAAAGCCTCATAGGGCCGCGTGCACAGGAGCCAGACCAAATCGTCCTCCCAAGCCCAACGATAGCCAAAATATTCGTCCCACGCCCACAGGTTGACCAGGCTGTAGTCACAAGATTTCTGGGAGCAGGAGCTAAAGTAATCCAAGTATTGCATACCCCTCTCCAGAGAGAAGGGCTCACATGCCACAGTCGCTTCTTTCGTCATGATCCTACGCCCTGATTCCCTTAGAGCGAATAGCATCGACCGCGGCTTTGCAGACGCTGCCGAAGAGGATGCTGTCCATGCTGTAACCTATATACTGGAAGCCCTGCTCGATGCGTGCGAGCGCATCGTCCACGGTGGCCACGAATATGCCTGCCACTTTCCCGCTCTTGCGAATCATCTCCAACGCACGGTTTATGGCGTCTCCCACTACAGCGCTGTCTACCTTGCCAGGTACGCCCAACGATTGAGACAGATCGTAAGGGCCTACGAAAACCACATCCACGCCGTCGACCGCGGCGATCTCGTCCAGGCACTCTAAGGCCAACTTGTTTTCGCAGTGCACGATCACCATGGTCTCCTCATTCGCCTCAGCGATGTAGCTATCCAGAGAACACATGCCATAACCTGAAGCCCTCGGGAAGGCTACGCCGCGCGTTCCTCTGGGATAATATTTCGCAAAGCTCACGACCCGCTCCGCCGCTTCTGGCGAATTGACCTGAGGCACTTCTATGCCGTAAGCGCCCACGTCGAGCGTCCGCAATATTGTGGTCTCCCCCTGATCCGTCACGCGGACTATGGGGGTGATGTTTCTGACCTCCGCCGCCCGTATGAGATGTTGTATGGATTCAGGGCTCATGGGTCCGTGCTCTGTGTCGATGACCAAAAAGTCGAAACCAGAAAGCCCCATGATCTCCACCAAATCCGGGGAGTTTATGCCCAGAAAGGGACCTATAGCGAACTCCCCTGCTTCAAGCTTATCCTTTAGCGTGTTCTTCACGATGTCTGACACTCCTCGCAAGATTTCTATTTTAGTTTAATTTAAACCTTTAGCCGCAGATCCGCAATAGCTCACAGGCTAAAAGGAAACCAGAAGGGGAACCGAGGGCAGGCTTTCGGTTCCCCAAACAGACTTCCAGAGATCGAACTATGCCTAAAACCTTTTCTTGGGCGGCTTAAAGATGAAGTATAACGACACCAGCGCTAAGACTATCGCCAATATTGACAGAAACGTTACGGTAGATGTGGAAGACTTAACGGAGTCGATGGCGCTCTTCAGTTGATCTTGGCCAACCTTGATTTCTTGTATAGCCGACTCCAGACTCTTAACTCTGCCTTCAATTGCATCTTTCTCCTTCACTGCGGCCACGATAGGCTTTACGATCTCCTGAACCGGCGCAATTTCTTCCTTGAGCGAGGCAATGGCTTGCTCAGTCTGTGCGCGGAACTGCTCCATATCCCCTATTTTAGCGGCCAATTGGCTTGCGCCTTCGGAAATGCCGCTCATTTGGGATGCAATTTCACCCAAGCGCTTCTCAAAGCCTTGTGTCTGCACCTTAATTGTTCCCATCTCCCCCTCGAGGGCCTGAACCCTGCTTGCAAGCTGGGCGTCAGCAGAGGAAAGACTTTCCTGGAGTTGCTTTCTGGCGCTCTCTACCTCAGCAAATCTTGCCTCCAATTTCTTCACGGAATCGCCCAAGGCTTCAACTTCTTTCATGCCTTTCTCAATCTCTTCTATGGCCGATTCGGCTCTACTAATTCGCTCTTTCAGGCCTTCGACCCCGCTCGATAGGGCCTCCCCACTTTCTTTTACGGCACGCACATCCTGAGAGAGAGCTTTTACATCACCCGGCAACGACTCGAACCCAGTGATCTTGCCCTCTAAAGCTTCGAGCTTCCGTGTCAATGCTGCATTTTCGCTCTCTATGCCCCCTACGACCCTCTTGAGTTCCTCCACGCCCTCAGCTTGGCGCTTCAGATCTTCGCTTCCCTCTTTTACATAAGATTCCACGCTTTGAAGTCTCTGTAAGAGATCTTCCTTCACCGAGACAAGCTCCTTTTCAATAGCGACCAACTTTGTAGAGAGCTCCTCCACTCTGCCGCTCAAAGCTTCAATTTGCTCATCTCCGTAAGGTTCACCCTCCACCTGCCCCCACGCTGCGCTCAAAGAGACCAAAAGGAAAATGACCACGAGCAGACATCTATTTCGCCTGGACACCATCAATAACACCCCCTTTGTTAAGATTATACCAATTTTGCCACAAACTGCTATAAGACAATATCTTCATTTGAATAACACGTATACCAACAGCTGGCTTTTCGTTGCACTTATGGATATGAAGTGAGATAATTTTAGCCGATTCAAATATTCTTATATGCTCGAAACTTGAGGAGGGAGATCTCATGTTTAAACACATCTTTTCTCCGGGTAAGATCGGAAGGCTCGAGACATCGAACAGGCTCGTGGTGCCAGCTATGGTGGCTAACTACTGCACTGATGACGGAAGAGCCACGGAGCGATTCATCGCCTACCACGAAGCGAAGGCCAAGGGCGGATGGGGGTTGATCATAACCGAAGATTACGCCGTAGATCCTAGGGGCAAGGGTTTCCCAAACATCCCGGGTTTATGGGAGGATGCCCAAATAGATGGACATGCCGCCCTGACCAAGCGCGTTCATAATTGGGGAGGCAATATCTTCGCCCAGATCTACCACGCCGGCAGACAGACCAATCACAATATAATCGGCACCCAGCCCGTGGCTCCATCGCCGATATCGTGTCCCGTAAATCAGGAAGTGCCGCACGAACTCACCGCAGATGAGATAAGAGAGCTTATCGAGAAGTTCGGCAACTGTGCCTTGCGCGCAAAGAAGGCAGGTTTCGACGGCGTGGAAGTCCACGGAGCCCATGGCTACCTCATAGCCCAGTTTCTCTCTCTCTATTCCAACAAGAGGACGGACGAATACGGCGGCAGTTTCATCAACCGCACCCGATTTGCCAGGGAAATTATAGCGAACATAAGGGCCAAGGCGGGAAGGGACTTTCCCGTCATATTCAGGATTTCAGGGGACGAACTTGTTCCTGGGGGCAGAAACATCGAAGATACGAAAGCCATTGCAATGATGCTCGAAGAGGTAGGGGTAGATGCAATCCATGTGTCAGCGGGCGTGTACGGCAGCATTGAGGCTGTAGTGCCGCCGGCAGCGATACCCCACGGGTGGATTACCGATTTCGCAGCTCAAGTCAAACGCGTGGTCTCAATACCTGTGATCACCGTCGGCAGGATCAACGACCCCTTCCTAACAGAGTCGATCTTATCTTCCGACAAGGCCGACTTCGTGGCCATGGGAAGGGCATCCCTGGCTGATCCGGAATTTCCTAATAAGGTAGCAGCTGGCATGCTTGAAGACATAAACTACTGCATAGGCTGTCTTCAGGCGTGCATAGGCAATCTCTTCAAAAACGAACCCATAGGATGTCTGGTCAACCCGTTGACCGGCCGTGAGACGGAACTCGCCGTTAAGCCGGCCGAAACCAGGAAAAAGGTCTTTGTAGCCGGCGGCGGCATCGCCGGCATGGAGGCAGCCATGGTAGCTGCCCAAAGAGGACATGAGGTACACTTATTCGAAAAGACAGACCGCTTGGGAGGCGAGTTTATTTTGGCCTCAATTCCGCCCAACAAGGGAGAGCTTGACGCCTTCATC
>CAYTKB010000029.1:0-18528 GCA_964438265.1 uncultured Acetomicrobium sp. | reverse complement strand
GATATGCAGTGCGGTCGGCCCGTTTAAAGCGCCTTCATGAGGAAGCGATGTCGCTATTATCTCGCTTTGATTCATATTGCGTGGCCTATGTGCCTCGAGAGGAAAACTTCGAAGCCGATCGTTGGGCGAACGAGACGCTGGATGTGGCAAAAGCTGCTATGACGGCATTTTAACAATAGACGAGGTGACATCTTTATGATGAAGCGTATTTTCAGCGGAATGCGACCAACTGGCAAACTACATTTGGGACATCTGGCTGGTGCCCTCACTAATTGGGTACGCCTTCAAGACGAATACGAATGTTTCTTCTGTATTGTCGACTGGCATGGTTTAATGTCAGAGTATGCCGATAGTAAGATGATTAAAGAAAATTGCGTTGAAGTCTTGCTCGATTGGTTAGCTGTCGGTATCGATCCGAAGCGTTCGGTAGTCTTTATGCAATCTCATGTGCCAGAACATGCCGAATTGCATTTGGCCCTCTCCATGATCACGCCTTTGGGCTGGTTGGAGAGGAACCCCACATATAAAGAACAGATTTTAAACATGCAAAACAAAGATCTCGGCACTTATGCCTTCTTGGGTTATCCTGTCCTAATGGCCGCAGATATCTTGCTCTATAAGGCAGAAGTGGTCCCTGTGGGTGAAGATCAGTCTGCCCACCTGGAAATAACCAGGGAGATCGCGAGGCGATTCAATAGCTTCTTCGGAGAGGTCTTCCCCGAGCCGCAAATGCTCCTTACGCCCACGCCGAGGGTCCCTGGCACAGACGGACGGAAGATGAGCAAGTCTTACGGAAACGCCATAAACATCTCAGACCCCTTCGATCTCATATGGGAGAAGCTCAGGACGATGGTCACTGACCCGGCTCGTTACCGTCGCACTGACCCGGGAGACCCGGATAAATGTCCGGTCTGGGATCTGCATAAGATCTTCACACAAGATCTGGACAAGAGAAAGGAATTGGATCGGGGTTGCCGCACCGCTGGGATCGGCTGCATAGATTGCAAAAGGGTTTTGTTTGAGAATATCAAGAGCGCCCTTTCCCCGATTCAAGACAAAAGGCGCTATTACGAAGCTCACAGGGAAGAATTCCTGGATATATTGTATGATGGTGCTAAGAGGGCAAAGAGTGTGGCAAAAAACGTCATGGAGGAGGTTAAAGTATCGGTTGGCCTCGTGCTGTGATGGATGTCTTTGAGGTGGAAATCGAGGGATTTTCAGGTCCGCTCGAGCTGCTTTGTTCTCTTCTCGAGAGCGGAGAGCTTGATGCCTCCCTCATCAGTGCGAGGGAGATAGTATCTGCTTACTGGCAATTTCTCCATAAAAGTGGGCGCACCTCTCTCGATGCGATCGCGGAGTTCCTCATTTTGGCAGCGCATCTTTTGCTGAGCAAGGCCAAAGCTTTAATCCCCCCCGTTAGTGGTGCTGGAACCGAAGAAGACGAAGAAGATACATTGCCTTCAGCGGAGAACCTCCTTCCTTATCGCATGGCAGTTGATCTCCTCGCTAAGAAGTTTGCTGAGCGTCAGAGGTTCTTCAATCGCCCGTCCGAAGAAGGTTCTCCCGTATTTGAAGTAGGAGACGTATACTTATTATCGGCTATGTGGTGGGGATTATATGCGAAAAAGGGCCGCCTGACCTGTAGGGTAGAGGATGAAGAGGGGTGGGAAGGGATTCCCATGCCGATTCCGGAGGAGGAGCAGGTGGAAAAGCGCATTGCCGAGGTTTGTTCCATCCTGGAGAAGAAGGGGAAGCTCTTTTTGGGTGATTTATTGGCGGACAGACATAGCCGCTCATATCTCGTGGTTACGCTGCTCGCGCTGCTGGAGTTGTGCCGCTTGGGTCGAATTAGCTTGAGCCAGGAGGGTCGTTGGAGCGATGTGGCTATCGCCTTGCGATGACGAGAGGCGCAATTTGACGAGAAAACTCGAAGCCTTGTTGTTCATGGCGCCACAGCCTGTTTCAACCCGGGAGTTCGCTTCGTTTTTGGGTTTCCCACTCGGTGAGGTTGAATCTGCTCTTGAGGAATTAGCTGAACATTATGCCGCAGACCATGGCTTATCACTCTTGCGTTCGGCTGGCGGTTGGCAGATGACTACAGCCCCAGATTTATTCGAGGCGATAGGCGGATTTCAAGTGAACGCCGAACGCCTGCGCCTGAGCAGGGCAGCCTTGGAATGCCTGGCCATAATAGCTTACAATCAACCAGTCACTCGCCCCGAGATAGAGGAGATCCGCGGCGTTCGAAGTGACCGCGTTATCGATACGCTCTTGAGGTGTGGTCTCATAAAATCAGCGGGAAGGAAAAAAGAGGCTGGGGCTCCGATTTTATACCGAACTACGGACCTATTTCTCGATCTTTTCGGCCTCAATTCCATAGGGGATCTACCTCCCTTGAGTGAATGTGACAGTGATGTTGAGGTAGGGAAATTGGATGAGAAACTCTCTTAAAGACAGTTCCTCGGATGAGGTTATGAGAATAAACCGCTATCTGGCGCGCTGCGGCCTTGGGTCGCGCAGGAAAGTGGAGGGCTTGCTCTTTGGAGGCCGCGTGCGCGTAAACGGAGAGAAGGTGACTTCGCTGGCGCTCAAAGTTCTCCCCGGAGATGTGGTAACCGTAGACAGTTCGGTCGTCCACCCTGCAGGTTTGGTGTATGCGGTCATGTATAAGCCGCGAGGGATAGTCTGCGCCGCCTCTGACAAGTGGAATAAGACGGTTTTGGACCTCCTCCCAGTTGACATCAAGGCATTGAGGCCCTTTCCGGTGGGGAGGCTCGATAAGGAAAGCGAGGGATTGTTAATCCTTACGAACGACGGGGATTTTGCATTTCGCATCGCTCATCCGCGTTTCGGCGTCTTGAAGGAGTACGAAGCCTTGCTCGATCGGCCTTTGGAGAAAAAAGACATGCTACGGTGGATGAGTGGGTTATGGGTAGATGAGTCGATACGACGTCCCGTGCGGGTTACATCGATCGATAAAGATCCGGAGGGGCAGTGGGTTTCTGTAACCCTAGGAGAGGGCTTAAACCGGGAGGTTCGCAAGATGGTCGAAGTGCTCGGATATTCTATCCTGCGGCTGATCAGGAGGCGCATCGGCCGCCTGACTTTAGAAAGTATTGCGCCTGGAGAAACGGCAATGAAGTCCAAAGACTCGTTATGGCGCATGATCGCGGATGGAGGCTCAGTGTGAGAGAACAGAAACCCCGGAGGTGAAGATTTGTTATGGATGAACGAACTCGAGAATTAATACAGGCGCGAGTGCTGAAGCGGATTAAAGACGTCCCTTCGTTACCACAATTTGTCATCGAGACGCTTAAAAAACTTGACGATCCGAGCACGAGCGCTTCCGATGTCGCGGCTTCACTTGCGAAAGACGAAGGCCTCGTTATGCGCGTTTTGAAGTTGGCCAACTCGGCTTTTTATGGTTTGCCTCGCAAGGTTTCAAGTGTTACCGAAGCGGTTGCCTTGCTCGGCTTTAAAGCTATAAGGGGGATACTGCTTGCCGCATCGGTTTACCCATTCGTAAGAGGAAGTTTTAGCGGTTATGCCCTGGACAGGGGGGAGTTGTGGCGCCATTCTTTGGGAGTGGCATATATTTCGCGCTTTTTGGCTCAGAGGGTGGACAACGGAGACCCCGAGGAGTCATATGTAGGCGGAATGCTTCATGATGTGGGAAAGATTGTGCTGAACGAATACGTGCGATTCGGCTATAGCCTGATTGCCAAGCTCACGGAAGAAGAACGTGTGCCCTTTATGGAGGCAGAGCGCACTATCTTGGGCTTCGACCACGCGGAGGTGGGAGGACTCGTTATCGCGCAGTGGAATCTTCCCGAGGCCTACGCTTGCACTGCCCGCTTTCATCACGAGCCGGAGGCCTTGCCGCATGACGAGGCGGAGTATAGATCGATCGTGGACAGGGTCCATTTGGCCAACGTCATCTGTTTGATGCTTGGTTTTGGCTTAGGTGTAGACGGGTTGCAATACCCAGTTGCCCCCGGCGTATTGGAGCGCATGGGCATTAAAGATCTTGAACCTGTTATGTCTGAGGCTGTAGAAATACTTACAGCGTTAGACGAGGAGATAAAGCTGGAATGAAGGCTGATTGCCTGATAATAGCGATCGATGGGCCAGCCGGTTCGGGCAAAAGCACTGTGGCCAAAGCGGTGGCCCAAAGGTTGGGCATAGATTATTTGGATACAGGTGCCCTATACCGTGCGGTAGCTCTGTGGTTGGACAAACACGGCGTGCCGCCTGAGGAATCAGAGCGCCTTAAAGAAGAGCTAAGGAAGTTGCGCGTTAAGATTAGAGGCGGCAAGGTTTACGTCAACGGTTGTGATGTGACCGAAGCCATTCGCTCGTCGCGAGTCGACGCTATAGTTTCAGCCTATTCGGCACTTCCGACCGTTCGAGAGTATTTGTTTTCCATCCAAAGAGCCCAAGGCGACTGCAGTGGCTTGGTGGCAGATGGTCGGGATATGGGTACGGTAGTCTTTCCAGAGGCTCAAGTAAAAGTTTTCCTGACGGCCTCACTCGAAGAACGTGCCAGGCGTCGATGGCTTGAATCGTCTGACAAAGGAGGCCTAACATACGAGGAGATCCTAAAAGGAATAAGAGAGCGCGATGCCTTAGATTCCGGTCGATCCCTCTCGCCTCTCAGGGCTGCCCCAGACGCTTGCGTAATCGACACCACCGGGCTTTCTGTAGATGAGGTGGTAGATCGAATAATAGAGCTGGTGAAGAATTTAAGACAAAACGATGGCGGCGCCGATGGATAGGATTTTTTATAGCTTTTCGAAAGCGCTTTGTTGGGCATTTTTCAAACTGTATAACCGCCTGAGTTGCGGCAACCCTCCCAAGCTGCCAGAAGGGCCCGTGATCGTGGCGTCTAACCACTGCAGCAATTTGGACCCCGTGTTGGTAGGCGTGGCCTTTCCGCGGAGGTTGCGATACCTCGCCAAGGCAGAACTATTCAGCATGCCTGTCTTGGGGCCGATCATAAAGGCTTTAGGTGCTGTGCCAGTGAGTAGGGATGATAGCCTGAAGCGCGCCGCGGTCCTCAAGAAATTCATAGAGTTCTTGCAAGATGGCCAGAGCGTCCTGATTTTCCCTGAAGGGGGGCGCTCGCAAGACGGCAAACTTCAACCGCTGGAAGCTGGGGTGGCATATTTGGCCATCAAATGTCGCGTGCCGGTTGTGCCCGCATACGTGAGAGGTAGTCATCTGGCCATGCCTCCCGGGAGCAGCCGTATTAAACCGGTCCGCATGTCTGTCTCCTTTGGCCCTCTCTTAGATCCCCTAAATTTCCTAAGCCTTTCGCCGAACGAGGCGAGGCGACGCTTACTCGAGCAATTGGTAAAAGAGCTCAAAACGTTAGGAGGTGAAACGTGAAAAGACCTGTGGAGATCCAAGACAAAGACAGCAAAAGAGCGTTATTGCTAATTTTGGGATCGCAAGAGGATCGAGAAGTCGAACTGCTCGTCGGCGAATTGGAGCTGCTATTGAAGAATTTGAGCATCGCGCCAGTAAGGCGAATTTTACAAGAACGACGATCTCCCGACCCTGCCTATTTTTTGGGTCGAGGCAAGGTTGAAGAGGCCAAGATTTTAGCCGAGGCGATGGGCGCAAATCTCTTGGTTTGCGACGACCCTCTCACTCCAAGCCAGATGAGCAATATCGGCGAACTGACCGGTTTAGAGGTTTGGGATCGCCACCTCGTGATAATGAAGATCTTCGAGGTAAGAGCTCGCTCAGCGGAGGCGAAATTGCAGGTAGAATTAGCTCGTTGCCGGTACGAGATACCGCGCCTGAAGGGTTTGGGGTTGCAGATGTCCCGCCCTGGGGGAGGCATAGGCACGAGAGGGCCCGGTGAAACAGAGTTTGAGCGCCACCGTCGAAAGCTGATGCGGCGGACGCACAATATCCGCGCTGCATTAGAAATCATACGCAGGCAGAGAGAGGACAGGCGAAAGAGGCGAAAGAGGGTTGGGCTTCCGACTGTATCGTTGGTAGGCTACACCAACAGCGGCAAGTCTACGCTCCTCAAGAGGCTGAGCGGCGATAAAAGCATATTGGTGGCCGATCAGTTGTTCTCCACGTTAGATACTACAGTGCGCAAAATTGTCCTGCCGCACGGGACGAGCGTCCTCTTTTCCGATACGGTTGGTTTTATCAGAAAACTACCTCCTGACCTGATCGCTGCATTTCAGGCCACATTAGAAGAGCTAAAAAATGCGGATATTCTCCTCGTGGTGCTGGACGGAACCGATGACAGATGGGCCGAGACGCTTAAGGTGATAGACGAAACATTAGCAGCTATAGGAGCTACTAAAATTCCTCGAATAATCGCGCTTAATAAGGTAGATGCGCTCTCTCGGGATGCGACGCTCAAGATCGTAGATCGCCTCGGGGCCGAAGGGGAAAGGGTTATCCCCGTCAGCGCCCTTAGAGGTGATAATATCCCCTCGCTTCTCGACGCCATTGAGGAAGAAGTGCACTATCTCCGCGACGGGCTGTTCGTAAAATCCAGTTAAAGCAGGTGAGATCGATGCTGTCAAGCATGACAGGTTTTGGAAGCGCTTCGGAGGAGCATGATTGGGGTTCGGCTACAATCACGATCTCGAGCACGAACGCCCGTCACAAAGAAATATCGGTCAGCCTGCCGAAGGAGCTTTCTCATTTAGAATATATCATACAGGATATCGTTCGTGGCTTCTTTAGGCGAGGGAGAGCACAGGTTCGCCTTGAGGTCGTCTGGGCACCAGCTTTTGAGCTCGCTAAAATCGACGATGAAGTGCTTGAGAAATATTACCGCCATCTCAGCGAGGTGCACTACCGGCTCAAACTGCTGGAGGAGATTCGCCTTGAGCAACTCGTAAACCTGCCAGGAGTGGTAGTCGTCCCCTCTAAAGAGGAGGCGCGGAAGGATGGGATTCAGAAGGCTGTCGAAGGCTTAACAAGAGTAGCTGCATTGCGATGGCAGAAAATGCGGTTGGCAGAGGGCGAAAATATCTACCGAGATCTTTTGAAGCATTTAGAAAAATTCGAAGAAATTATTGCTATCATTGAAAAACGATGGCCCATCGCTAAGGATTCGACCGTCGACGCCATGAAAGATCATTTACGCCAAGTCTTGGAAGGGCTTGAAGTTCTGGATGAAGGTCGCCTGAGCCAGGAGGTCGCACTCTTGGCAGATCGCTGGGACATCGAAGAGGAGTTGAGCCGCTCTCGCAGCCATGCTGAGAGATTTCGAGCCTCCGTCGACGGGGATGAGGAAGTGGGGCGGAAACTCGACTTCCTCATCCAGGAGATGAACAGGGAGGTCAACGCTATGGCCTCTAAGGTGAGAGACGCGGAGATGCGTTGGCTCGTCGTAGAGGCTAAGACTGCCTTGGAGAAGCTGAGGGAACAGGTTCAGAATGTGGAGTAGGCCATGGAATACAAACTGATCCACATCGGTTTTGGGAATGTCGTCATGGCTGAGCGCGTAATAGCTATCATCCATGCCGATTCCGCCCCTGCGAAGAAGCTAAGGGAGGAAGCTAAGATGAAGGGGCGCCTTGTGGATGCTACCCAGGGAAGGAGGACTCGAGCCCTGATAGTAACGGATAGCGGCTACGTTGTCCTCTCGGCGATTTTACCGGAGACAATCGCTCGTCGATTTGAAGGAGAAATGGATGGAACGAAGGAGAGGGCACCTTTTCATCATTTCCGGCCCTAGCGGTGCCGGCAAGAGCACGCTCAGAAAGAAGCTCTTGGAGCGCTTCCCCGACCTTGTCTACTCGGTTTCTTACACCACGCGCCTTCCGCGCCCAGGCGAGAGGGAGGGTTGGGATTACCGCTTCGTGGACGAGGACAAATTCAGAAAGCTCGTGCGAGAGGGGAAGTTTCTCGAGTGGGCTCAGGTTCACGGAAATCTATATGGCACAAACCGGGAAGATGTGGAGAAGGCTTTGGAAGAGGGCTGCGATGTGATATTGGAGATAGACGTTCAGGGGGCTTCTCAGGTCAAAAAGCAGATGCCAGAGTCAGTGTTGATTTTCGTCATGCCGCCTTCTGAAACTGCCTTGGAAGAGCGCCTCTTATCCCGCGGATCAGAGGCCCCGGAGGCCATAAAGGTGCGTTTGGACAATGCCCAAAAGGAGATGGCCAGCGCGGCCACTTATGATCATGTCATAGTGAATGACGATATAAATAAAGCCGTTGATAAGCTTGCGAGCATAATAGCACAATATAGAAAACACGAGAGGTGAAGACGCATGATTTATTGTGATTTGAGAAAAATATACAGGGAGCGGAGGATACCTAATAAATATATTCTCGCCCTCGTCGTAGCCAAGCGAGCCCATCAGTTGAGCGCGAGGAAAGACAAGATTTTGACGGGAGAGTACGAGAGAAGAAAGCTGATTTCTATAGCGCTCAAAGAGGTGGCAGAGGGAAAGGTCACCTTCAGAGTCCCCATGTTTGCGCTCAACCCAGGCCCAGTGAACGAAGGAGGCGGCATTCCCAGTGGCGGCACTGTGGAAGAGTAATCGCCGCGTGCTCCTCGGCATATCGGGTGGGATATCAGCGTATAAGGCACCTCAGATTGTGAGGGCGCTTAAAAGTTACAATTGCGAAGTAGAGGTAATCTTAACTGAAGCAGCAGAGGGATTCGTCGCTCCCTTGGTCCTGTCAACGTTGGCGGAAAGGAAGGTTTGGCGCCAATCGGACTTTTTGAATCCGGAGGAGGGGTGGAAAATTCCTCACATCAAGCTGGCCGATTGGGCTGAAGTGACACTTGTGGCGCCTGCCACTGCCAACGTATTGCGCCGTGCCGCCCTGGGCGAAGCCGAAACCCTCCTCGGTGCTGCGTTGTTGGCCACGCGTGCTCCTGTTCTCATCTTTCCGGCGATGAACGTCCATATGTGGGAACACGAAGCCACTCAGGAGCACGTCAGACGGTTACGAGAGCTCGGGTATTTCGTCTTTGAGCCGGAGGAGGGGGAATTGGCCTGCGGGTACGAGGGCAAAGGACGATTGCCCGGCGTCGATGTGATCTTGGAAGAGATATGGCGATCCCTTTGCCCCCAAAAGGATTTGAAAGGCAAGCACATTCTTGTGACAGCTGGTCCCACATGGGAGTTCATCGATCCCGTGCGGTTTCTGAGCAACCCGAGCAGCGGCAAGATGGGATACGCCATGGCCAGGACCGCTTGGTATAGGGGGGCAGAGGTAGTGCTCATCTCTGGTCCAGTCAATTTGCCTCAGCCTCACTGGGCGCACTTTGTCTCAGTCACTTCTGCTGAAGAAATGGGCCGAGCGGTGATGGAGCATCTCTCGTGGGCAGATGTGATTGTAAAGGCAGCAGCTGTAAGTGATTTTAAAGCAGAAGAGCGAAAGACTCAAAAGATAAAGCGTCAGGGAAAAGAAAAGCTCGAGTTACAACTCGTGCAAAATCCCGATATCGCCGCTGCGGTGGGCTTAAACAAGAGACAGGATCAACTGCTGATCGGTTTTGCTGCGGAGAGCGAGAACTTTCTAGAGAATGCGCGATTGAAGATGGCCCGCAAAGGTCTTGACATGATCGTCGTAAACGATATCACGGCGCCTGGAGCTGGCTTCGCTTCAGACACCAATGCCGTCAAAGTGTTGGATACAAAAGGCGTGATAGCGGAGCTTAATGGGAGCAAGGAAGCTGTGGCAGACTCCGTTTGGGAAATAGCGTCAACGCGGCTTCCTCCAGCGCGATGAGTTTATTTGTGGATGTGGCCCTTCCAGGTCTCTGGTGGAATGACCTTACCTACCGTACAGAGCGCCCGATAGACCCCGGTTGCAGAGTCATAGTTCCCTTGAGAAAGGCAAAGCGAGTCGGCTTTGTGGTGTCGATGACTGATCATACTCCTGAGAGTGAAGTGCGCGAAGTCGAGGCCGTTTTGGACGACGCGCCGCCGTTGGGCCTCGAGCTCTGGGAATTGGCCAAGTGGGCTTCGGCTTCATATCTATGCAGCTTGGGAAGAGTGCTCAAACTAATGTCACCGGCACCACTTATGAGGGGAGAACCTGTGGGCACATCCATTCAAGTGGCGCCAGAGGCAACTCGCGGCAAATTAGCATTTTGCTATGTCCCGAGGGATGTCATTAGATGGGAGCAGTATGTCGAACTTTTAGAGAAAGCCGGGGGCAACGCCCTGATTTTATTCCCAGAGCAAGTGCAGGCTCGCCTCTTCTGGAAGACCTTGCCGGCGGAGTTAAAAGAAAAGGGATTGCTTTGGCCCGCTGGAGGCTGGAAGAAAGCGTGGGAAGCGTGGCTTTCTGTCCGGCTGGGAGAGGTTTCGCTGGTTGTGGGATCGCCGGCGGCAACTTTTGCTCCCTTTCCATCACTCGACCTAATCGCGATCGACGACGAATGCAGCGGCGCCCATACGTGGCAGATGGCGCCGTACTTCAATTCGAGGCATATCGTCGCCAAAAGAGCAGATCTCACAGGAGCATCTTTCGTCTTGGGTGGGCGCATGCCATCCAGCGCGATTTACGTAAGGCATTCCCCGCCACCTCTGAAGCCTTCAAAGGGAAACATTCGCCTCGTTTCAATTCAAAGAGCCCATCTGTTTGATCATCCGGGCATTGCCGACGCATTGCCGATAAATCAGTTGCTCATCCAACGCACATTGGAAGAGGTAAAGGCAAAGCGGACGGTTCTATGGGTTTTGGATCGCAAGGGATATGCCATGGAGGTGTTTTGCGAGGAGTGCGGATGGTCTTTCTTTTGTCCCAGATGCGGTGCCGCTATGAGGTTGGGCGAGAGGGGAGAGCAATTGCATTGTCCGTTGTGCGGCGAGAGGCTCGCTCTGCCTGATTTCTGCCCGCGGTGTAGGAGTTCGCTGATTCTGGGGCGCCGGCCGGGATTGGATGTCCTCTTCCATACGGCAAATGCCTTATTGGGCGGAAGCCACCCGACGTTTTTGTGGCACAAAGAGCTACAGGGGCGGCGCAAGCTGACCGAGATGCTCACGGCCCTTAAGAATGGAGGCCTTATAGTGGGATCGAGATTAGTCCTCTCTCTATTGGACGTGCACCAGGTTTCTTTGATCGGGTGGATGAACGCGGATGCTGAGGCTTCCAGGCCCTGTTACGACGCTAAATTCCAAGCCTTCAGGATGATTTGGGATTCATGTTGGCGCGGGATCGAGCCCGATGAGAGGGAAGTGATAGTCCAAAGTCGCATTCCTGGTAAGGGATGGCAGAGAGGGCTCGTCAGGGGATGGAAGGTCTTTTGGGATGACGAGCTAAAAGAGCGGCGAGAGCTTTCTTTACCACCGTATGTGTATCTGGTCGAGATATCTTTCCCCCGCGGTCGCAAGAAAGAGTTGGAGGCGGTCTTGAAAAAAGCGGCTTTGACGGTATATGATCCTGAGGCCGACAAGGATGTCTTATGGGTCAAGGTTGAACAGCTGCGTCATTTGCAGGAGGTTTTGCGGTCATTTATGCATATCGGTCAGTCAGGCAATGGTTTTCCGAAGATCGCGATATGGCGGGAGTGAGGTAATTTTGAGAACCGTGGCCATAGTGGGCCGTCCCAATGTAGGCAAGTCCACTCTGTTCAACAAGATCGCGGGAAGGCGCATATCCATAGTAGACAGCACGCCTGGCGTCACGCGAGACAGGCTTTATGCCGACGTGGAGTGGAGAGAGGAGCGCTTTCAGGTAGTCGATACAGGAGGGCTGTCTACGCGTCCAGACGAACCGCTTGTCGAAGGGATTAAAAGGCAGGTCATGCGCACATTGGAAGAAAGCGAACTGTTCCTCTTCGTCATCGACGGTCGTCAAGGCGTCACGTGGGATGATAGAGATATCGCCCTCTTATTGAGGAAGACAGGGCGCCCTGTCATATTAGTCGTCAATAAGTTAGACGATCCAAAGCACGACTCAGCCTTATATGAAGCCTCAAACCTCGGTTTTGAGCATGTAGTAGGGGTAAGCGCAGAACACAGCAGGAATATCGGCGAGCTTTTGGATGTCATAATCTCGCTTCTGCCAGAGGACGAATGTGCGGAGGGCGGAAGGGACGACGAGATCGCCGTAGCTATAGTAGGCCGTCCAAATGTTGGCAAGTCCAGCCTGCTAAACCTCATAGTAGGCCAGGAAAGATCGCTGGTCTGCGAATCTCCAGGCACCACCAGAGACGCGATCGACAGCACTATCGTCTTCGGCGGAAGGCATTTTCGCTTTATAGACACCGCCGGCCTCAGACGAAGAAGCAGTATAGACTCTCCAGTGGAGTTTTATTCGACGCTCAGGGCACAAAGAGCTATGGAGAAAGCTCATGTAGTCTGCCTGGTGATGGATGCCGCAGAGTATGCCACAGACCAGGACAAACACATCGCAGGACAGGTTGTAGAGAAGGGCAAGGGCCTCATCTTAATCATCAATAAATGTGACCTCATAGATGGAACAACATTGGACCATCTAACTGCTGAAGTCAGGGATGCCATGCAATTTGTTGATTACGCACCATTGCTCTTCATCTCCGCCAAAACCGGGATGAACGTCCACAAAACTTATCCAGCCACCGTAGAAGTTCATGAAAACTGGCAAAGGAAGATCCCTTCGGCAGAGCTGAATCAAACGTTACGAGATCTCCTGACCTTCCAGACGCTCCCAAGCAAAACAGGTAGAGAGCTCAAGATCGTCAGGTGCTCTCAGGTGAGCACGGCTCCTCCCACTTTCGCTTTTTCAGTCAACGATGTCGATCTCGTTTCTAAGGCCTTTGAACGTCATATAGATAAATTATTCAGGAAGGCTTGGGAATTTGAGGGAACGCCTCTGCGCTTTATCTGGAGGAGAGTCGGCAGACGGTCGACATTGCGGTGAGGACTTGACTTGACAGGAATGAACAGGTAATAATGGGAGCTAGTGAGCGCACTTGCTCCGAGCAAGCTAAAACACGAGCGAGGAGGTGTACTTGATGACGAAGGTGGATTTGATCGATGCGGTATCCAAGGCTACTGGACTTAGCAAAAAGGCATCTGGAGAGGCGGTAGAAGCTGTGTTCGACGCTATATCGTCTGCCCTCGCCAAGGGCGAGAAGGTGCAGCTTGTGGGTTTTGGTACCTTTGAGGTGCGCAATCGCGCTGCTCGCCAAGGGCGCAACCCTCAGAACCCTAGCCAGGTCATTAAGATTCCGGCAAAGGCGGTTCCGGCGTTCAGGCCAGGCAAAGCCCTCAGGGAGGCAGTGGGCAAATAGCGGCATTACGTTTTCTTAATTGTCAGGGGTGAGTTTCTGCTCACCCCAGACAAGAACTCTTCAAGTTTGTCCCGAAGGTAAAGCCAGTCTTCAATGTTCAGGTCCTCTGGACGAGCAAGAAGACTGAGGTTTTGTCTTTTCAGCAGCTCCTCGAGAATCCTTTTTTCAATTAGAAGGCAGGAGCTTAACGCGTTAGCCAAGGTTTTACGTCTTTTAGAAAAGCTCGCTCGCAGGACGCGTCTCCATAGCCTGTCATTAGCTAACCCGATCCATCTGCTTATATTCATTTCAACGATTGCTGAATTAACCTTAGGCATCGGACGAAAAGCTGTGGGTGGCACTGAGCGCAATGTTCTTATGTTCCCCATAGCCTGAAGTGTAATCCCCAAGGGAGAACGCTCTTTAGAATGCGGTTGGGCTTGAAGTCGCCGTGCGACCTCTTGTTGTACCATGACGATAATCCTACAGAGCCCCTTTGGAGTCAAATCCTCCAGGATATGCCACAAGAGCGGCGTAGTTATGTGGTAAGGTATGTTAGCCACTACCTTGTTCGGCGCAGGGGCGAGGGCAGTAAAATCCAACCTCACGGCATCACCAAAAATGAGCTCAAGGCGTGGCCCTTCGAGCGTTTTTAGGAAAGGCTTCAGGTCTGTGTCAATCTCTACGGCATACAAGCGACTACAACCTGTTTCTAAGAGAAGCCTTGTGAGATTCCCTTCCCCAGCCCCGATTTCTAATATGACATCGTCTTGGCCAATCTCAGCAAACTTTACGATCTGGTTGAGGATGCCTTTGTCTACGAGAAAATTTTGTCCGAGTTTGCTCTTTGTTGAATGAACTCTTCTGGTCATACCCTTCTTTCGAATTAAGAAAGCGGGAAGCTTTGCAACTTCCCGCTTAGATTTCTGGTCGGGACGAGAGGATTTGAACCTCCGACCACCTGCGCCCCATGCAGGTGCGCTAAGCCAGGCTGCGCCACGTCCCGCTTATATAAATATTTTAGCCGGACGAGGCCCTCAGGTCAAGCGTCCGAGATCTTCTTTGCGTAAATCACCAAATCGTCTCCGAGTTGATAGAAATCCTCAATTCGCCCCTTTTCCTCAAAACCGCAAGATTTATAAAATGACCTCTGTCTTGCGTAACTGGGCTTACCTGAGGTTTCAATCCTTAGGATCGCCTGTCCTGCCTGCCCAACGACTTCTCGTTCCACCTGCGCTATCAGCGACTTCCCAATCCCTCTGCCTTGCAACTCCGGATCCACAGCTATCCAATATATATCCCAGGCGTATTTCGTCATGGGGGTCATCCCAAAGATGACAAACCCGCCGACCTTTTGATCGTCGAAAAAGAGGCGCAAGCGATATTCTTTCCCCTTAGAAACAGCCCAATCGTGTAGAACCTCCTCGAGAACGTCAACCTCGGCTTCCGAGAAGGCATTCGTCCGATGAGCTATATCGATGCACTGTGCTACTAAATCCTTTGCGTAGCTTGACATATCTAAGCCTCCCATTCATGGCCATTTCGACAAGTCTCGCTACCATAGAACTATAATCATACCCTCTATGTTCGCTCTGTTTTGTAAAGCCGCTGTCGACGTTGATATCCGGGTTTGGATTGACCTCAAGGATATAGAGTCCATCCGCTCCTTCTCGCAGATCGACCCTGAAATACCCCTGACAGCCCATGACGGAACCTGCTTTTCTGCATAGTTGCTCGATTTCCCTGCGACGTTGTGGAGGTATCCCCTTTTCGACGACCGTTGCGATCTTTTGGTAATCGATACTTTCGGGGCGCCATTTGGAATCGAAGCCACGGTATGTGCTGGTGCCGAGGTCTTTCCTGTACTCCACGCGCGCTGCCGCCACAAATTCAAAGGGTTGCACCCCCATGAGGGCAGCGCTGTATTCAGGTCCGTCGAGGTATTCTTCCACAATGACGCCGTGAGGGAAGAGCCGTAGCCTCTCTTTCAATAGATGCCAAAGATCGACTTTGTCGTAGACGATGGAGTCGCCATCTATGCCGACGCTGCCATCTTCTAAGCGCGGCTTCAAGAAGAGAGGAAACCTCAACCTCGAGACTTTGTGTAAATCCCTTTCAGAGGCGATACAGACTCCAGGCGCTATTGGAAGCCCGGCCCTGCGAAGCATCTCACGAGCGATAGCCTTGTCAAGGCAGTTTGCCAGTGCACGAGATCCATTGCCTGTAAATGGCATGCCCAGTGATTCGAGCAAAGCCGCGAACTGCGCCTCCATGAAAGGCGAATTCGAAAACCCCTCAAAGAGGTTAAAAACACATACTGGCTCATATTGCAAGATTTTCATCATCAAGCTTTCGTATGAGCAAAAATCTTCCCTTGTAATATCTACAGGGATGGCTTCATAACCCGACTTCTCTAAGGCTTCCATGACCGAGTTGCGGCATCGTAAAACGTCCAGAATATCTTCTCTATCGGTCTCTTCGCGCCCCACGACTACGATTATGCGACGATCATCAATACTCGGCATAGGGGACCTTCACCTCGATTAAACATGGCCAAGACAGGCCATATCGAGCAAAAGCCTCACTTAGGAAGCTTCGTATGAGGTCTTCATACCTGCCACCGCTGAGCCTATAGAGGATCGGAAGATCGCTGTAAATTTCGGAAAGCCCTGGCAAGGGATTTACGTCTATGATCTTCGGAACGCCCCACTTATCGAGCTTGAAATCTATGCGCGCGATGTCCTTGAGCTCTAAGAATTGAAAGCATCTTATGGCATCTCTTGAGATCGATAGGCGAATCTCTTCGCTCAAGGTCTCCGGAGGTGCATAACGGACCTTTTGCTCCCAATTTCTCTTGTGCTCAAGCGTGTAGAAGCTGTGGCCATCATCGGTGGGTTCTGGGTTGACTGCCATCAGGCCTATTACTTGCGGTGGCCTATTGCCAAGCACGCCGACGGTGATCTCGATTCCTGGAAGGTATTCCTCGACGATGGCCGGCTGCCTGTAGCGTTCCCAAATCCTCCTCACCCTTTCGGTGAGCTCGGTGTGAGTCCTCACTATGGAATCGGCAAATATGCCCTTGGACGAACCTTCCCAACGTGGTTTCACTATATATTCCCTGTGATGCAAAAAAATCTGCCCGTGTGTCCAGAGGTCACCCTCCTCAGAGAACATGAAGAGCGTCGGCACCGGCAGCCCGGCAGATACGAGCATATGATGCGTGTGCCACTTGTCTAACGCAAGGGCGCAAGCTACGGAATCCGAGCCTGCATAAGGAATTCCAAGGCTTTCAAGGATTGCTGGCACTTGCGATTCGCGCCCTCTTGTAACTCCCAAGCCTTCAGCGATGTTTACGACGAAGTCCGGCCTGGTTTGCCTGAGGGCATCAAAGAAGAAGTCGTTCTGCTCCAGCAGAACGACTTTAAACCCAAATGCTTCTATTGTGTCTTTAAGCGACTGAACTGTCTCTATACAATCATATTCTTCATAGCGGTCGTCAGGTTCATCGCCAGCGGCGCAGCGCCGCAGATTATAAGCGATGCCTATAACCCTGACTTCAGTTTTCTCATTTGCACGCGATGGTCCAGGATCCTCCTTTTCCATCATTACAACTACGCCCCCCGAAATTAAGAGTTATTCCCTTGCGGGAAGTGAAGCTAAGGCCTGAAATCTACTGTTCCAGTCCTCGATTCACGCCACCTCCGTTTGTCTTCCGACATACTACAAGCCCTGCCTGTGATACCGGCATCGCGATCCTAAACGTCGTTCGCATCGCCATCAGGGGGCATACATTCGCATAGCTTACACGCTTTCTCGCTTGCAGTGTCGGAAGATCGTCTATATTTGACCCCATTTATTTGCGGATTATACTCGGCTTTAGATGAAATACAATAGGGTTGAGGCACGAATTTTAACTCAGTTTTTCAAAAGACATGCTATAGCCCTTGCCAACTCAACCTGCGCTTTTTCGACAAAACTCGAAGGGCATACTCCTAACTATAGGCTCGTCTTCGTTCGGCAAAGGCTCGCTTTGATTATGAGGCGAATACGAGCGGCAGAGCGCCAAGGATGATTTGTGCGGTAATGTCTGCGTTGTGCACATCTACCACCTCGTATGGCGAATGGGAGTAACGGCGCGGAATGAGGAAAGGCAAACAAGCGATGTCGGGGTGGGCATCGAAGATTCTGCATGCATCTGTGAAGGTGCGACAGTTTATGTCCTCATTCACGGGGAGACCTTGCTTTCTAGCGCTTTCCATCATTGCATCACCCAAGGGAGCGCTTGAAAAGAGAATTGACGGCGGGTAGAGCGGTCCTCTCGGCTGAGACATCACAAAACGCCGCACTACTGGACCGGAGTCCAAAGGAGGGTTTTCGGGTAGAGCAGGGTCGGAGGCGAAGGCCGTGTCTATTGCAACAGCCCAGGTGGGTTTTATCTCTCCGGCGGCAAATACTGCCCCATATCCTCCAACCTCCTCCTGGACCGTGGCTACATAATATATGTCGCACTCGGGTTGTTCAGTCAGCTCTTTGGCCACATCGATGAGGACGCACAGACCGATCCTGTCATCTATGGCATGGCTTGCCAGTATTCTCTCATCCGGACTGAGCCATCTCGGATTCGTGGCGAACACGATGGGATCGCCGATCCTTACATCGGACGTGCGACTTCCCGCGTCAACCCAAAGCTCCACTTCTCCTCCAGCTTCCGCAAGATGAGCGCTCGTAGAGCGGATTACACCTGGAATGTCTTCGCCCCTTGCAAGGATGAGGACCGGCGAACCAAGGAGCGTTCTCGGATCTATCCACCCTACCACCTCGAAGCGTACGACATCGCTCACAGATCTCACAACGAGGCTGACTTCGTCCATATGAGCGGCGAGCATCAGGCTATTTTGGGAATTTTTGCCTTTCTTTTTCCCAATGACGTTGCCCGCTCTGTCGCGCCAGACCTCATCCACATGGGAACGCAGTTTCTCCTCCATCCACGCCGCTACGCGCCCTTCGTGGCCAGACGGGCCGGGGATCTGCACCGCCTCAAAAAGGAGTTTGCTTATCAACCCTACCACTTCCCTTCGCCGTGATGTGCTCGTCTTTATGCGAAATCTCATTATAGAACATAAGGCGATGTCAGCGTGCTGGCTATATTCCACAGATGCTTTTGGCCACCTTCAAAAGAGGCTCAAAATAGAGTATGATATTTTGGCTACTTTAAAAATTATTTCAAAAAGGAGGCCTAAATGATGGATGTGCCTGCTTATATCGTGGAGAGGATATCTCGCAAAGTCGATGAGATGAGAGATGAGCTTGTGACTTTTTTGAGCGAC
>CAYTKB010000028.1:0-18716 GCA_964438265.1 uncultured Acetomicrobium sp. | reverse complement strand
ATCCTGATGTGATTCGCTTGCCTAAAGTTGAGTCGACAGATGACATATGTACGGTTGATAGAAAAATATCAGAGCTCGAGAAGGCTAATGGGTTGCCTGAGGGCGGTATTGGCCTTCACATCTTGTTGGAATCGGCACGAGCTGTGGAGAACGTAACAAACTTGGTGCGCAGTTGTTCTCGCGTAAAAGGTATTGGATTGGGTGAACAGGACTTGATGGCTGACATGGGCATTCAAAGGACATCGTCTGGTGAAGAATTAGCTTATATAAGAGGTTGCATAGTTTTAGCAGCGAAAGCAGCGGGGATCGATTGTTTTGATTCCGTTTACACGAACATTGACGATATGGAAGGCCTATTAGCTAGCACCAAGTTAGCCGCAGCAATGGGTTTTGCTGGCAAGTCAGCAATTCATCCATCTCAGATTCGAGTTATTAACGAAGGCTTTTGTCCTCCTGATGAGATTTTGTCTCATGCTATGGATGTGATTGCTGCGGCGAAGGTGGCTCGTGCAGAAGGACGAGGTGTCTTCAGTGTTAATGGAAAGATGGTAGATGGTCCAGTTATCCGTCAAGCTATACACGTGTTAGCGCAAGCTGGCATTCCTTGCGATCCCGAGGAGGTATTACCGTGAATATGGTAAAAAACGCAGCCGGACGCTTAGTTCCGACAGAGCTGCCGGAGATAGGCGCTGTTCGTCCGTTTGCTGGGGTAACAGGGGTTACTACACCTCCTGCCTTCAATACTATTGCGGCAGTCAAGCGCGATGTGGCTCCGATTAATACAAATAAAGTAGCGCCTGACCTACGAACAGCTATCGAGCGTTCTGGGCTTCGCGACGGAATGACTATCAGTTTTCATCATCATCTAAGAAATGGCGATAGAGTGATTTCTCAAGTACTGGCAGAGCTTGACAATATGGGATTTAAGGATCTTACGCTGGTAAGTTCAGCGTTATTAGAGTGTCATGACTTTGTAGTGGATTATATCAATTCTGGCCTAATCCGACAGATTTGTGCCTCCATTCGAGGTGCTGTGGGTGACTATTATCAGACTAAGAATGAATATCTCCCACCCGTTGTTATCCGAACCCATGGCGGCCGCGCTCGAGCTGTAGAGGAGGGATCCATATCTATCGATGTGGCTTTCGTAGCTGCCTCTGCGTGTGATAAGTGCGGCAACATGACTGGCATAAGTGGCCCCTCGGCGTTTGGTTCTTTAGGCTATGGCATTCATGACGCCCGTTTTGCCAGACATGTAATCGCAGTTACTGATAATTTAGTCGAATTCCCCCTGACTCCTCGGATTTCCATCCCACAATATTTAGTACACCAAGTGGTAGTGTTGGATTCCATCGGTGACCCTCGAGAGCTGGCCACTGGATCAATACGCGTCACCAAAAGCCCCACACAGTTGGCATTGGCTTATCATGCTTATGAACTAATCGTTGCCTCTGGCGCTATTCACCCCTGTTTTTCCTATCAGGCCGGTGGAGGGGGAATTTCTATGGCAGTGACGCAATACGTGCGTGCATATATGCAGCAAAAAGGAGTTGTAGGCAGCTTTGCTCTTGGTGGCATCACTGCCGATATGGTTCCCTTACTGGAAGAAGGCTTATTTAAGGCTCTTTACGATGTTCAGAGTTTCGACCCTGCCATGGGAGCTTCTATGCTTCGAAATTCTACTCATTATGAAATTGATGCCTCTTGGTATGCGAATCCTTTGAATGCCAGATGCATGACCCATCAACTCGACGTAGCCGTTTTAGGTGCCCTTGATGTTGACGTGGACTTTAACGTCAACCTTTTGACTGGTCATAATGGGCGTTTGCGCAGTGGGATGGGGGGCCATCCCGATGCAGCAGCTGGTGCGGCGTTAACTGTAGTAGTCTTGCCTAGCTTCCGTAAGGGATTGCCTTCTATCAAAAAAAGTGTCCAAACTATATGTACCCCTGGTGCGTGTGTAGACGCGATTGTTACCGAACGAGGCGTATGTATCAGCCCACGCAGGGAGGACCTTCTGAAGTTAGCCCTTAAAGGTGGCGTTCGCGTGATCGATATTGAAAAACTACGTCTGGAAACAGAAACTCTTACTGGCTGTATGGATCCAATTGGATTTGACGAATCGCGGATTGCTGCGATAGTGGAGTATCGTGATGGCTCAATCCTCGATGTTATATATGGACTGAAATGCTGACGCTTGTTACCAAAAAAACAATACCCGGCCTTTTGTGTCAATCTAAAGAAAAGCTTAATCGATTTTTCAGCTGGCATATCAGTATCTTTGCTGTGTTATTGGGAGTAAAGTCGGTTGCAGGCCACAGCGCAGGCAAAACTCCGGGCAGCCTCTTGCTCAATTAGAAGTGCTAGTCCTGTGGTCAGAGTAGATCTACTTCAGATATGAGAGGGATACGGTTCAGAAGAGGCGAATGGGTGAAGTCGTCGTATGCGCAGGTGGTTAGACCTTAAAAGGCGCGAGGGCTTTGGCTATTTCTTCGACTCCCTCGTTTGTGTCTTTGAAAATTAGGCCTTTTCTTCCTTCTTCGGTGGGAAACGTTACCTTGTAAACCATCGTGGGTGAACCTGGGAAACCAAGCTTAGTTTCGTCTGCTCCTATGTCAGCGGCCGACCACACCTCTACCTCCTTTTTGCGGGAGGCGAGCTTGCTTTTGAGAGAGGGTAGCCTAGGGGCGTTTATGTCTTTGGTCACAGAGATTAGCATCGGCAGAGGAAATTCCATGACGAGGAGCCTGTTTTCCATCTCCGAATGCACGACGGCTTTTTCTCCTTCGATGGAAAGGCGTGAGACGTAATAGGCGTGGGGGATGCCCAGATGCTCCGCTATTTCGGCCCCCACTTGGCCCGTGTCGCCGTCTGTGGTCTTTTCGCCGCACAATATCAGGTCGAGTTCGCCCAGCTTTTTTATGGCGCAGGAGAGCGCGTATGAGGTGGCAAGGGTGTCAGAACCGGCCAGCTTCTTGTCCGAAAGCAAAATCGCCCTGTCGGCGCCCCTTGCCAGGGCATCTTTGAGGACCTCCTTCGCTTCGGGAGGTCCCATACACACGACTGTCACCCTTCCGCCGACCTTTTCTTTGATCTTTACCGCCTCTTCGAGGGCGTTCAGGTCGAAGGGGTTGATCTCCTGAGGTGCGGAAGCCCTGTCCACCGTGCCGTTTTCCACGTTGAACGTGACTTTTTCTATATCGGGTACAATTTTTACCAGGACAACGATATTCATGGCCTTTCACGCTCGCTGCATTTATGACATTTATGGTTTAAACTTAAACTTAAATATATCACAACGCCTAAAGATCTTGCGGGGGTGGAGAAATGACGAGTCGAAAACATCAGGTTCTTGAAGGAGTCACCGGAGCTTATCCGCGGCAGATGTTCAGGGCTGCCGGATATACGGACGAGGATATGAACAAGCCCGTAATAGCTGTAGTGAGCGCCTATAGCGAGATTCACCCTGGATGCATGCATTTAAAGACCTTGGCCGAGCATGTGAAGGCCGGTGTGTGGAGCGCCGGCGGCGTTCCTGTCGAGTTTCACACGATTTCTATCTGTGACGGATGGGCACAGGGAGCTGGAATGCATTACGTCCTACCCAGCCGAGAGCTCATGGCCGCGGAAATAGAGACCATGATAGGTGGGCATATAGACCTCTTCGACGGAGCGGTGTTTTTGGCCTCTTGCGACAAGTCCCCTGCGGCCATGCTCATGGCCGCCGCGCGGATCAACCTCCCCTCCATATTCTTGCCCGCCGGCCCGATGGTGCCGGGGAAGTTTTTGGGCAAGGAATGGGTGATGTGCGATATAAAAGAGGGCATGGGAAAGGTCAGCGTGGGGGCCATGAGCGATGAGGAGTTCATCCAGGTCGAGTCTGAAAGCTGCCCCACTGCTGGCGTGTGTGCCATGATGGGAACAGGCAGCACCATGGGATGTGTCATAGAAGCCTTAGGTATGGCCCTTCCTGGGGCTGCTACTGTGCCGGCTGTTTCTTCGGGTCGCCTGAGGCTCGCAAAATATACCGGCAGGCGCGCCGTAGCGTTGGTTGAGGAAGGTGTAAGGCCGAGGGACATAATGACGGCAAAGGCCTTCGAGAATGCCATTAAGTTCGTCTTAGCCACGGGCGGTTCGTCGAACGCTGTGTTGCATCTGCCAGCTATTGCCGCGGAGGCGGGCATATCTATACCGCTTGAAATGTTTGACAGCTTGAGCCGTAAGACGCCGTGCATAGCGAAGTTTAAGCCCGCAGCGCAGTTTAACGTCAAAGACTTACATGAGGCGGGCGGCGTAGGCGCGGTGATGAAGGAGCTCTCCCCTCTTCTCAATCTCGAGGTGCTCACCGTTACCGGCAAATGCCTCGGCGAGCTCCTGGAAAAGGCCAAAATCGTGAGGAGAGATGTGATTCGTCCGTTGGACGACCCCATAAGCCACGAAGGAGGACTCGCTGTCCTCAAAGGAAACCTCGCTCCTGGCGGTGCCATCGTGAAACAGAGCGGCGTCGATCCCAAAATGATGGTCCACACCGGGCCAGCCAAGGTGTTTGACAGCGAGGAGGATGTGAGGGAATCGCTTCTGGGCAAGACGGTGAAGCCAGGCGATGTGCTCGTGGTGCGGTACGAAGGCCCCAAGGGAGGACCTGGCATGAGGGAGCTTTCAATACCTGCCGCGCTCATCGTCGGTATGGGTCTGGGTGACTCGGTCGCCATGATCACGGATGGCAGGTTTTCCGGCGCCACGAGGGGGCCGTGTATCGGCCATGTATCCCCTGAGGCTGCGGATGGTGGCCCTATAGCTGCCCTCAGGGATGGCGACGTGATCGACATAGACATCCCGAACAGGAAACTCAATGTGCGACTTTCGGATGCCGAAATAGAAAAGCGCCTCAAATGCGCCACGCCGCGCAAACCCTATAGGCGTTTCCCAGGTGGATATCTCGATATCTACAGGGCAATGGTGGGGCCTTCTTCTCAAGGTGCCCTCATGAAGGCGGAGGAAGATAAGGATGCCTTCTAAAGACTATAGAGGCCTCTTCGACCTCACGAACAGGGTGGCAGCCGTCACTGGTGGGGCCGGCGGCTTAGGCAGAGAAGCAGTTTTGGCCTTGGGACAGCACAGCTGCCATGTGGCTGTAGTGGACTTGGACACATCGAAGGTGCGGCATCTCGAGAGTGAGTTCGATGCCATGGGAAGAAATATATCGTTTTTCGATGCTGACATTACGCGTTCGGATCAGGTTTCGCAGGTCTTCGGCGACATAATGAAGACTTACGGCAAGTTGGATATCTTAGTCAATATGGCCGGGATCAACAAGAGGCTTCCCGTGGTGGAGTTTCCTGAGGAAGATTGGGACAAGATCATGAACGTAAACCTAAAGGGGACCTTCTTGTGCTGTAAGGAAGCGGCCAAGATCATGAAGGCTCAAGGGCAGGGCAAAATCATAAACATGGGCTCCGTTTCGTCGGTATTGGGACACCCTAACCACTCGGCCTATGCGGCAAGCAAAGCTGGGGTTTTGCTTTTGACCAAGGTGCTCGCCATGGAACTCGCCTCCTGTGGCGTCAACGTGAATGCCATAGGGCCAGCCTATGTAGAGACCGACCTGACACGCGATTATCTAAAGGTGGACGATCATTACGAAAGTATCGCGAGAAGCATACCCATGGGGAGGCTTGGGACTCCCGAGGACGTGGCGGGAGCGATCGTGTATCTCGCCTCGAAAGCCTCTGACTTCGTCACGGGTACACTCCTTTTGGTGGACGGCGGTAGATGCGCCGACTAAGAGCCTCTCGCTAAGATCTAAGGAGGGATTTCGTCATGTATGACGTACTGATCAAGGGTGGCACCGTAATAGACGGCACAGGAAGCCCAGGCTTTATCTCCGATGTGGCTATTTCAGGCGGCAAGATCGCCTCGATTGCCAGACGCATAGAGGAGGGGGCTAAAACCGTCATCGATGCTTGCGGGCTTTGCATGGCTCCTGGATTTATCGACACACACAGTCACAGCGACCTAATGCTCCTCGACAATCCCCATTTGGAGGAAAAGGTAAGGCAAGGGGTTACCACGGAAGTTTTGGGCCAAGACGGCCTGGGTTTAGCTCCTCTCACCTCCGCTGGTGCGAAGGAGATGCTTCAGGAGCATTTGGCAGGGCTTTTGGGCACACCAGATATCGAATGGGATTGGAGTTCTTTCGCCGAATACCTAAAACGGTATAGCCGGAAGGGGATAATCAATAACATAGGCGTGCTCGCGAGCCACGGTGCCGTGCGCATAGCTGTCATGGGCATGGAAGACCGCCATGCCTCTCGTGATGAATTGGCCCAGATGAAGCAAATCCTGGACGAGTGCATGCGTTCGGGTGCCCTTGGACTCTCTACGGGCCTCATATATCCTCCCTGCTGCTATGCCGCCTTTGATGAGCTCGTGGAGTTGTGTAAGGTTGTGGCAGAATGCTCCGGCGCCCTGGTAGTTCACGTCCGTAATGAAGCCGACAGCATAATGGACGCCCATCGCGAGATGCTTAATGTATCCCGCGCGTCCGGTGTACACCTCCACATATCGCATCTGAAGACCATCGGCAAGAACAATTGGGGGAGAGCAAAGGAAATTTTGGACAATCTGGAAAATCATAAGAAAGAAGGGTTAGCGATCACAGCCGACCAATACCCATATATAGCCGGCTCCACAGCCCTCTCGGCCTGTCTACCGCCATGGGTGCATGCCGGCGGCGCTCATATGCTCCTGTCACGCCTGAGCGATTCAGCAGAGAGGGAAAAAATCAGGGAATCGTTCGCTCACCCGACGCCCTCCTGGGAGGACCGGGGAAAGAGGGAAGGATGGGAGAACGTGATCGTATCCTCCGTGGGAAGCAACAACCCCGCGATCGTGGGCAAGAGCATAGCCGTTATCGCTACAGAACGCGGCTGTGATCCCATCGCTGCCGTCATGGATATCGTACTGGAGGAAAAGAATAAGGCTACCATGGTCGTCTTCCAGAACTGCGAGGAAAGTCTCATCGAAGTCATGAAAAGGCCCTGGGTGATGGTTGGAACAGACGGTATATACGGCTCTGGCAAACCCCATCCGAGGCTTTTCGGGACGTTCCCCAGGATATTGGGTAAATATGTTCGGGAGGAGAAGGTGCTTTTCCTCGAAGAGGCCGTCAAGAAGATGACGGGCCTTCCTGCCGCTGCCTTTCGCCTGACAGACCGCGGCGTGCTTAAGGAAGGGCTTGCCGCCGATGTAGTGGTTTTTGACCCCCTTCATGTTGCCGATCGCGCCACCTTCGAGGAGCCGCGGCAATATCCGGATGGCATCGCACATGTCCTGGTAAACGGCATTCCAGTCATATCCGATGGAAAGCCCACAGGCGATCTGCCCGGCCAAGTGCTGACCGCGAAATGATAATGGCATGGGATAATTGATGGTGGTGTCATTTTTCGAGCTTTGACAGAGAGGGGAAGACGTATGGTCAGGAGAGGAAGCGTAAGGGGCGGCGTTTACGTGTCAGTGCTGGGGATCTCTGGCATGATCTTCGATTTTCTGCTCTTCTGGGTTGCATCTTCTCTGCGCTTCCCTCCAGGCCAAGCCCATGTGGCGAGCTTTATGCCCGCGGTTTTCCTCAATTTCTATAATGCCAAGGCTGCCTTCGGAGGGGGACAATCTCACCTTTCGCCCAGGAGGGAGCGTGCGGCGTTTTTCGCCGTGGCCGGGGCGGCCCTTTTCCTGCGCGGAGGGGTTCTGGCCACAGCGGCTCGCTCTTGGGAATGGCCGCCGCTTGCGGCCGTAACGTTGGCGATTGCAGCGTCCGCCGCAGTTACATATTTGGGATCGGCATTCTTCGTATTCCCTGTGACTAGCCTGAGGAGGAACGAAAAGGTATATTGGGGTATGGTAACGGTATTAGTCGTATCTTACGCGGCTTTATTGCGCCTCTTTTACATGGGCACCATGGAGCTCATACCGCAGGAAGCGTATTATTGGAACTACGCTCAACACTTGGATATCGGTTACTTGGACCACCCTCCTATGGTGGCTTGGATTATAGCGCTCTTCACTGGCATCTTCGGCCATGCGGAGTTTTTCGTCAGGATCGGCGCCTTCCTCTCGTGGGTAACTGCCGCCTTCTTCATATACGGCTTGGCGAAAAATTGTTTTGAAAAGTCTGTAGCTTGGCCCGCTCTGCTGCTCTTTTCAACCATACCGTTCTTCTTCGGCATCGGCATGATCATGACGCCAGATGCACCGCTCGTGGCTTTTTGGGCCGGGACGTTGTATTTTTTGGAACGGGCCCTCCTCGGAGAGGAACGTTCGGCCTGGTGGGGCGTAGGGATTTGTGCCGGGTTGGGGCTCTTGTCTAAGTATACGATCGCCCTGTTAGGGGCTGGGACCCTGCTTTTTATGCTTGTTGATCCGATCTCCCGTAAGAAGCTGTCGAGCGTCAGGCCATACCTGGCCCTCCTCATAGCCTTCGCCATATTCTCTCCCGCAATAATATGGAACGCCCAACACAACTGGATCTCCTTCAGTTTTCAAGGCCCGCGCAGATTGCTGGGTCCTACGCGATTTTCCCTTCTCGATACGGTGGCGTATCTATTGTTGCTCCTTTCGCCCACCGGCGTGGCAGCAGCCGTAGCGGCCATATCCCCAAAGACGACGGCGTCGTTAGGGAGGCGGAAGTTCATGTTTTTGACCCTTACGGCTCTCTTCCCAGTCGCTGTCTTTACGCTTTTTAGCCTTTTTCGAGAGGTCAAGCTCAACTGGACGGGCCCCGCTTGGCTTTCTCTCATTCCTATAATGGCATGGCATATGGTCAGCGGTGAGGGCAGGCTGGTTGCCTTCTTGAGGAGGGCATGGTTTCCCACCGTAGCCGTCATATTGCTGGTCTTCGGCTTCGCGTTACATTATGCGACTTTGGGCTTCCCGATCTTAGCGTATCCAAAAAATGTGCCTATGGTGGGTTGGGAGGATCTGGCGCGGCAGGTGGAGGGGTTGGAAGACCGGTGGGAAAAGGCCCTGGGGGAAGAGCCCCTTATAGTTGGCATGGACAAACACAAGGTCACGAGTGAGCTTGCCTTTTACCGCACAAAGCTCTTCGGCAAAAACGACTTCGAGAGAGAGGGAGTGACCTATACCGCCGGTCCCAACCTCGTAGGGGAAGAGAGTCTCATATATAAGCAATGGTTCCCTGAGACTAAAGGGCTTCAAGGATATGCCAGGGCAGTTTTATTTGTGGGCAGGAGCCCTGAAGGTTTGCCTTTGCAGGAGCTGACCGAGGATGGTTGGCGGGTGGAAGAGGTGGGAAAGTTCGTTGCGAGGGATTACGGAATCCCGCTGGCAGAGTTTGATTATGTCTTGATGAGGAAAACATCCGATGCAAGCGCCTCTAACTTCAAGTCCCCATAGTTTTAGGATTGCGAAAGTCAATATCCAACGATCGGCATTTGTCATCAAAGGGAATAGCGGCTCTGCTTTAATCTCCAAGCGTAATGTTGCTCTTAAGCGAGACAACCCAAGGGCTTGACGCTTCAAAGTTCTATGGATTATAGTTTAAAAGCGATACAAATTCTTGTGAGGGGGGTTTGGAATATGGCTGTTAAAAATGCTATGACTGCCGACTTCTTGCGTTCCGCCTATGGCGGCGAGAGCATGGCGCATATGCGCTACTTGACGTGGAGTGAGACGGCAAAGAAGGAAGGGTTTCCCAATATAGCGAGGCTCTTCAATGCCATATCCTACGCTGAGTGGGTCCATGCGAATAACCACTTTACCGTCCTTGACGGAGATATAGGGGATCATCCCGTTACGGCAGGCGGCGTCTTCGGCCTCAAGAAGACCGCGGACAATTTGAGCGGCGCTATAATGGGCGAAGTCTTCGAAGTGGAGCAGATGTATCCGGTATATTTGGAGACGGCCAAGTTTCAGGGCGAGAAAGAGGCTGCAAGGTCCTTCACCTTTGCACTCGAGGCCGAGAAGCTCCACGCAGAGCTGTATCGCAAGGCTCAGGAAGCAGCCAAGGCCGGCAAAGACCTGGAGGTGGGCAAGGTTTATATCTGCTCTGTGTGTGGTCACACCATAACCGAGGCCGCTCCTGACAAGTGCCCGGTCTGCGGTGCAGCGAAGAGCGCCTATAAGGAGTTTTAAATACGCGCATCCTTTGACAAGGCTCCTCGCAGTCTCCAAGAGGAGCCTTGTTTATATTTGCTCATGCTTGTATATGATGGATCTATTTGCCACCTCGGGTGATCGACAGCCTGTGAGGATCATGGCGATTTCGAGTTCCGAGGCTAGCCTTTTATAGAGCAGGCAAACCCCTTCAACCCCGCCCCCCATTAAGGCCCACACTACAGGCCTTCCGATGAGGACGGCGTCAGCCCCGAGCGCCAAGAACTTGAGCACGTCCGTGCCGCTCCTTGCGCCACCGTCGGCCATCACGGTTATTTTGCTCTTTACGGCATCAGCTATCTCGGGAAGGACTTCGGCCGTGCCCGGCGTGTGGTCGAGCACTCTGCCGCCGTGGTTTGAGACCACTATCCCCGCTGCGCCGGCTTCATAGGCGGCAATTGCCTCGTCTTTTGTCATGATGCCCTTTACTACCACGGGCAGCTTCGTCGAGGAGCAGATTTTCTCTAAGGTCGAAGGGCTTAAAGGCCCCACGAACTGTCCCGACCCTCTCATGTTGAGGAGTCCAGCCGCATCTACATCTATCCCCACCGCCACAGGTTCGACTTCTTCGGCCAGGTGGATGCGCTCCATTATCTCTTCGGGTTTTCTCGGTTTTATGATCGGTATGCCCGCGCCACCGGCCTTTTTAATAGCCTCGAGTCCCATGGCATATTCTTCTGCTTGGGGGCCATCTCCCGTCAGTGCGATCGTGCCGGCTTTGCGAGCTCCCTCCACCTGAGCCCAGGTGAGGTCCCATGTGCTTATGCGGCATTGGAAGTTGACCTTCGCGCCGGCGACGGCACCTCCCAAGATCGGTATGGAAATCCTGTGCCCGAATATCACGCTTTCGAGGGCTGGCTCCGCAACATCGTGGAGCGTCCGCATGTTGAGCCTTACGGCGCCCAACGCGGATACATTGTTGATGAACGAGCTCCCCGTGCCAACCCCGCCTATGCCTGGAATTTGTCCCGCGCAAGCCCTGCCGTCGCAGATCTTGCACAGGAAACAGATCCCTTGAAGGCGCTCCCTTGCGCGCGCCGATATCGATTCCCACGTTAAGGCGATTTCTTCACTCATTTGATCGCACCTCGCTTTGTGAGGTCGTGTTTTGGTTAAATTAAACCTTCGCAGACATTGGGTCAAGGGTTGGCACGGAGCCGGTTTTGTCGTAAGATTTATCGGGCGGGAACGATTTAGAGGGGCAAATTGAAGCGTTTTCATTAATCGTTTAGGTTGGTCGTTAAAAATTTACGAGAGGTGGTAACGAAGATGAGCGAGGCAAGGACTCGGAGCGGTCTTTCTTTGACGTTTCAAGTGCTGTTGGCTGCGGGGTTGGTGACGGTAGGCATAATAGTAGCCGCGTTTTTGGGAAGTTACATGTCCGCCAAAGACCAATTGGTGGCAGGTGAGGTAGAGCAGGCGGACGGATATGCCGAAAGCTTAAAAAGTGCCCTCGCGGCCCAACTCTCACTCTTAGAGCGCGCGAACGAGGCGAGCCTTTCTGTCGCCTCGGACGAGGTGGAGAGAGGAAAATTGATGGTATCTACGAACATGATAGAGCTCGGGAAATATAATATGCCTGTCATATATCTCTATTTTTCTGCCGGTGGATTCACCCAGCTCACCGGCGACAACAACCTCGTGGACACATGGTCAAAGCAGTTTGGAGGGCAGTTCACCGTGTTTCAGCTGCACCAAGAAGGGGAAGCGCGCCACCTGGTGAGGGTTTCCACCACGATATCCGATGCCTCGGGAAACCGCATAGTCGGCACGGCGCTCGAAAAGGAAAGCCTGGCATACAAGGCTCTCCTCGGGATTGACCTGACGACAATCTCAAAGACAAAACGACAGAGCGCGCGCCTCGCTTAAAAAAGGCGCGCTCTGTTTGCCTGCAACGCTTAAAATAAACCCTTGGCAAAATTATAAACCTTAGGCGGAGTTTACATGCTGGCGCCGCCATCAATGGTTATTATGCTTCCCGTCATAAAAGCCGCCTCGTCGCACGCAGCAAAGAGTATCGCATACGCTATCTCTTCTTCCTTGCCCAACCGCCCCATTGGTTGCCTCTTGACAAATTCGGCCAAGGCGGCTTCAGGGTCAGGAGACGCTTTTATCCTCTCGGCGAGTCCCTCGGTGAAAGTGGTGCCAGGGCAAACGCAATTTACCCTGATATTGTCTTTTATATAGTCTGCAGCCATAGCCTTTGTGAGAGAAACGAGAGCGCCCTTAGAGGCCGAATAGGCAGCCCTGTCAGGTATGCCCTTTATTGCAGCTACAGAGGCGACGTTGACGATCACGCCGCCTCCTCTTTTTTTCATCTCTTGAACGGCATATTTCGAAACCAAAAACGTCCCTCTCACGTTGACCCTCAGAGTTCTATCCAGGTCTTCCTCCGATGTGTTGTCAACCCTGCCTCCTATGACGATACCAGCGTTATTGACCAAGATGTCCAACTTGCCGAAAGCTGTGATCGTCTTTCCCACAACCGCTCTCGCCGTCTCAGCAATCGATATATCGCCCGGGGCGTAACAAGCCTCAGCGCCTGTGCTCTTTATCAACTCCATAACTTCGTTCCCTTTTTGCAAGGAAACGTTATTTATCGCTACCCTGGCTCCGCTTTTAGCGAATAACACGGCAGTTGCGCGCCCTATACCCGATCCCGCTCCAGTTATCAATACAGATTTACCGGCAAAAGGCATTCGATATCCCTCCTGATGCGTCGTTTTAATGTCCACAACGCCTTAATTATCTCCGTCAAACAAACTATCTTCCTCCGAACAATAAGTTAGGTACAAACAGGAAAACATCGGGCAATAAAACAAGGAGCACTATCACAACCAAAGCAGCCAAGAAAAATGGAAGGGACCCCTTTACAAAATCCTGAATGCTGCAGTCCAAAATCGTACACACCACATACATCGCTGCGCCTACAGGTGGAGTGATGTTACCTATAGTAATCGTTATCACGAAAAACAGGCCAAAATGCACAGGGTCTAAACCTACCTGCGTAGCTATTGGAAGAAATATGCAAGTTAACATCAGGATAAGCACTGTTGCATCTACAAACATGCCAGCAATTATCAAAAAGACCATGATGATGATGAAGAGAAGTACGGTTGAATTATTGCTAAGGCCGAGGAGGTAATTTGCTATTAACTCAGGTATTCTTTCCCATATAATGCCATAGCTAAATATACCAGATATAGCAATCAAAAACATAACTGCGCCTATATCTATTATGCTGTCTCTCAAGACGATCTTAAAACTTTCCCACGACAGTTCCTTATAGGCTATCAAACCCACGAACAGAGCATAAAATACGGCAAAAGACCCGACTTCTGATGGGGTGAACAAGCCAAAGCGCAGGCCTACGAGCAAAATCACGGGAAATATCAAAGCCAGCAGGTTCTTCCACACAGACGTGGCGACCTCTCTCAGGGGAGCGCGCGATGGCCTTTCTGGCAGGTATCCCTTTTTTCTCGCATAGATCGACACCGCTAGCATATAGCACATCATCATCAAAAGTCCAGGCACTATTCCGCCTGCAAATAATCTACCTATAGAAACTTGGCCGATGCTTCCATAAAGTATCAGGCCAATGCTCGGAGGGATTGTAGGGACAATCAGCGAGGTCCATGCTATTGCTGCAGCAGCGAACCCCTTTTGATACCCCCTACGGATCATATCTGGCCCCAACATACGCGCCTCCATGGCCGCGTCAGCTATGCATGACCCCGAAACGCCGCCCATTAACGTTGAAAGGACTACCGATACCTGCGCCAAACCCGCGCGCATGTGGCCGGTGAGGACTTCCGCTAAATCCAACAGCCTTCTCGTTATGCCCGCCCCGTTCATGAGGTTTCCCGCGAGCACGAACATCGGTATTGCCAGCAGGGGAAAATTTTGCGTCTGCGTTATTGCAAGTTGTATAGGTATAGTGATGGGCAACTCCGGATGCTGTAAGAAGAATAGAACACCTCCGATTCCTATTGCAAACGCTACGGGCATCCCCATCAACAGAAAGACCAGAAAGGCACATACGACCAATAGCATAAGCGAATTCCCCCTCGACAGCAAAGTTTCCTAAAGGGCCGTTTTTCAAGCGCGATTTACAACTCCCGCCTACCCTTGAGGATTGTAGTGATCAACAAACAAAGTGATCCTACAGGCACACTGAGGGTAACCCAGGTGTAGCTAAACCCCGGGATGCCCTGAAATGTCCTCGCCCGAGTGGTATAGGAGAGCAGAAAACCGAAGACGATAAGGAAGATCAAAAAGGCTGATATGGCAAAATAGTTTATCAATTTTATGCGCTTGCGAAGTTTATCGGGGAAAAGGTTTACAAGGATATCCACAGACATCAACTTGTCATTCCTCCAGGCGACATCGGCGCTCAAAAAGCACGACCATGCAAAAAGAAATGTGCTCATGTCCACCGCCCAGTTGATGGGGTTTCTAAGTAATCTCGCAATTCCCGCCGAGAAGACGAGTGCTACCATCGTCACGAGAGTAACCTTAGCCACCAAGGCTTCTATTGTGCAGATATACTCATAAACCCTCCTCATGCTGCTATGGCCTCCTCTGTGGGGATCCAAAGTCTGAGCAATTCCAACTTAAAGTGAGACATTGGATAAGTCTTCGATATATCTGCATAACCCGACTTCTTTAAACCCCGTCCCTCTTTGAGAGGGACGGGGTTTAAAGACCCTCTTTACCAGTCCTTAGTTTTGCCGAGCTGCTTATAGATCTCGTCTCTTGCCTCGGTGAGCTTCAAAACCTCATAGGCCTTTTCTCCGGCTTTCTTGAACGCCTGCAAATCGACATCTTCCACTATGGTCATGCCATTTTCGATAAGCGTTTGCTTCGCCTTGGCCTCCAGTTCGCCCATTATTCTCTTCGAAGTCTCTATACCGGCCCTTTCGCACTCCTCTACAAGGATTTGCTGATATTCGGCAGGTAAGCTGTTAAAGAACTTCGTGCTTATTACTTCGAAATTGACGAGCAGAATATGCTTCGTTTCGCTCACGTATTTGAGCACCTCGTAGAACCTGCCGGCAGGTATGTTGTTATAGACGAGCTCGGTGCCGTCTATGACCTTTTGTTGCAAGGCAGGATACATGTCTCCAAAAGCCAAGGCTACAGGCGTTGCACCGAGAGCGCGGACTGACTCCTGCCAGATCGGAGCAGGAGGGGTTCTCACACGGAGGCCTTTCAGGTCGTCCGGCGTCTTGATTGGTTTATTTGTAACAAAATGCCTGAATCCCTGCACCCAGCTGAAAGACACCACTTTTAAACCGTATTCGTTGGCGAGCTTCTCCTCCCAATCTTTAATGATGGAAAGATTTTTAAGTTTGATCACTTCTTCGAGGCTATCGACGAAATATGGAGCGTTTATGACAGCTATATCGGGAATGTAATTGCCCAACCTCGCCGAATCTGTGTTCTGGCCGATATTGGCTCCCTGGCGGATCTGTTCTATTATGTCCTCTTCGACGCCAAGCTGTGCGCTGTGGTAAACTTCGACCTTGAAATCGCCGTTCGTCCTTTCTTCGACCCTTTTGGCCCATTCAAGGAATCCAGGATGATAAGGCTCTGCAGGAGCTAAGACGTGATTGAACTTCAAGACATACTTCGGAGCAGCTACACATGACGGCGCGGCCACAAATAGGAGTGCGACGCACAATATGCCTATGAACACCAACCACTTACCCTTCTTCATAAGCCCTTTCACCTCCATTTAAGTTTAAAAATAGCGAAAGCAACTTCGCTAAAAATTGACTCAAGTATCTAAAAATTAGCTTTTACATAGCGCCTCACAGCTTTATTTCACTATATGAAATATGATTCTAATCATAAGCTCTATTGTATTGTAATCAACATTTTTAACCATGTCAACTCAGCGGTTTTCGGGCCTCAAGCATGTTGGAAACAATGTCGTTCGAGGAGGCGCGTTCAGGATGTAACGATACTTGCCAAAAGATCCACATCGGAGGTCGGGTCTCCCTTAACCTCTATGACGAGAAAGTCTGGCTTGTAGGGAAGGATGACCTCAAGGCACTTCTTTACGTCCACTTTGCCCTCGAGCAGGTGACGATGGTCGTCAGAAAACCTCATCCCCCAGGTGGAGTTATTGCTCATATGCACCGCCGTAACCTTCCCCTTACCTAAGACGGAGGAAAGGGCAGCGTAAAAATCGAAGCCGTGAGCACAGCTTGAAATCCACAGGTGCCCGATGTCGAGGCAGAACGATATGTCGTCGACGCTATCAGATAAAAACCTCATATCGTGAGGGGATTGGCACAGATAGAGGTATCGAGGGTTCAGGTTCTCGAAGGTCATAGCAATTCCCCGCCTTTTCGCCATATCGATGGCAAGGCGCGCCTTTTCGGCCAAATGCGCCATATACGACCTATACTCCGACGACAGCGGGTATTCCGCGCTCGTAGTGGCACTCGCCTCGTCCAGGATATGGCATATGGCCTCCCCAGATATCTCCTTTAAGAAGACATCGCGGCTTTTCGGATCTGAGGGAAGGAGCAAATCCGTAGCGTAGCCGGGATGCAAAACCGCCACCGAAGCCTTGCACACAGCAGCGGCGTCCAAGCTCCTATTTATGACTTCGAGGCTCATCTCGAGGGCCTGCGGGTCGAAACTTGCCATGTTAGGCATGAGATTCTCAAAGGGACATGGTATATGGAGGGAGGAGGCGAGAATCCCCCTTCGCGCTATCGCTTCGACTTCTTTCCCCCCAAGGTCTACGCCCAATTCCAGGTATATCCCTGGGCACCGCTCGAAGAAGTCGAAGATTTCGTCTAAGCTCTCAAAGGCCATGCTGCTTACGGCTATTTTCACGGTTTTACCCCGATCTCTTCCAAGTCGTTCGGGATCATGACGAGGCCACTGTAGTATTTCTCGACCTCTTTCAGCGCTAAACTCTCCCTCGTCAAGAGCCCCCTCCCCAGGTGCACGAGGAATAGCCTCTTGACGCCTGCGACCTCGGCTACACGAGCAGCCCCTTCTGCAGTGCTGTGGCCTCGGTGTCTTTCTTCCAATGCGACGCAGTCGTTGCACTCGTGGATGAGGAGGTCGGCGGCCCTGGCATGGTCCACGACGGCCTCACAAGGTTCCGTATCGCACGAGTAGACGGCCATCGCTCCAGTGGTGCCTTCTTTTATAGCCACACCTACGTTGGGCTGGTCATGATCCACGGGGAACGTCACAACCTCGAGCGCCCCGTCCAGGGAGAGCGAAAATTCTGCCAGTGGCACTGGGATGACCTCCAAGGGGAAGATATCGCGCTTATCGGGAAGGCTGAAGACCTGCATCATCCTGTAAATCATCCCCACATAAGGTTCCGTGACGTAAAGCCTCAGAGGCTCGCGCCTCCCCAACAGCCACAATGCGTGCACGAAGGACGGCAGGCCATAGATGTGGTCCACGTGGCCGTGGGTGATGAGTAGCGCTTTCACCTCAAGCGGGTCCCATCCCGCCTTCAGGAGTTTTGAGACGGCGCTTCCTGGGCAATCAACCATAAAAACCTCGCGACCTGCGTTGAAAGCGAGGGCAGTGTTGTCCCTCTCTTTGGATGGGAGCGCTCCCGCAGTGCCCAAAAAGAGCGTCTTCATCTACTCTTCCTCCTCAGAACAGGGGAGAGCAAGGCGGCCGCCGTAAGCACGAAAAGCGCAAGCGACATAGGCCGTGAGAAAAACTGCGTCCAATCTCCCTGAAATAAGACCATGGATCTCCTGAACTGCGGCTCCGCTATGGGACCTAAGATGAGCCCTAAAAGCAGCGGCGCCTTGGGGAAGCCGCCCTTTTCCATGACGTATCCTCCTACGCCGAAGACCAGGGCTATCAGCACATCTGATATCCTCTCTTGGAGGGCAAAGCAACCCAAGGTGCTGAAGACCACCACCAGTGGCATCAGAAGTTGAGGCGGAATGGCAAGGGCTTTCACGAAGAACCTTATCCCGATGAGCTGGAATACCACCATGGCTATGTTAGCCAGAAGCAATGAAATGAATATCACGTGGACTACCTGGATGTGATCCCTGAAGAGCAAGGGACCGGGTTGAACGCCCATGACGATGAGGGCGCTCAGTATCACGGCAGTGGAGGAATCACCGGGTATACCAAGGGCGAGCGTGGGAATGAGGGCTCCCCCCGTGACGGCGTTGTTTGCGCTCTCCGGGGCCATCACGCCCGTCAATACACCGCTTCCCAGCTCTGGCCTCCTTCGCTTAGCTCGAAAATAAGCGAGGAAGACAGCGATGCTCGCACCGGTCCCAGGAAAGGCACCTATGCCCGTGCCGATCAAGGCCGACTCAAAAATCGTCCTCAGGTTGGAAGCGATCTCCCTGGGAGAGAGGAGGATCTCCCTGAATTTGACCCCCTTTAACCCGAAGAGATGAATCTGCTTGAAGACGTCCAAGGATTCCACATCGGAAAAGACTTGAGCAAAGGCATAAAGCCCGATGAGGGCGGGGACGAGGGAAATACCGTCCATAAGGTAGATGTTCCCGAAGGTGAAACGAGGAACCCCAGTC
>CAYTKB010000027.1:0-19249 GCA_964438265.1 uncultured Acetomicrobium sp. | reverse complement strand
TCGATGAGCCTCGAGAGGTGTGCCGTTCCGAGGAGTATATTAATCTTAGGGTCGTAAAAATCGGTAGCCGATATTTTTACACGACTCGCTTCGTCTTCAGCCGTAGGCGGCATGAGTTGCATCAGGCCCTGTGCCCCAACCCAGCTGGTGGCATTCGGGTCGAAGGCGCTTTCCTGGCGCATGATGGACCACACGAGCAGCGGATCCACGCCGAAGCGCTTCGCCTCCCCGAGGACGATATCCGCAAAGGGGCGCGGGTAGAGGAGTTCCATGAGAGGTTTGGGGAAAGCGGAAGCGCCGTCAAGGAAGGAAGAAAGCGGAGTAGCGAGCCTGTAGGCCTCTTCCTGTCTGCCGAGCCATGCGGAAAGCTGCGCAGCTCTCAGAGTTGAAGGGGGATCTCCGCGCGACGCAAGCCTCCTTTGTGCCCAATGGACGAAGCCCCAGCTTTCCAGTTCGTCCGGCTCACCCTTGAGTTCATCGGGCAATCCGTCGGAAAAGGCCAGATCCCGATGCTCCAGAGGAATGAGCGCATAGAAGCTAAAAGGGTAGATTTTCACCAACTCTTGTCGCAAAGACACGGCCCTCTGACCGTTGCCCAGGTGCTCTTCGGCGCGCGAAAGCCAATATAGGAAGGCAGCCTGCCTGGCGTTGTCGCCGCCAATGGCAATGCCCCGTTCGAAATAGGCCTTAGCGGTTTTGTAATCCTTCTCTTTCCACTTTGTCCATCCGAGCTGCCACAGGATTTCAGCGGCGTATTTCTTTCCATCGCTTCTCGCCGACAATCGATCTAAAAAGCCTTCGACTTTATCTGTTTCGCCCAGCTTCAAGTGGAGGGAGGCTAAAAACGAGATGGCCGCCGCGCCGACTTCATCGTCCATATCGGCCAGGCGATGAAGCGCCGTACCCGCCTCAGCGTTACCTCCGAGTGCAGCGATACCTATACGGTTTACAGAGGAAAGTTGGTATCCGCCCGTCGTCGAGGCTAAACTTTCCCACAGCTTCACCGCGCTGCCCACATCGCCAAGGCGATAGAGGGCATAAGCCCTGTAGTAACGGGCCTTTCTCTCCTTGCCGGGTGCGGATTCTCCAGCCTCAAGTAGCGATATAGCCTCGCTCCTGCGGCCCTTAAGATAAGCGGCGTATCCGAGGGCAAAAGATACGGTAGGATCATAGGGCTTTGGCAAACTCTTGAGGATGGAGAGCGCCTTGCCGTGAAGGGGGGCAATCTCGAGCATCTCGAGGGCATATACATAAGATGGGTTAGCAAGAGAAAGCAACCCCTCGAGCGCCTGCTTTCTCTGCCCATCGTCAGAGGCTTCTTGCCTCATCGTGAGGAGCCATTCCGCTTTTTCCTCTTCGGATATGGCCATGCGGGCTAAGGCGTAGGCTACGTAAAAGCGCAACTCCTTTGGGCCTTTTTCCCACAAATAATAAGCCAGCGCCCTCGCCTGATCTTTGCGCCCCATCCTTTCTCTCCCAAGCACGATGAAGAGATCGGCATAAGGGCCGACGCTCTCGGGGAAAAGGGGTCTATTTTTTCCCAAGAGTTCGAGCGCAGCCTCAAATTTCCCTTGTATCCACCAGGCGTTGGCGATCAAAGTTGCCTCTTTGGGAGAGAGGCCATCCGTTCCCCTTGCCTCAAAGATGGCGTCCAAGGCGGCCCATTTCTTCTCCCAAAAGAGCCTTTCCACTTCCGACGAAGTCGCAGGCAAAGCCCACAAGCTGAGTATGGCCACCTGACAGAGGAGCACCAATGCCCATTTTGCGGTCTTTTTATTCATGTTATGCCTAAGCCTTGTCCGTATAACTAAAGTGGACTGCAGAGATCACAACTGTCGCATTTCTCCTCTTTTTCGGCAGGAAGTTCGCCATCTTGCGCGAAGCTGTCATAGTGCTCGAGCCAGCGCGGTCTGCCGTGGTGACAGACTTTCAAAAACCTGACAAAAGCAACAAAACGATCCAGACAGGCGGGCGTTATATAATGCTCCACGGCACAGGCATTGAGCTCGGCCTCGTCCTCGGGAAGCCCCAAGATATCTCTGAAGAAGTCGCGCACCAATCTTTCTCTTTCCAGAAGCCTCTGCGCCTCTTCGACTCCCTCTTTTGAAAGCTCAAGATATCCGTATGGTTCCTGAGATACCAAGCCCTGTTCTTTGAGTCCGTTGAGTATCCCGACGACGGTGGGGGCACTGACGCCCATGGCGTGCGCTAGGTCTTTCACGCGCACGACTCTCTGTTCTCTTTGAAGCTTATATATGGCTTTGAGGTAATCCTCTCTCCGCACTGTAAGTGCAAACATCTTTAGCACCACCTATAATTTTTAGCCTTATGTATAGTATGCAGCCTTTAGGCGCTCCCTGTCAAGCGCGGGAGAACTAATTGTTGACAAAACAGGACAGATGCGTATTATTTGTATCGATAAATTCCCTAAAAGGAGAGGTCAGGCGTGAAGCTCGGCCTTAGGTTGAAAACGCTAAGAAAGGCAATCGGCCTGACGCAGCAAGAACTCGCCGATAAAGTGGGGGTCAGCCGCGTATATATCCAAACGCTGGAGGCCAATCGCCGCCTCCCATCCATGAAGCTGCTCGAACGCCTGGCTGAGGCCTTAGGTGTCGACGTATCGGAACTCATTCAATCCCAGCCTGCGAAGGGCTCTAACCGCATGGATCTGGAAGAGCTGTTGGAGCGCGAAGACATCGAGGTGTGGTATCGGAGCAGGCGTCTCTCTCCCAGAGAGATACAACTGGTCCAACGCTTAATCGAGGCTGCCACAGAAGATTGGGAGGCCGAAAACGATGAGCACAAGGATTGAGATTCCATCCCCTCCCGAGTTCATTCCGTCTTGGGCGTGGAACGAAGCTCGCCAATGGCAGAACTTGAGCGATTTCGACATCCTAATTAAAGCAGAATCTATCTGTTCCTGCTCAATAGAGCTTCTGTATAAGCCTCTCACACCCGATCTATGGGGCTTCAATCTGAAGAGAGGCGACAAGGCGCGAATCATTATAAACGCTCTACTCTCCCCGCGTTGGAGGCGATTTGCCCTCTTTCACGAGATATACCACCTTATTCGCCATCCTAAAGGCGAGAGGTTTTGGTCGAGGACAGCCACTCCGCTCTCCAGTTTCGAATATGAGGCAGACATGTTCGCCTGGGCGGCGATGTGGCAAGAATTCGAGGAGGCCGCGCACCAGTGAAGCATCTCCCTTTCTTTTTGCCCATGGCCTCGTGCCCTCACCGTTGCATCTACTGTGACCAAACCTCCATAACGGGCAAAAGCACTGCGCCTTCGCCAGACGACGTCGCCAAACAGCTGGCGCTGGAAAAAGAACCGCTCGAGGTGTGCTTCTTCGGGGGAAGCTTTACATGTCTACCGAAGGAGAGACGCGAGGCTTATATAGGGGCTTTTTTGAAAGCACCCCAAGGAAGCAGGCTGCGCTTTTCAACCCATCCGCTCTGCATAAACCGGGCAATCTTGAGCGAGTTCGCTGGGCTTTCTCTCGCGAGTATCGAGGTGGGGATTTCGAGCCTTGACGACGCTGTGCTTTCGACCTGTCGAAGGGGATATAGCGGACAAGAGGCAGTCGAAGCCATAAAAGAAATATTGAACTTCTCCTATTCTATCGGAGTTCAACTCATGATAGGCCTCCCGGGGCAAAGCGAAGAGAGCAGCATGGAAGACTTGGACAGGCTCGCTCAAGTTAAAGGGCCGAGGGATATGGAGCTCAGGATATATCCGTGCCTGGTCATAGATGGGACGCCGCTTGCGGAGATGGTCCGCTCTGGGGTTTATGTCCCGCTTTCTTTGGAAGAGTGCGTGCGCAGGTCGGGCAAATTGCTCCAGCGCGCCCGCAGCCTGGGCTTTACAATTCTCCGCGTCGGACTTTTAGAGACGACTTCCTTAGCTAAATCGATCGTAGGAGGACCATACCACCCGGCGCTCGGCGAACTGGTGAGAGCCGAGGCGTTAGCGCTCGGACTAACACAGCTTTCCTCCAGTGGCCCCTGGGTGCTCCCTTCCGCCTCGACTTCTCTGCTGTTAGGACATGGGGGATTTGGGCTGCGCCGCCTTGCCCGAATGGCGGGCATGGATACGAATACGGTAAGAAGCCTCATATCGTGGTGGCAGTAAAAGCTTGACGTATATCTCTTCACGCTGCATAAGCAAAATCGAGGTGAATTTCATGTCAGGGATCGGTCATCGAAAAATAATTATTGCAGATATCACTTTAGCTTTAGTTGCGTTTATGTGGGGCATAGGATTTGTTGCAATGAAAGACGCCTTAAGAACTTTTCCTCCATACTGGTTATTAACCATACGTTTTTCTGGATCATTTCTACTAATGCTCATTATCTTCAAGAATCGTCTCAAAAAACTTACAGCGCTCGATGTAAGAGCAGGAATGCTCGCAGGAATATTCTTATTTTTAGGATTTGCTTTTCAAACTGTAGGGTTAAACTACACAACGGCGAGTAAACAAGCTTTTATAACAGGAACATACGTAGTAATTGTTCCATTTCTTGCTTGGGCTGTTAAAAAGGCCTTCCCTGGCTATGTATCTTTTGTAGCTTCTTTTTTGTGCTTTATCGGCCTGGCTCTGCTCACACTCGAATGGAGCAAAAACCCTTTCGCAACTGCAAATAAAGGTGATTTGCTCACCTTGCTTTGCGCCTTTTTCTTCGCCTGCGACATTATTCTCGTCGAATATTTCGTGCAAAGGATGGACCCATTAGTTTTCGCTACTCTCAAAGTAGGCGCTGCAGCGGCTTTGAGCCTTATATGTGCACTTTCCTTTGAGGATTGGCCCTTGTTTATGCCGCCGAGAGTTTGGTTGAACATAGTCTATGTAATTCTTTTTTGCACTGTATTTGCTTATTCCGCACAAAATATGGCCCAAAAATTTACCCCTTCCACCCATGCTTCCATTTTATTGAGCCTTGAATCCGTGTTTGGAGCCCTATCCGGCATAGTATTATTGGACGAACTTTTTACGTCTCAAATGATTTTGGGTAGCGTGCTCATCTTTATCGCCATTTTGCTCACAGAGTTAGGGCCTAAAACCTTAAAACGGGTTTGCTTCTCCGCTACAAGAGGGCAAGCGAAAAGCTCCCCGAGAGACCTCTAAATTCAGTTATTCCCCGGCTTTGTCGTTTGCTCTTTCTCACCTTTTGCGGTATCTTTCCCTCGTAGAGTAGCTGTTTTGCTCGTTTCCCCTCCAAGGTGAGTGCGAAATAAGAACTGCAAAATAGCCGGGAGGGGAATATCATAGCCACTAAATATTCTTTAAGTCGACATTTAAGGGGGAATGGCAATGACAACGAAATTGCCAGAAATGACGTGGGAAGACGTTAAGGAATACCTCTCGCACGACGAACGAATCATGATACCCGTCGGAAGCACCGAACAACATGGCGTATTCGCGCCCTTAGGGACCGATACCATGGTCGCTTTATCCTTAGCTGAGGACGCGGCAAACAAGACCGGGGTTTTAGTAACTCCTCCGCTGTGGTTCGGATGGAGCCCACACCACATGGTTTTGCCGGGAACTATTACGATTAGACCGATGGTATTATCGGAGCTCTTGTTCGATGTGATACGGTCACTGTGCGCTCATGGCTTTCGTAAATTCGTCGTGATAAACGGGCATAGGATAGTAAACATTCCTTGGATGCAGATAGCGGCTTCTCAAGCGCAAGAAGAGCTCAAAGTGAAAGTGGCAATTTTCGATCCCGCCTATATGAGCAAGGAAGTTGCAAAAAATCTCGGCTTCGGCAAAGTCGGCCATGCCGAAGAAATCGAGATATCGCACATGCTCTACAAAAAACCAGAACTTATAAAGAAAGACAAAATTGCTCACGATCACGTCCCGCCGGAAAAAAATCTATATTACATAGACCCTGCCGATGCGCGCGACACATTATGCTATGTTCCAAGCACTTTAGAAGATCAAAAAAGGTTGGTCGAAGCTACTGGTGATGCCATCTCTGGAAGACCTTCTCAGGCTTCCGCAGAAAAAGGGAAACTCTATCATGAACATTTAGTAAATAGATTGGTAATGGTATTAAAAGAACTTTAAGGGGGTAATCGAATGAGCAAGGGAGAAAAGTTTTTAATATGGGCCATGATAGCAGCCATATTGCTTTCTAATCCGCCGATATTAATTTGGGTTAACGCCATTTGCAAAGCTAAGCCCTTGATCTTTGGATGGCCAACTTTATGGGTATATCTTACTGCCGTATGGACAGCCGTGATCGTCGTATTTGTTTATGCAGTATCGAAAGAAAAGCCATTGCAGCTATAAACCGCAAAGAAGGTGATCGATATGGAAAGATGGGTAATTGGCACAGCAATACTTTTCCTTTGGGTTGCGGCAATGATCTTGGTCACTTGGCTAAGCACAAAATACAGGCGCCTTTCCGTGACGGATTATGCCACAACGGGCGGCACCCTCGGACTTTTGACTCTGTTTTTGACATATAGCGCCACCTATCACAGTTCCTATGCCTTTATGGGCACAACCGGGGCTATATACACACACGGAATCGGCTGGTGGAACAACATACACTGGACGGTAATGCCCGGCATTTTTCTTTGGATACTTGGCAAAAGGGTTTGGGCGCTGGGCAAGAAGCGCGGGTATCTTTCCATTGGGCAGTTCACCGCCGGAATATACGAAAGCGGAGGCGCAAGCGCTAAGATATTGGGCCTTTTGGTCGCTGTCATTTCTATAGTATTCGTCATTCCTTACACTGCCATGCAAGCCTTAGGAATATCTTATCTGTTTCAAATCGTAAGCGATGGGCGCATAGGCTTTACCCAAGGGCTTATAATATTTATCTTTTTAATGGTCTTTATCACTTGGCTCGGGGGCATGCGCGGCGTAGCCTGGACCGACACTGTCCAAGGCATTTTCATGCTCGTTGCAATGTGGGTAGGCGGGTATATGGTGGTTTCTTCTGCCTTCGGCGGCATCTTCAACACGTTCGCAGAAGGAGTAAAAAGTGCGCCAGACGCATTTTCGCTCCCTGGTTTAAAGGGGGCATACACTTACCGCTTTTGGGTGTCCCAGTGGACTACCATCACGATAGGAATGATAGCGATGCCACACATATTCATTCGCTATTTCGCCGGAAAATCTTTACATGTGCTCAAGTGGTCAGCGGTCTTTTCCTCTCTCTATCTTACGTTCCTCTATATTTTTGTGCCTGCGGTAGGGGTAGTCGCTAAATTAGTTTATCCGAGCACTACAAATCCGGATATGCTTTTCCCTGAACTGTTGCTAAAATATACGCCCTTTGTGATAGCGGCGTTTGGCATGGCTGGCGCAATGGCAGCAGCTTTATCTACAGCGGACTCACAGCTTCATGCAGCCAGCAGCGTTTTCACTGTTGACGTTTACAAGCCTTATTTCAAACGCGACGCAGACGAGCGGCATCTATACCACGTAGACCGCGCCTTTGTATTGATATTTGGAGTCATTTGCGCCTGGATAGCCTTTCAAAAGCCAGGTTTATTCTTGAATATACTACAGATGACCAATAGCGGGACCGCCGCAATGGCTCCGGTGATTTTCTTGCCGCTATTTTGGGAGAAGTCCAACGCCAAAGCCGCCTTGATCGCTGTGATAGTGGGCGAATTTATCGTGCTATTTACCACTTTTATACTGCCAAACCCGCTTGGAATACTCTCAGGGTTATGGGGATTACTCGGATCAACAGCGCTCTTCGTCGGTCTTTCGTTAATCTTTAAAGGCGAAGCCTCGGTCAAGGCTACAGTTAAAGAGCTAAAGGCGTTATTTGTCGAATAAAGCCAGGCGGACCTGGTCGATTCGAACCGACGCCGCACAGCGTGGGAGACAATCGAAGCTTACAGAGGTTTTATGGCGAACGCCGCTATGGCAAGCCTCGCATGTTGAGTGTGCGCATAATGATGCTCTCAATACACTGGGTCTGCCGAGACTTTAAACGGGTAGCTCAGCCTCGCACTCAAAGTACGCGTCGAGCGCGAGGCTGAGCCTTCGCCACTCAAACTTTTGATGAGCACGCGGCTCAGTTTTACTTATATGCGGATTCGCATGCACGCTACCAGAATTGATTCGTAGATAAACAGAGAAAACTCAAACAATCTCAAGTAATCTCGAGCAAATGAAAGATAATGGCCAATTTTCCGCCTAAAATGCTGGTAAAAGGCTGAATTTCCACATGAACTTGACTTGACACTCTGGGCCACATGTGCTTCAATTTCTTGCAGTTTAGGTGAAGAGCTAAAATACGACCACGGCTTTATCGTTACGCAACGTCCTAAGAAAATAATAGCTTTGATAACAGTCTTCAGGGTATAGCTGCAAGTAGAAGATTTATAACCTCGTTTCACTATGGTTTTGACCAAGGCATCTTGAAAGGATTAACTTTAGCAAAGGCTCTTGCGCAGCCACTCTCAGAAACTGGATAAAAGTCGCTTAAAAAGGGGAGGTATCTTTAACGAAGGCAATAGCCGAGGTCACGGAGGTGGTTGATGACCAGCAAGCAATTTTTCGCGAAAAAGCTTTTTAGGCAGCCTAATTTTTAAGTTCTATCTTCCCTTCCAGCAGAGCTCAACCGATAAGTTCATTAATCCTCAGAAAAACGACAATACACAGAATGTCTTTGTGTCAGCACTGAAGCACATTGTTTACGTAACTTTATGCTTCAACTACCATGAGTTGTTTGCGTGCTAATTTTATGGAAAACCTCAAAAGGGGGTGTAGGGTAATGTCTAAAAGGCGCAGGTATATAGTGGTCCTGGTAGCTATTATGAGCTTAATTGTGGGTATAGCTACGCTTGCAGATGCAGAATATAAGGCTGTTAATAAAGGTGACGCTTTAGACTTGAGTGTGCTGCTCTCGCCGCAACATCCGTGCTGGTGGCCTGGCCATGCTGAGTATGTACGATACGATTATCGAGTGATCGGTCCAGGAGCTTTCAGGACACACGTGACGATAATAGACGAACATACAGGCACGCACTTCGACGCGGCGCCTCATTTTGTACCGCCGCCAGCCAGTGGATTGCCCCATGCTACAGCGTATGGTGTCATCACAGGTGAAAAGGTTCCAATCTGGCAGTTTGTCGGTGAGGCATGTGTAATAGATGTAACCAGCATCTTGGACAATGCTTCTCCCGGGTATAGTCCTGAAATCACCCCAGACATGGTGGAAAAGTGGGAGAAAGAGCATCGCCCTCTCGGTGAAGGTGACGTAGTGATATTTTATTCTGGATATAGCGATAAGTATTACAAACCGCTGCCTGAGGGCAGAAGGTTGGTCGCTGACCCCTTAGCGGGCAAAGCTCCTGGGTGGCCCTCCCCTTCCATTGAATGCGTTAAATACCTTCTTTCAAAGGGCGTAAAGCACGTGGCAACGGACGGTGCATCCATGGGCCATAGCGACTCGCGGGCAGCGGCTGTCCATTGGGAAGGCCTTGGAGGAGGCATGATATATACCGAACTATTGAGCGGAGTGGGAAGTGTTCCCAATGGTTCCTTCTTTGCCTTTCTTCCAGTAAAAACGGAGGGCTCAAGCGGTGGTCCGGGCAGAGCTGTAGCTATCGTAGACAAGGAGCTATCAGCATCGCTCAATGATTCTGCTAAAAAAGCTAAGGTAGTGGATCTTTCGGTCACGCTTGCCCCAGACCTTCCTTGTTGGTGGCCAGGCACAGGAGTCGGCGATTATTCATACATTTATATGGTGGCGCCGTTCAATGATTGGACAGGCTTCCGTGGTCCATATTTGACCAGAGCACACATATTTGACGCTCACACTGGTACACATTTCGACCCACCTACACATTTTCTGCCCGATCCAGGCTTTGATGACAACGCTTATAACGATTTTGTGAAAGGCGTGTTGGCTGATTACAACACCAAGTATGGGCCTCGTCCTACGAGCTCGGTTTATGCAGCAGATGTGCCCGTAGAGGAAATGATGGGATCAGCCAGGGTTATAGATGTTACCGACTTGATAGGGACGACAAAACCCTCGGAGTGGCCCAAAAGCCCCGCAATAACGGTAGATCAAATCAAAAGACACGAGGAGTTGTATGGCCCAATAGAAAAGGGAGAGGTCGTACTCTTTAAGACCGGGCATGATGATCGATATTATCTACCCTTCCCTTATGGTGACAAATGTGCATCTGATCCTTTGAACGGGAAGTCGGAGGGATGGCCTGCTCCTACCGCTGAAGCGATGATCTACTTAGCCGAGAAAGGCGTTAAGTGCGTTGGTATAGATGCTCCAAGTATGGGCGCTGTTACCAGTAAAGAAGCGATACAAACACACTGGGCCGGGTTAAGCAGAGGAATAAACTATGTAGAGTTTTTAACGAATCTCGGCGACCTGCCGCCTAAGGGTGCCTTCTTCATCTTTGGACCATTGAAAGAGGAAGGAGGAAAGGGAGCTAACGGCAGAGCCATAGCTATTTTACCGTAACGTTGTTATAAAACTGTAGGTGGTGGTTATATATGCCACCACCTACAGAAATTATTAGTTAAAATTTCTTGGATGTCTACAATTAGATGCTTGTTGTCTGGCAATTGCTTTTTATCTCTCTACCTCCTTGACAACAGTACAATCGATGTTGCTCATGACGGCTCTTGCGCCAAAAATGGGAAGGTTTTATATTCTTTGGGTAATCAAACAAGGAGGTGCCGTATAAGTGAAAGTCATCGCGATTAACGGAAGCCCGAGAAGAAACTGGAACACCGCTACTTTGCTCGAACACGCCCTTAAAGGGGCTGCGTCAGCCGGTGCCGAAACGAAGATTGTTCACCTTTACGACCTCACCTACAAAGGCTGCATAAGCTGTTTTGCATGCAAACTAAAAGGCGGCGAAAGCTTTGGAAGGTGCGCCGTAAAAGACGACCTTGCCCCCGTTTTGAACGAAATAAATGAGGCGAATGCCCTTATCTTAGGGTCTCCTGTCTATTTTGGCGACGTTACGGGAGAGACGAGGTCCTTCCTGGAACGCCTCTTTTTTCCTAAGCCCATATATGAACCGGATATATTAAGCGCGCTGCCTAAAAAAACTCGCACTGCCTGGATTTACACTATGAACCTGACGGAAGAGCTCGCAAAAGAGATGGGCTACGAGAGGATGTTTAAAAATAACGAGGCTCTCCTTGAGAGATTTTTCGGCCCGTGCGAATCGCTAATGTGTTATGATACGCTGCAATTTGACGACTATTCCAAATACGCCGCAAGAAAATTTGACGAAAAAGCAAAAAGGAAGCGCCACGAGGAAGTATTTCCGAAAGACTGCGAGCGGGCCTTCGAGTTGGGCGTAAGGCTTGTAAAATAAACCGCGTACATGGCCGCAGGCGATGTCAATATCAATTGCCTAGGCAAAGACCGTAGAAAGAGCGGTAAATTTCCGATAGATTCCTCGGATAGTTGACAGGCTATAGTGCTATATGTAAACTTGCTACAAGGCAACAGTTTACAAAATATGCGGAGGTGACCATGGACAGCTCTCAGCTCCAGACCTTGTTTCAGGAAAAGATGGAGACGATGCCCAACAAGGCACGGCGCGTAGTGGAGTATCTGCTCTCTCATATGAGGGAAGCGGCTTTCCAGTCGATAGCCGAGGTCGCTCAGGAGCTCCAGGTCTCGAAGGCACAGCTGGTGCGCGTAGCCAGGATGCTCGGCTTCAAGGGATATACAGAGCTCAAGCTAGCACTGCAGGAGGCAATACTGGAACAGGTGAACCCCGCTGCAATGCTGGCCAAGGTGATCGAAAGCAAGGAGACCCTCCCCGAAAAGATCCTGCAAATAGAGCACGCCAACCTGGACGATACGTGGCGACTCCTCACTGAAGAAAAAATCTCTCGATTCATAGAACTCGTCCCCAAAGCGACTACGATATACTGCCTCGGCTGGGGCATATCTTCCCTCGTAGCCGAGTCGCTCCACATGCGGTTACGGGTGATGGGGCTGAACGGCACTCTCATGAAGCGCGGCTCTTTGAGCCTCACGGAACAAGCTCGCGCTATAAGAAAAGATGACATGTTGATCGTCTGCGAGTTGCCCAGCTATGTGGCAGAGGTGACGGAGGTGACGGAACGGTCCGCCGCTCAAGGTGCCGTAGTGGTAACCATCACGGACAGCCCAGCGGCGCCGGTCTGCTGTCATTCTTCTCTCTCGTTTTTCGTGACCGCGGCGAGCCCCACCTTCGGAAGCAGCATATTGAGCCCGCTCTTTTTGGTGCACGTCTTGACATCGGCGCTGGCCACCAACTTGGGCGAGAGCGCGCGCAAGGCGCTGGAGGAACAAGCCCAATATCTGCACGACCGGCGCATATTCCACCCGGTCTTCGGCCTTAAATATTGATATTGATCAAAGGGGTGTGATTCGTGTCGGATAAAAGCATCTTGCGACGTAATATAACTACCGGAAGATGGGTCATATACGCCCCGTCTCGAGGACATCGCCCTCGTGATTTCGCAAAGGAAGACAGAGGGAGGCGCGCCCTTCCCTCGCACGATCAAAATTGCCCCTTTTGTCCCGGCAACGAAAAGGCCCTGCTCGGCGTCCTTTATCAAACGCCCTCCGACGATCCTCCGGGCTGGAAAACCAGGGTGGTGCCCAACAAATTCCCGGCCCTCACTGTCGACGGAAACCCCGAGAGGAAAAGCGACGGGATATATCTTTACATGGAGGGATACGGGGAGCATGAGGTAATAATAGAAAGCCCTCGTCACGATATAGATATAGCTGCCATGTCGCCGCAAGAAGCGCTTGCAGTGGTAAAAACCTATTCCAGCCGCTACAGGCACCTCAGGAGCTTTCATAAAAACATGATGATCATCCTTTTTCGGAACCACGGCCCCACCGCCGGCACCTCGCTGATCCATCCCCATTCGCAGATAATCGTGACCAGCTTCGTACCGCAGCACATCCGCCTGCGGGAGGTCATCGCCCAACGGTATTACGACACATGGGGCAGGTGCTTGTATTGCGACATCATAAGACAAGAAACGAGCGACGGGCGCCGCCTCGTAGCCGAGAACGATCACTTTCTCACTTTTGTGCCCTTCGCGGCAGAAGTGCCGTTCGAAACGTGGATAATGCCCAAGGCACACCAGGCAGACTTCGGAGACATATCGGAGGAAGAAGAGGAAAGCCTTTCAGCAGCACTTCAGAATGCCCTCCGCTCGCTTCGAGAAAAGCTCGGCGATCCAGATTACAACTTCGTCATAAACAGCTCTCCGCAATACCGCGGGGGCGAGCCCCATCTTCACTGGCACCTCAGAATAATGCCGCGCCTCACTACCCCCGCGGGTTTTGAGATCGGCTCCGGGGTCGCTATAAACCCATCGCTGCCTGAGGTCGATGCCTCTTTTTTGCGCTCCTAAAACTCCAATTTTTCACCCGGCTGAAGTATAATTACCTTACACACCCCGGACACGAGGCGCTTGAACTCTTCAGGATCCGCATCTATCGCGGGAAAGGTCCCGTAGTGCATCGGGATTGCCGTCTTGGGCTTTATCATCTTGACGGCCTTGGCAGCATCCTCCACGTCCATGACGAAGTTTCCCCCTATGGGCAGGAGCGCCACATCGATACCCTCATCGGCCAAAAGCTGCATCTCCATTGTCAGCCCCGTATCGCCAGCGTGATAGAGCTTCTTCCCCTCCGCCTCGATCAAAAAGCCACAGGGCGTCCCGCCGTAGAGCATCTTTTCGCCTTCCTCTATGCCAGAACCATGCCACGCCGGCGTGAGTTTGACCCTGCCGAAGGGGAAGCGCGCTCTCCCTCCCACGTGCATAGGGCTACATTTAACCCCCTTGCCGGCCAGGTAATGGCAGAGCTCAAAGTTTGTCACCACCGTGGCGTCGCATTTCTTCGCGATGTCTATGGTATCGCCCAGGTGATCGCCGTGGCCGTGGGTCACGAAGATGTAGTTCACGGCAGCGAATTCCCCCTTGCTGGCCGAGGCCTTGGGATTGCCCGAAAGGAACGGGTCGATCAGGGCATTGAGGCCTTCGGCCTTCACATGAAACGCCGAATGGCCTAAGTAGGTAACACTAACCATGCTCATAACCTCCTTCCTTTTTTGAAAAATGTATCGCTTTATGAGATATCTCCGTTTAAATAATAGCGCTTCTTGATAAGGCTGCGCAAGGCCCGACAAACGCGAGCCGGCTCGTGGCACATCCCCCTCGGGTCGTCGAGCCATATACCAAGACCATATTTTGGGACCTCCTGCTTAAAGGTAGGGGCAAAAAGGCCGACCGATGGCACGCCCATGCCAATGGCCAAATGCAGGCCCAAGCTGTCTGAAGACACTACGGCATCAAGCTCCCTGATCCACTCTCTGTACCCTTCGATGCTCCCCTGTGGCTGCCAGGAGATTTCAAACCCGAAAACTTCGAGCTCGCCCTCCAGCTTCTCCCAATGCGATAGAGGCCATGCCTTCTCCGGCCACCGCTTGCCCACTCTGAAGTTGAACCCCACACGAGGCTTCTTCCGCATGCGCTCAGGGCGATGATAACTCCAATACCTTTCGCCTCGCCACTTGAGACCGCAAAGTGTGAAGAGCCAAAACGGATGGGGCCTGCGATTTATCCTCCTGAGCGCAGGGTTTTTGAGCATCTCTTCGAGCGCGCCGACGCGCGGGCGAGTCTTCCAACGGTTGTCGCTATCGAGGAAAAATCCCCTCGTCGGCACACGAGATGCCATGACGGCCCATCGCCTAACCCTCTCAAGGTTTATCACGGCGTCAACGTCTGGCCACGGGACATTGGCGCTCAGGACCGTAAGACGCGGATGGTGGGGCCAGAGGCTCTTCAACGCCTCCGGCCCCACCCAAAAGATGCGATGGCGCTTTAAAAGTCTGGACAGTATAACGCCTGAGCGAAAGGCCTCGCCCAGAGAGATCGCTTCTTTAGGCGAATCGACGAGAAGTTCCGTCTCCCCTGTCTTTATCACCAGGATGCGCATCCCGCCTCAAGAAGCCGCCTCACCTTCGGCACCATCCTCGGGCCCAGTCTCGACCTTTATCCCGAGCTCATCGAGTTGCCTGGGATCCACAGGCGAAGGCGCTCCCGTGAGGAGGCACTGGGCCTTCTGCGTCTTCGGGAAGGCGATAACCTCTCTGATGGACGAGTTTTTAGATAGGAGCATGGTCAGGCGATCCAATCCCAGCGCTATGCCTCCGTGAGGCGGTGCACCGCTGGCGAGCGCATCCAACAGGAAGCCGAAGCGCTCTTTAGCCTCCTCCGGCGAAAGCGAAAGCGCCGCAAAGACCTTTTCTTGAGTGGCGGGATCGTGAATGCGGATAGAGCCGCCCCCTATCTCTATTCCATTCAGCACGATATCGTAAGCCCGCGATCGGGCGCGTTGCGGCTTCGACTCCAAGAGCGGAATGTCCTCGGCTTTGGGCGCCGTGAACGGGTGGTGCACGGACGTCCAGCGGCCCTCCTCTTCGCTCCATTCAAAGAGGGGAAAATCCACTACCCACAGGAAAGCCCATCTGGATTCGTCGATGTGACCATAAGCCTCAGCGAGTTTGAGGCGCAATTCACCCAAGATTTTGCTCGCTGCAGTTTCATCGGAGGCCAAAACGAAGAGCGCGTCCCCGTCGCGCAAACCCGCATTCCTTATCAGCGCTGCCTGGGTTTCCTCGTCGATCAGTTTGACCAACGGCCCTTTGAGGGCGCCATCTTTGAATTGGAAGTGAGCGAGGCCTCCCGCTCCGAGGCCTTTGGCCCACGTCTCCCACTCCGTCAATTCCCTGCGGGAAAGGGAGGCACCTCCCGGCAACGGCAACCCGCGCGCGACCCCTCCATGGCTCAAAACGTCTTTAAAGGCGCCAATGCCGCCCTTCGAGAATATTTCCCCCAAGTCGACAATCTCGAAGGGTATGCGCAGATCTGGCTTATCGCTGCCGAAACGCCTCATCGCCTCGGCGTAGGTCATCCTCGGGAAAGGCACCTCGATCTTAATGCCCAAAATCGCCCAAAAGAGGCCGGCCAGATACTCCTCTGTGAGGGCCAAAACGTCATCCTCCGTGATGAAGCTCATCTCCAGATCCAGCTGTGTGAACTCCGGCTGCCTATCTGCCCTGAGGTCTTCGTCGCGGAAGCACTTGACTATTTGGACGTAACGGTCGAATCCGGCCACCATGAGGATCTGTTTGAATATCTGCGGCGACTGCGGCAAGGCGTAGAAGTGACCCTTATTGACGCGGCTGGGCACGAGATAGTCCCTGGCCCCTTCCGGAGTCGATTTGGTCAAAAACGGCGTCTCCACCTCTATAAAGCCGTGCGCGGAAAAGAAGTTCCTGGTGAAGAGCAAGGCGTTGTGCCTCATCCGCAGATTGCGCTGCATCCTGTCCCGCCTCAAATCCAAATGACGAAAGCGGAGCCTAAGGTTTTCGTCGACCTTATCGACTTCGTTCATATCGAAAGGAGGCAGCGTGGCAGGAGAGAGGAGCGAAAAATCTTTCGCCTCCACCTCCCACATCCCAGTAGCGAGCTTGGGGTTTTCCGTGCCCGGAGGGCGCCTGCGCACCTTTCCTCTGATGGCGAGCACGTACTCGGCGCGCAATTCCTTCGCCATCTCGAAAACCTCTGGGCTGGCTTCCGGATCGAAGATCACTTGAACGAGGCCCGTATGGTCCCACATCTCGAGGAATACGAGGCCTCCGAGGTCTCTCCTCCTCCGCACCCAACCGTTTATCACCACTTCTTTATCGCAATGAGCCTCGCATATGCTGCCGCAATAGACTGTGCGCTTCCACTGCTGGTCGAATTGATATTGAAATGCCATGTCCTTAGCCTCCAGCTTGCTCTTTTAAGATGGCCTTCAACCTCTCTGCCGCTCTCTCCAAGGGAAATTCTTGCTGCTTTCCGCTGCTTAAATCTTTGACGGCTACCGCGCCACGAGAGAGCTCCTCGCTCCCTAATATACAGGCGAATCTCGCGCCGCTCGAAGATGCAGCCTTGAGCTGGCTCCGCATACTCTTGCCCGCGTAATCCATATCGCACCGCAACCCGTTGTGGCGAAGTTCGTGGAGGAAGGAGACCGCCTTAGGGCGCGCCGAAGCTTCTGCCGTTACGACGAAGGCGTCGATGGTCGGCCTCTCGCCAAAAGAAGCCCCCTCCTCTTCCATCGAGAGGATTACTCGCTCTATGCCGGCGGCGAACCCGACGCCCGGCGTAAAGGATCCACCTATTGCCTCAGCGAGGTGATCGTACCGACCGCCGCCGCAGACGGCGTTTTGAGCTCCCAATTTGCCCGACGTCACCTCGAAGGCCGTCTTCGTGTAGTAGTCAAGGCCTCGGACCAACCTCTTGTTCAACCTATACGAAGCCCCTATGGCCTCAAGTCCGTTGAGGAACTGGTCGAAGTGGGAACGACACTCCTCGCACAGGTGTTCGACGACATCGGGAGCCCCTTGTGTGACCCCTATGCACCCTTCCTCTTTGCAGTCGAGTATTCGAAGCGGGTTTCTATCGAACCTGGCCCGACAACTGTCGCAAAGCTCGTCTAAATGCGGCGCAAGGTAGGCCTTCAGCTCCTCCCTGTAGGTCGGCCGACAGCGCGGACAACCTACGGAGTTGACCATCACCTCGAGATTCGAAAGGCCGAGCCTGCGGAAGAACTCGAGGGACAGCGCCACGATCTCCACATCCACCATCGGATCCTGGACGCCGATCGCCTCGAAGTCGAGCTGCCAGAACTGGCGATATCGACCCTTTTGGGGCCGCTCGTATCGAAACATCGGTCCTGAGCACCAAAGCTTGGCCGGCTGCCTCTCGCGCTGCATGCCGTGCTCGAGGTAACAGCGCACCATAGAAGCCGTCGCCTCTGGGCGAAGCGTCAAGCTTCGCCCAGAGCGATCGGTGAACGTATACATCTCTTTCTCGACGACGTCAGTCGTATCCCCTATACCCCTGGCGAATAGGGCAGTATCTTCAAAAATAGGAAGATGAACCTCGCGGTAGCCGAAAAGGTCTGCCACTTCAGATGCCACCTCGAGGACGTAAGCCCATTTCCACGACTCGTCAGGGAGGATATCACGAACGCCTCTCGGTGCCTTTATGGCGACCATCCATGAATCCCCCTCAAGCAACACAAAACCTCGCGATCGAAAAAGCGCGGCCGTCAAACCGCGCCCTACTTTTCAGACCGTCAGGGACTAACGCGATTCAAGCTGAAACTTAATCGCCGTGCGCTCCTCGCCATCGATCTCAATTTTGGCAAAGGCAGGGACACAGACGAGGTCTATGCCGTTCGGCGCTACGTAGCCCCTCGCGATTGCAATCGCCTTGACCGCCTGATTCACTGCTCCCGCCCCAACCGCCTGGACCTCAACGGCTCCCTTTTCACGAAGGACAGCGGCAATAGCTCCAGCGACCGACTTAGGATGTGAAGTTGCTGAGACCTTAAGTACTTCCATGCATTTCGCCCTCCTTTTGACTGTTAGAGCTCAAAGGTTTAAAAGGTTCCCCGACGTTGCTCTAAGTATATAGGCTTATTGCATATCTTGACAAGTCAAGCCCTCTCCTGATGAAAAATAAGCCTGAAGAATTAGAGCAATTTGCGTTCAACCTGAAGGTAGGTTTAGCCGATCACCGCTTGGGCGATCGAGGCATAACGATCGAGGCATTAAAAAATTAACCCTCGCCCGGCTTTTGACATCGCCAGGACGAGGGTTAACCCAAAATTTGGTGGGCGACGCAGGTTTCGAACCTGCGACCTCTTCCGTGTGAGGGAAGCGCTCTCCCGCTGAGCTAGTCGCCCACGAAAGGTATTATACCCGATAAGGCCGCAAATGCAACAGGCGGGCGAGTGATGAGTGATCAGTAATGAGTAATGAGTAATGAGTAATGAGTGATGAGTGATGTTTGCGTTTGATAAGAAATTTGTAAATTTGCACAGCAAATTCAGGGCTGCGCAAAGCACAGCCCACTGATCTGTAAACGCGTCACTTGTCACGTATCACTCGTTACTGATCACTGTTTTAATTATATTCCTGTGATAAAATTGGTTTGAAGGTTTTCAATCTAACATCAAAGGAGGAAGAATTTATGGCAGAAAAGGAGTTCGACCTCAAAGGGGCACTCGAGTATGCCATCCACGCGGAGATTCAGGCCAACGAGTTCTACAAAGTTTGGGCCGACAACGTCACGAGCCAGCTCACCAAGAAAGAGCTCTTGGAGTTGGCAGATTGGGAAGACAGCCACAGGGCATCTTTGGAGAAGTATTA
>CAYTKB010000026.1:15277-19402 GCA_964438265.1 uncultured Acetomicrobium sp. | reverse complement strand
GCCTTATCCTGCACCTGTTGGGCTTTAACCCAATCCACGTCCATGGCGCGCTCGTAGTCGCTTGCGGGCAGGAATTTGTCAACCACCTCAGAAGGAAGCTCGACGTCCGTCAAAATCGGGCGCACAAACCCTTTCGCAAATATCTTTTGACCCTCTTCGCTCATGATGAAGTTGAGCCAAAGCTTAGCGGCGTTAGGATGAGGAGCACCTTTTACCATGCTTTTGGCATAAGGCGAAGTTATCGTACCCTCTTCAGGAATGACGACATCTACGGCATCGCCGAGGCCCGCTGTATACTTCGCACGATAGGCGTTCCAATCGTAGGTTATCCAAATGGGGATTTCTCCCTTTATGAACTTGTCGTATTCCGTGGTCTTTTCGATCATCCTCACGTTGCCGACCTTTTGAAGCTGTGCCAGGTAATCGATGCCGGGGTCCATATTATCGAGATTGCCGCCCATTGCGTAAGATGTGGCTATGACTATGGCATATCCTATGCCTGCAGTCCTCGGGTCAAGATAAACCACGCTTTTAGAATACTGGGGGTCGAGCAGCTCTTTCCAACCCTTAGGCGTATTTTTGACGTAGTTTTTATTAATGACAAATACGACGGTGCCCTTATGAATGGAAAACCAATGTCCCTCTGGGTCTTTTAGTAGGTCTGGGATTTTATCGAAGTTGACGGGCTTAAAGCCTTCGGTGACACCTCTTTCCTTAGCGAGGGCTCCAAAAGGCATGAAGTAGTAGGCTGTATCTGCCTGTGGATTATTCTTCTCCTTCTCGAGGCGCACAACCGTGGCACCGCTTCCGAGGTCGTTCCATGTAACCTCGATTCCGTACCTTTGTTTGAAGGCGTCGAACAAACCCTGCCAGTTCGCCCACGTAGGGCCTGTGTCGTAGCTGTAAAGCGCGCCCTCTTTCAGGGCAGCCTCGTGCAGCTCCTTCTCGCCGGGGTACAGTTCCTGCTCAATGGCACCTGCCGGCGCCGTCGAGCAGAAGGCCCCAAAAAGCACCGCCGCTACCGCCAAAACCTTGACCCACCTCATGTTAATCCCCCCTATTGTTTTATGTTCACATTGTATTGACACTTAAAATAATAAAAAGCCGTCATCTGGGGCAAAACTCACGGTTATCTCACCCCCAATTCCAAAGTGCGCCCCGTCGCTGCTGAGCAAATCCACCAATATGTCGCTACCGTTAGCCCTAATCGCTAACCTGACCATGGCGCCCAAAAATATCTTCCCTGTCACGGTGCCGGTTATCTCGTTTTTGTCGGACCCTTTTCTTACGACGCGGAACCGCTCAGGCCTCACGACCAAACAAGCGTCGCCCTTACGTCCTTCGTTTTCAAAGACGACGACAAATTGCCTGCCCTGCCAGACAAAAACGCCATCGCCCTCGTATGCCCCGTAAAAGAAATTATTGTCACCCACAAAGTCGGCCACGAACTTGGTGCGCGGTTTCGTGTAGATTTCTAACGGTTCACCCACCTGTTCGAGTTTTCCTTCGTTCATTATGGCGACGCGATCGGAGATGGACAGGGCTTCTTCCTGATCGTGCGTAACGTAAAGCGTGGGAATTCCGCTTTGACGCTGAATGCGCTTTATCTCAAACCTCAGAGCGTTTCTCACCTTCGCGTCTAAGGCAGAAAGCGGCTCATCCAAAAGCAGCACTTTAGGGTTTATCGCCAAGGCCCGCGCCAAGGCGACCCTCTGCTGCTGGCCTCCTGAAAGCTCCCTCGGATAAGCCTTGGCCCTACCGACGAGGCCTATGAGCTCAAGCAACTCGCCGACCCTTCTTTCGATCTCCCCTTCAGAAACTTTGCGCGCCCTCAGGCCGAAGGCTATATTTTCGAAGGCGTTGAGGTTGGGGAATAGCGCGTAATTTTGAAACACTATGCCGACGCAACGCTCTCTTACGCCAACCCCTTTCATCGGCTTATCGTCTATAAAAACATCTCCCTCGTCGAGTTCGATAAAGCCGGCTATTATCCGTAGCGTAGTCGTCTTGCCACAGCCGGAAGGGCCCAAAAGCGAAAGGAACTCGCCCTTTTTTATCTCTAAGTTCAACGACGATACGGCTACAAGCTTGTCGAACCTCTTCGTTACGTTAACTAAAGCTACGCCGGAAGCCAATCAGCCTTTCACCTCGCTGCACAAACCCAGCGCCTTTTCCACCGCTTCGCTCGGAGTTTGGGCGCTAAAAACGGGAAGCGGTGCGCCTTCATGGTCAAAAGCTTCCCATGTATGAAGGCCCACTACGGCTTTGCCCATCCTAAGGGCTAGCCCTATTTCAGAGAGCGTGCCGAAGCCACCGCCGATGGCTATCGCTACCTCACCGGCCGAAGCTATAACGGCGTTTCGTGCCTCACCGAGCGTCGTGCGTATGGGTATCGTGACATACGGATTAGGCTCGTCCTGCACACTCGGCAATATCCCGATAGAGGTACCTCCCGCAGACGAAGCGCCTAAGCAAACGGCCTCCATCGCGCCGCCTTTACCCCCACATACGATGACAGCGCCGCTTTTGGCCAAAAGAAGGCCGACTTCTTTGGCCATCTCAAAAAGCTCGGCGTCTGGAGTCGAGGTGCCCATAACGGCCACTATCTTCTTTTTAGTTTCACAATGCATTTATGCCCCTCCCACGGTTATGCTTGAAGTGGTAAAACCGAAAAATCTTCCCAAAAGAAGAAGGCCTGCGAGCGAGAAGATGCTTATAGCCACGAGAAGTACAGTCGCCGCACAGGCAAACCCCGTGCTCACATAAAAAGCCTGATAAAGCACCACCGGGTATGTCTGGGTCGCCGAGCCGGTCACCATAACGGCCAACTGGAACTCCCCCAAAGACATGGAGAATGTCATTAAAGCTCCGGAAATCACGCCCGGCATCACGTTCGGTATGAGAACCCTTCGCGCCAAAAACAAAGGATGGGCGCCGAGTGAAAGCCCGGCTTCTTCCATCGTCCTCCAGTCGATGAGCTCAAAATTTGCGACGATGGGTCGAAGCATGAAGGGCAAGGTATATATCAAGTGCGCCCCTACGAGAAGTTTAACCGTTCCAACCCAAGAAAAAGACGGCCAATTGAAGGCCTGAATCAGCCCCAAGCCCATAACGACCGGAGGAATCGCGACGGGAAGGAGCACCAAAAAGTCCACGAGAGATTTAAGCCATCTTTTGTCCAGCACGCTGACGGCGTAAGCAGTACATATGCCTATAAACGAATTTATGATTACGGATAGAGCCCCCACGATGAGGCTCATCTTTAAAGCCCTAAGGTACATGGAGCGAGAAAAGAGATCGGCATACCACCGCCACGTGAACCCTTGGGGGAAAAGCGTACCGAACCACTTCTCGCCGAAGGAACCGACGAGGATGAGGATTATCGGCATGACTATATAGGCAAGGTAAAGCATTAACCCACCCACTAACAGGGACTTTTTAATCATCTCTATCCATCCTCACCGCAGAGTAGCCGCTATTTTCTTTGATCACCAAGGACATGATAAAGGATAAAGTACTTTTGTTACAATATACTTCAATCCTCGTTACAATTCCGTTAAAGGCGAGGCCTGCCGAAAAACCGCGAGGTTTTGCTTTAAGGTGCGGCTGCGGGCTGATTCGCTGCTCGAGGGTTGAAATGAGTTGACGGCCCGTTTAACTTCAGCGCTTGGAAGCTTCCCTTTTGGGGAATAAAGCGCAGGAAGCTCGCATTTTGTGCACCGATCGCGCAGTTTTGTATAATAACATTGCCTTAAGGGGCAGGTTGACGCTTTTCCCTTGCAAAAACCGCAAAGAAATTGCGCCTGGTCAAAGAACCTTCGCCTAAAAAGTCCCGATGAGGCCAAATAAAGGGATGGGCTGTTGGCATATCTATTTTATTGGAGGTGGGCTTTTGAAGCCTTTGTCGGAAAGCATACTTGACGCTATAGGGGAGACCCCGCTTGTAGATCTAAAACGGTTGGTCGAGGCGTGGGGTTTAGAGGGAAAAATTTACGCGAAACTTGAGCTCTTAAACCCGGGCTTCAGCATGAAAGACAGGATAGCCCTGAAGATCATCGAGGAAGCGGAGGCCTCAGGCGAGCTTAAGCCCGGACAGGCCGTAGTCGAAACTACGAGCGGAAACAC
>CAYTKB010000026.1:2408-15177 GCA_964438265.1 uncultured Acetomicrobium sp. | reverse complement strand
AGAATGAGCAACGTCCACGCCCACGAAGAGCATACTGGCGCAGAGATATGGGATCAGACGGAGAGGAAAGTGGACGCCTTCCTGCAATTTGCCGGCACGGGCGGATCGTTCGCAGGCTGCGCCAAGGCGCTCAAAAAGCGCAACCCGGGCATTCGCTGTTACCTGACGGAACCCGCTGGAGCCCCATATCTCGCCGGAGGACTCATAACGAACCCAAACCACAAAATCCAAGGCGGTGGTTACGCCAAGGACCTACCCATTGTAGACAAAAACCTCATAGACGGCTTTTTGGCCATAACGGATGATGAAGCTATAGAAGGAGCGAGGGCGCTGGCGCGCTTCGAAGGGATCTTCGCCGGCTCTTCCACCGGAGCTAACATCGCCGGCGCGGCAAAGCTGCTGAGAGACAAGGAGAGGGGAAACAGGATAGCGATATTGGTCTGCGACTCAGGCCTCAAATACCTGAGCACAGACCTTTATGATTGATAAACAGATTCGATGTTCCGCTTCGCGCAACTTAATGACGCGTGATCCGTTGATAGTAATTATATAAACGCGTCACTCATTACTGATTACTTATCGCTATTCAAGCGATAGCCTTCAATATTCATCCCCTGAGAGGAGCTAAACCTCTCAGGGGATGAAATATCTTATCCTACCTTGATCTCTTTGGAGCTCTCCCATAGGCCGTGGATGTTGCAGTAAGACATGGCGAGCAGCGTGCCCGAGGAGTTGAGTTTCACTCTGGCCATGCCGCACGAGTCAGTGTAGGCAGGACCCTTGTTTGCGCCGGCCACCGCTTCTCCGTGGGCGGTAAATTCGAAATTGGCCAGTTCATAAGCGAACTTATCCCCCTCGGGCTTGAAGAGGAGTTTGATCCAGCGGATGTGGTGTTCCGTCGTATTTGGGTGCGGGATCTCCTTTCCTACGGTAAGGGTGACGTTAAAAAATTCCCCGGCCTTCACGGAATCGGGCGCCTCTATCACCGGGACGTGCTTCTCAGCCTTCCAGTCGGCAGACTGCATGATATCTGCGAATTTCATCGTCTTCGAACCTCCTCGATGCCAGATTTTTTAAACGCTTACAATATACCACAAACAGTCAAGTTAGTGCAACTGCTCTATTCAGTTAAGCGGCGGACTCCAAAGCAAGATTTACTAAAGTCGGTGCAATCAAGAACCTATAAGCGTGAAACTCTTACGCCTCACCATGGACAACTTCGCCGCCGGAGATGGTGAGATCCACCCTCATGTCTTTCACTTCTTCTATCGGCATTTTAGCAATGTCTCCGGACATAACGATCACATCGGCCGCCTTGCCAACTTCCAAGTTCCCCTTCTTTCGCTCCTCAAAAGCGGCATGCGCTCCGCCCACAGTATAGGCACAAAGCGCCTCCATGACGTTCACGCGCTCGCTTTCGCCGCAGACTTGCCCATCTTTGGTCTTCCTCGTGGCTGCCTCGTAGATGTTCATGAAGGGGTTGAAGGTAGTGACCGGGCTGTCTGAACTCATGGCCACGGGGATCCCGCGCTCTATAAAGCTCTTCATGGGGAACATATACCCGACGCGCTCGCGGCCGTAGTTCGAGATGTATCCGCCGCCGAACTCGTAGAAAAAGATCGGCTGCACCACGGGTATGATGCCTAAATCCTTCACGCGGGACACGAGGTCCGGCGGGCAGATCGCGCAGTGCTCGATGCGGTGCCTGCAGTCGTGCCTCGGAGAAGCGCCCAGGGCTTTTTCAAAGGAGTTCAGCATCATCTCTATCGCCCTATCGCCGATGCAATGGGCGGTCACTTGAAAGCCCTTTGAATGGGCCTTCCCCACCAGCGCGTCGAGTCCGTTTTGGGAATAGTAGAGTATGCCGAAATCTTCCGGATCGGAAGCGTAAGGCTCGCGGGTAGCGCAGGTCGGGCCGCTGCTGCTTCCGTCCACCATGAGCTTGTAAGATCCTATGCGAAGGCGATCGTCTCCGAAGCCCGTGACAAGGCCGGTCTCCAGGTAGTGATCGCCGCTCGTATCTCCGATGATCCTCCCCACCGAGGCATAGACACGCACGCGAAGAGCGCCACTGCGGGCACCTTCGACGAGTGCGCGCATGCCCCAGGGCCCGGCCAACCCCTCGTCGTGGACGCTCGTTATCCCCCATTCCAAGAAGTCGCGGTCGGCGACCTTCAACCCCTCGGCATATTCTTCTAATGTGTAGGCACCGGCTTTGAGCACCCCATCCTGCGCCGCCTCGTAGAGGACGCCGTCGAGCCTCGCCCCAGAGCGGCCGAACCTGCCGCCTGGAGGGTCAACGATGCTATCGTCTATGCCTGCGAGTTCGAGCGCTTTGCTGTTGGCCACAGCTATATGGCAGCAGGTCCTTGTCAGGATCACCGGATTGTCTGGGGAGACCTCGTCTAAGTCGAAGCGGGTGGGGTGGCGGCCCTCCGCGAGTTCGGTATGGTTGTAACCCCATCCTCTCACCCACTTGCCGGACCCCAACGCAGCGACCCGCTCCTTGACCAGGCGCTTTACGTCAGAGATGGACTTGACGTTCGGAGCCTTGAGGTTTATCCCCAGGCGGTTGACGCCGTAGAGTAAAAAGTGGACGTGGGCATCTATGAAGCCTGGCATGGCCGTCCTGCCGCCGAGCTCGATCACCTGCGTGCGCGGTCCTTTAAGCTCCATCACTTTTGAGGTCGCACCGACGGCGGCTATTTTATCCCCGCATATGGCGAGGGCCTCCTCTTGTGCCCTTTTGGGGTCGACCGTCAGGACGCTCCTCTCTCCAGGTGCGCTCACCAAGATGATATCCGCTTCACCTCTCATTTCAGACCCCACCTCCTATGGGATAATATCTCGAATGAGGCCGCTCTCGCGGCATTACGGCGCTATCGAATGCCGCCTTCGGCCGCCAGCCGATATAAAAAGGCGGGCACTTTTTATGCCCGCCTCTCATCATTATTCAACCGTCCCACTCACTTCCGTCGTCCCTGCCGAAGTTGACGTTATAGATCCTGCCCCGCCTCCTGTCCCACGCATACGGCCCATGACTGCCCGTCGGGCGACCTGAAGCATCCAAAAAGAGCATCTCTTCGGACATGGCGGTGGCTATAGTTATCCACCCGTGGACGGGACGGGCCAGCGGAAGTTTGCCCCTTATCTCGCCCATAGGCCACCCGCCGACGGGGGGTAGCCCTGTAGCCGCATCGATGGCTCTCACTATAGGGGGGTATTCCTCGGGAGCTGTCCTCATAAAGTGGTGCCTCGCCCAGCGCGAGCGGGAAAGATCTATTAAGAGCTTCCTCGCAAGCCACGGGGAACCCTCATCATCGAGCTGTACCAAAGATTGAGCAGCTACAAATACCGCATCCAAGGCCACGAGGCTTTTAGGCACATCCTGAGGCAGGAAAAATCCGCCCACCTCCTCCCACCGCGACGGATCGCCATCAGGATACAATGCTTTGATAATGGCCATTGCCCTGGAGGCTTTCTCCCGAGGTGGTAAATTGCTCCACAGAGAGCGCCACAGTTCGTAAGGCTTTAAATCCGGCGCCTCGGCAAGCAATGCCTCTTTCAAGATGAGCGCTTGATGCTCTCCCTCTTCCATAGCCTTATAGCGGGCGCTATAGGTTTCTATCCAGTCGGCATAAGCCGCTCCGCACAAAGCTGTAGCCAGCAAGAGCGCCACAGCTATAGAGGCCTTTCGAAGCATCACTATCATCCCCCTCATCGACTCACCACCTCTTCGGGAAGGTATATTCTATCTGTTTTTTAATTATACTACTTCATTGCGCCTCGTTGGTCGCCTCGCCTTGCGCCAACTGCGACGGCAACCCCTCCGCCTTCAAGTATATGGTCTGTGTGGGGTAGGCGAACTCTATGCCCTCTTCGGCGAAACGTTCGCAGAGAGCGAGGTTTATGGCCTGCTGGATGTCCATGTATACGTTATAATCCGGCGAGAGAATATAGTAGACCACTTCAAAGTCCAAAGAGAAGTTCCCAAATTTTAGAAAGTGAGCTCTGTCGAAGCGCGTCCTCTCCTGAGATGTAATTACCTCTTTAACGATGCCCGGAATGACCGAGAGTTTTTCGTGCGGAGTTTGATATACGACGCCGAAGGAAAAGACCACGCGCCTCTCGTACATGCGCTTGTAATTTCTGATCCGCGCCCTCAACAGGTCGCTGTTTGAGAATATGAGCTGCTCGCCCGAGAGGCTTCTCAGGCGCGTGGTCTTGAGCCCCACGTGTTCCACGGTCCCCATGAGGTCATCGACGATGATGAAATCCCCTACGAGGAACGGCTTATCTAACACGATGGAAAAGGAGGAGAAGAGATCCCCCAAGATGTTTTGAACGGCCAGGGCTATGGCTACGCCGCCGATCCCCAAGCCTGCCACCAAGGCCGTCACGTCGATTCCCATGTTGTCCAAAGCTAAAAGCAGAATAAGCGCCCAAAGGATGAGCCTCAACACTACCCCCAAGGCCTTGGCCGTGGTAGCTGCCGCCGCGTCTCTGGCCATGGCCCGCTCCGCATATCGCGAGACGAAATAATAGATGAGCCAATCGAACCATATGGCCATCTGAAATAAGAAGGCCAACACCGTCAATATCGAAACGGCGCGGTAGAGGGTCGGCGGAAGGGATAGGGCGTGCAATCCGAAGAAGATCGCGACCATGACGAGGAAAAAGGTCTTAGTATGGCGGAGAAGCTCCAATGTGATTTTAAGTGGAGGGAGGGACTTTTTTTGCACGAGAGGCTCGAGGCGCGAAGCGATTCGATTTCGTATAAACCTCAAAACGAAGAACACAGCAATACTAACGGCACAAGCTATGATCCACGACAGAAGCGAGTTTCCATAAAGTTGATAATTCATTTATCCACCCCCAAAGGATATCTACCGGTTGAACCGCTTACGATAAGTGGCCAAAAGTTTGGCCAGCTGATCTGCCACATCCTCTGAGCCTATCTTGCCGGATACGCGCGATCGCGCAGCGCAAACGTCTTCCTCGGCCACCGTGACGTCGGGTGCAGGCTTGGTTCGAGCCACCCTTCGCCTCGGAACCTTTCCCACGACCGCATGAAGTGAAGAAACCTTAAGCCCGATGAGCTGCAGTTCTTTTACGATCTCCCCGCCGCGCAGGGAAAGCTCGTGGGCCACAGCCGGCGAATCGGCGACGGCTAAAAGCCTTTCCCCCTCCAGGCGCAGCGGGGCAGCCCGCCCAGTTAGGTTGCCCAAGATCTCATTCCAGCGGCTCAAAGCCAAAGCCCATAAGACCTTCTCTGCTACCTCCCCGCTCAAACCCTTGCTCAAAAGCAAAGAGAGGCTCTCTGGCTTTCCTCTCCTCATGCGCTTTTCCTCCGAGACGCGACAACCACTGATAGTATCTGTATATCCGCTGGCGTAACGCCTGATATGCGGCTCGCCTGGCCGAGCGTGCGCGGACGTATGGAAGAAAGTTTTTGCTTGCTCTCTGAAAGTAAGCCAGTGACGGAGGAGTAGTCGATATCATCCGGGATTTTCACCCAGTCCAACCGCTCCATGCGCTCGCAGGAGCGCTTCTCCCGCTCTATGTAACCCTCATACTTCACTTCGATCTCCAACCGCTCGCCGAGGTCGCCGATCACGGGTTCGCGAGGAGGAGAGAGCTCGGCTATGTGCCCATAAGACACCTCTGGCCTCTTTAAGAGCGATTCCAACGTCACGGGCTCCTCTACGGGAGATGCCCCAATGGATAGGAGGAAGTCATTGAGGCCCGGCGTAGGATATATACACGTTTCAGCGAGCCTCTTGCGCTCTTCGTCCATCCTGCGCCATCGCTCTGTCAAGGTTTGCCACTGGAAATCATCGAGCAACCCTAACCGCCTCGCCACGGGGCTGAGGCGCCTGTCGGCGTTGTCGAACCTCAAAAGGAGCCTGTGTTCGCACCGGCTCGTGAGCATCCTGTAAGGTTCTGACGTGCCTTTCGTCGCCAAGTCATCTATGAGCACGCCGATATACGCTTCGCTTCGCTTTAAAACCAACGGCTCCTCGCCGCGCAACGTTAAAACCGCGTTTATGCCAGCTAAAAGTCCCTGTGACGCGGCCTCTTCGTACCCGGAGGTGCCGTTTATCTGTCCGGCGCAGAAGAGCCCTTCGACGAGCTTGGTCTCAAGCCACGGGTAAAGCTGCGTTGGCGGTAGAAAATTGTATTCTATCGCGTAGCCGGGACGCAGTAAGTGAGCGCTTTCACACCCAGGAAGGGAGCGCACCATGGCCACTTGAACGTCATAGGGGAGGCTGGTTGAGAAGTTTTGCATATAGATCTCTCTGCTCCTTCTGGCCGTAGGCTCCAAAAAGACGACATGGGACTCTTTCTCCGGAAAGCGCACAACCCTGTCTTCGATGGACGGGCAATAGCGCGGCCCCACACCCTTTATCGCTCCCGTAAAGAGGGGTGACTTATCGAGGGCTCTCTTTATGATCTCGTGCGTCTCGAGCGTGCTCCGCGTCACATGACAAGGGAAGCCGCTGTATACCTTCCCTTCGTCGAAATAACTGAACGCGCGCGGCGCGGCGTCGCTCTCCTGGCGCATCAAGGAGCTGAAATTGACGCTGTCGGCATGGATCCTGGGCGACGTGCCCGTCTTCAAGGTTCCGACCTCAAAGCCCAACTTTTTCAGCGACAAGGCTAAACCGCCTGCCGGGACTTCGCCCAGCGGGCCGGACGGAAAGTTCACGAGCCCTATATGGACCCTTCCTCCCAAATACGTGCCGGTGGCAAGTATTACTTTCCTCCCCTCAAAGACGACGCCCAAATTTGTCTTCACGCCGCGGACGCTTTTACCCTCTACCCATATATCTTCGACGACAGCCTGATGAACGTCGAGATTCTTTGTCGACTCCAACCTCTCGAGGAAGTACTCGTAATATGACCTCATGTCGCATTGAGCCCTCAAGGCCCTGACTGCCGGCCCCTTGGACGTGTTCAATATCCTCATGTGCAGCGCCGCGGCGTCGGTGGCTTTGCCTTGCTCGCCCCCTAAAGCATCTATCTCCCTCGTAATGTGCCCCTTGGCAGGTCCGCCTATGGACGGATTGCATGCCATTAGGGCGGTGTTTTCGAGATGTAGATTCAACAGGAGCACAGAGGCCCCCATTCTCGAGGCCGCCAAGGCCGCCTCACACCCCGCGTGCCCTCCGCCGACCACAATCACGTCATATACCTTGTCCATCGCCCTTCACCCCGATAATTTGGCAACTTTCCCGTCATCGACGCGCCAAACAGCCCCGGGCCAGCCTTGAATCGGACCGGAAGCCGTCGCCGCAAAGACTTGCCATTTCGCCTCGAGCAGATATCGAAACAGGATCTCTCTTCCCTCTTCGTCGAGTTCTGACGCTACCTCATCGAGTAAGAGCAGTGGGCTTCGCCTGAGCCTCTTCTCTAATACCCTCGACGCGGCTATCATCAGGCTTATAGCGACGCGTTTTTTGTGTCCTCTGCTCAGATATTTGGCTGGCCTTCCAAGGACGTTTATTGCGAGGTCGTCGCGCTGCGGCCCGACCAGTGGAACTCCACCCCTCCGCTCAAGCCCCCTCAAATTCTTCCACGACTCCCAAAAAACTTCGAGCAAATCACCTTTGCCTTCATAACCACCCTTATGCAAGGATATATTGAAGGGATAGGAGAGTTCAGATGTCCATTTAACCTCCTCCTGAAGACACTCGACGGCTTCCTGTCTCTTGGACCATATCCACGCCGCCAAAGGGGCCTGGACCTTCACGGCAGAGGTGTCGTCCTCTTTAAAGGCTAAAAGTTTAGATCTGTGCCTTATGAGGCGATGATGCTCGTTCAATCTATAGACGTAAAGCGGGTTCAGAGCCGCACATAAGTTATCTATAAAGCGGCGGCGCACCGCAGGGCTGCCGCCGACTAAAGACAGATCTTCCGGCATAAACGCGACGCACGGCAGATGGCATCGCAATTCCGAGGCCGACGTGCGTCGCCCATCCCGAGAAAGCGACGACCGTCCATCTATAGAGAGGGTCACCTCTAAAGACTCCTCCCCTTCAAAACTGGCAGATACCTGCGCCCTTTCTGCTCCCCACGACACCAAATCGCCGAGGACGCTTCTCCTGAACGGGCCAAAACCGCAGGAAAGGCGAATCGCCTCTAAAAGGTTCGTCTTTCCGGCCCCGTTAAGCCCTATTAATAGGTTAAGATCGCCCTCCCAAAACACAGCCTGCGGCTTCAGATTTTTAAAATTAATGCAGGCTATGCGGCTACATAACATCTTCCCGCGATGTGGCTCCGAGCGATTGAGCCTCGCCCTCTTGGAGGGTTATCGGCATCAATAGATATCTGAACGTATCGTCTCCCGGGCGGAGGAGATTCATCTGCCCCGCCGGCCCGCAAAACGTTATGAAAGCCTTATCACTTCCGAGGACCTGCAACCCATCGAGGAAATAGCGCACGTTAAAGATTATGCGCAACTTCTCCCCGCCGATATCGGCGTCTAGCGCCTCTACCGCCTCGCCGACGTCGGGAGCTACGCCGCGCACTACCAATTCCCCTTCTGGCTCCAAGTCTAATACTACCATCCAACTGTAATTGCGCACCATCACGCTCGCACGGTCAAGTGCCCCTTCTAAGGCCATCTTGTCTACAGTCATCCACGTGGAATAGTCGGGAGATATCATCTTTTCGTATGGCGGAAATGTTATATCTACGCACCTAACGGTAAACTCCACCCCAGGCATAGAAAAATAGGCTTGGGAATCGTCATAGGATATATGCAATAACTCTGCATCGTCCATGCTGCCGAGGAGGCGCTCTAAATCCTTTAATCCTTTTATCGGAAGCACTATAGATGCCATGTCGTCCGGTTTTTCCTCCAACAGGACGCTTGAAACAGAGAGGCGACGAATATCTGTGGTGGCGGTTTCAATCTTCGTGCCGTCAACTTTTATCGACGCCGCGCTCAAGTATTGAGGAAACTCCTCGCTCGGAGACCCAGAAAACGTGCCTTCTTTTAATAAGCGGATCATGTCTTTTATAGGAAGCGTGCACAGCGGTTTTGCAGTTTTTGATGTGGGTAAAACTGGGAAATCTTCCGTGGGATATGTAACAAATGTATAACGGCTGCGCCCGGTTTCTATATACCCCTTTCCATCCTCTGCGCTGAGGACGAACTGCGAATCGGGCAGTTTTTTAATCAACTCTCCGACGATTCTCGCTGGGAGGATCGCCTCTCCTTCTTCATCGATTACCGCTCCCTGAGCAAGACAAGTGACGGAGGTCTTCAGATCCGTCGACATCAAAGTGACGCTATCACCCTCGGCGCAGCATTTCACGCATCCCAATGCTGTGATTGTAGGTGTGCTTTTTATTGAAGTCTGGGTTAATTGCCAACTGCGCACAAAGCTTCCTTTATTGACTGAAAGGCGCACTCCTATCACCTCTTTTATTTCTTATATTTAAAAGAAAAATAGTAGGATTTGTAGTAAGGCCTGTGGAGACTGTGGAAAACCAGACCTAAGAAAGCCATGGTATATATTGAGCGATGTGGAGGATATGTGGAGGGAGCGTTGAAGTTATCCACATTATCCACATCATATAAAATTAAATACCCCCGCATGACAATTATCCACAAAAAGGGGCCTTCTACTCACAACGTTTTCCTCGCTCTATCCACAGCGCCCCGTATCTTTTGATCCTCTTTCATCAATTCCTCTACTTTTCTACATGCATGAAGTACAGTAGTATGATCCTTCTTTTTAAAAGCTTGGCCTATCTGTTGTAAGCTCAAATCTGTTAACTCTCTCGTCAGATACATGGCAACTTGCCGGCAGAGGGCTATTTCCGCCGTACGCTTGGCGCTGCGCATGTCTGAAATCGGTATATTGAACTCGTTTGCCACGAACTCCTGGATCCGCTCTACGGTAACCGGACTCTTGGCTGTGCCCTGGATAATGTCTTTTAGCCATTCCGATGCGTTTTCCACCGTTATCGGCTCCGAGTTGAGCTGCGAACAGGCTAATACCCTATTCAACGCTCCTTCGAGTTCCCTTATATTGCTCGGTATATGTTGGGCTATAAATACGACCACATCGTCTGGGATGTCCAATCCTCTCAATTCGGCCTTTTTCCTCAATATGGCGATGCGCGTCTCGTAATCGGGTGGCTGTATGTCCGTCACCAATCCCCACTCAAAGCGGGAGACCAACCTCTCTTCAACGCTCGGAATTTCCTTCGGCGGTCGGTCAGAGCTGATGACTATCTGCCTCTTCGCCTCGTGCAAACTATTGAAGGTGTGGAAGAATTCCTCCTGGGTGCTCTCTTTATTGGCCAAAAATTGTATGTCGTCGATCAGTAGAATGTCGACGCCCCTGTATTTCGCCTTGAAATCTTGAGTGCGATTGTTCTGTATCGAAGTGATCAATTCATTTGTGAACTTTTCTGAGCTCACGTAAGAGACGCGGGCGCTGGAGTTGTTTTTTATGATGTAATGGCCTATTGCGTGCATCAGGTGAGTCTTGCCGAGCCCAACGCCTCCCCATATGAAAAGCGGGTTGTAAGCCACACCTGGGCTTTCAGCCACGGCGAGGCTCGCCGCATGGGCTAATCTGTTAGACTTCCCGACGACGAAATTCTCAAATATATAAGATTGATTTAGTCCTAATCTCTCCGCTGCCACCCCGGTTTGCGGCTGAGAAGCGCGTCGAGCCCGCTTCTGTTCTTCGTCGCGCACCTCGGAATCCACCTTAAGTTCAATCTTATCTGCTATGCCGAGTGTCGACGTAATCTCCTGCAGAGTCTTTAAAAAGCGCGTCTGTATTTGCTCTCTCACAAAGACGTTCGGCACATCTATTATTAATTTGTCCTCTTCTATGCCTAAGGGCAGACACGTCTTGAGCCATATCTCAGCCCCGCCTCCGCCTTGAGGTGCGATGCCCTTGGTGGCCTCTAAGATTTTTTTCCAGGCTATTTCTAAGTTCTCAGCCAAAGCCCTTCCCCCTAAAAGTTATCCACTGGTCAACCTATATTACCACAGGCGGAGTTGGGAGAGATATCCACATTATCCACAAATTTACACGAGGTCTTGTGGATAACTTTTTGCGAGGCGCCATGAGAAATTGTGGTCTAAATGCAAAAGGGTTTAGGTCCTGACGAAAGTTGATTAAACAGGTACGCCTTGTCATTTTCTGATTATCCACCATGATTTCCACAGGTGTGGATAATTTTCCAGCTGAGCGTGGCCATCCTATAGTTCTTAGTAGTTTTTAGCCCCGCTCGTTCGGAGATTTCGGCATCATAAATATCAGCGGCATAGTTGCCAAAAGTATTATCGCGAGGCCTGTGAAAACTGCAGAAAAACCGAAGGCCATATCTCCCGTCTTTTGCAACACGAGCGTCGTAACTGTTACGCTAACGGCCCCTCCGGTTTGACGGAACATTCCCCTTATGCCTGTTATAGTCGCCGCCTGCTGTGGCGCAAGCTCGATACAGGCGTTGTTTGCGGCTGGCGCTATCGTCCCTACGCCTATTCCTAAAAGCGCCATGATTAGGTAGAGCAGGGTTATGTTTTGCGGCTCCAGGCTCATCAAAAGCAACCCTACGACGGTGGCCAAGCTGCCCACTACCATCGGCCGATGGTATCCTAAGCGCACGATAAAGAGGCTTGTTATTATTGAAGATATTATCATCCCGACAGACCTCGGAGTAAGCAGAAGCCCGCACTCCAAGGCCCCCATTTTGTAAACGGAAGTGGCATAGGTCGGTATGAGAGAGAAAACCCCTATGACCGCCGTCCCATAGACGAAGTTATAGACATTAGCGGCCACGAAGGGCTTACCCTTTAGTAGCTCCATATCGAAGATGGGATCGATTGTCTTAGTCTCATGGCGCAATAGTAGCGCACCCAAAACGAAAGCGAGGAAAAGCATCATCCACGGTAATTTCGCCATGTTTCCATAACCCATAAACGTTAAACTTAACATAAATAAAGCCAAACATCCGCCCACTAAAAGCGCTCCAGGGATATCGATATTGCCACCCTTTTTCTCGTCTTGACGAAGCAATAGGCCAGCAAGGATTAAGGCCGCTAATCCTATAGGCACATTCACCCAAAATACCGACCTCCAGCCGAAAGAATCGACGAGCCAGCCGCCTAAATTTGGGCCTATTATCTGCCCTATCGGGAATATGCTGCTGAAAAGCCCTATTGCTTTCTGCCTGGACTCGGGAAATTCCTCAGCTACGATGCCTACCGCAGCTGGCATAAAACCTCCCCCACCTATCGCCTGAATTAGGCGAAAAAATATAAGCCACCCTATATTGGGAGAAAGGGCGCAAAACATCGAACCCGAGATGAAGAGGACAAGACACGTCATAAGCGTGAACTTCTTGCCCAAGACATCGCTTACCTTGCCAACTATCGGCATAGTGGCCGTGAGGCCGAGCTGGTAAATGCTTATCATCCATCCTGCTATGATTATGGGCACGCTAAAAGCAGCCATAATTGTGGGGAAAGCGACCACCAGAGATGTAGCGGCTATTGATGAAAGCATCAAAGCAACGCTTACGGTGGCAAATATCAGGTATCCAAGCACTTATGTCGCCTCCAGGAACGGTTTGCGCCGCATTGTTACATTTATGTTAACACATCTCTAAATCTTTGGGCCACGCCTTTCGTTCCATACCTCAAATATCGCTAAATTCCACATTCACCCCCACCCTCACTTTCACATTCGCATTCACCCCCACATACGGATTACATGCGCCTCAATTTCATAATCCA
>CAYTKB010000026.1:0-2308 GCA_964438265.1 uncultured Acetomicrobium sp. | reverse complement strand
CACATTCGCATTCACCCCCACATACGGATTACATGCGCCTCAATTTCATAATCCACGCGCCCCTCCGGCAAATAGAGGAAAGCCCTCGGCCATCCCATTCCGTAGCTGGCAGAGAAGATCGTGACGCAGCGGCCAAAATTCACCTTATACCCGATGTTTGGTACATATTGATGTCCGCGGATCAGGAATCGACAATCGAGCAGCGACAGAAACGCCCCCATGGCACCCTCGTCGAAGGGGCGCGTCCCGCCACCCCTCGGCCAATACGACTCATCTAAGGGGTCGTTCCAGAGTATTTGAAAGCCCATATCGTCATCTGCCTTGGCCCTTTCGAGCTCCTCCATCTCTTCGGGGACGGGAATCGGCACGCCCCCGTGGACGGCGGCTATCTCTCCAACCTTCGCCGCCAAGGGGAGACTGTCGTACCATGAAAGCAGCGAAGGTAAAGCGCCGATGAGCCCTTTGTTTCTCAATTCGTCGGCGAAGGTATAATGGTAGTTCATCTCCCAATCCTCGTGATTTCCCCTTAGCAAAATAACGCGGCCAGGGCGCTCGAGTTGGAACTCAAGTAGGGCAGTCAAAAGCTCTACGCCGAAAGCGCCCCTGTCCACGTAATCGCCCAAAAAAAGCCAAAGACAATGGTCGTCTTTGACCCACTCCCTGATCTCTTTGAACGAATCGGGCTCTCCGTGGAGGTCGCCCACGACCACGAGCGCACCCGCACCGGTGCGCCCGACGAACGACCCCCTTCGGCCCGGAAGCTCCTCATTTAACCTCACGCCCTCGCGGAGCAACTCTTCGAACGACATCTCCATACCCCCTCGCTTTTGCCACATGAGATAAAATAAACGAAAAAGGCGAGAGAAAGAAGGTTTTTGGACGAATGATGTCACATCCGGTTACGCACATAATAAGCCACACGGACCTCGACGGCGTGACCGCCGCTGCCGTCGCGTGGCATGCCCATTACCCTGAAGGCATGCCGATAAAGGTGACGCTTACTGGCTATGGCGAAGTGGACGACTTGATGGTGGAGTCCATCCAGGAGGGTTACAGGGTCGTCGTGTTGGACCTCTTCTGCCAGCGCCAAAAGACCGTAGACTTCATCGACGGCGCCTTTAAAGAGGGGGACGAACCCATCCTCTTCGACCATCACAAGAGCACGATGGAGCGCTACGGCAACCGCCCATGGCTGGTGATAGACGCGAACGCCTGCGCCGCTAAGGTGTATTATCGATGGGCCGTGGGGCACCTTCCGCAAGAAAAGGCGAGGAGGATAGCTCAGCTCGCCGATATCGTGGAGATCGCAAACGACAGAGACCTATGGCTCGGCGAGCGCGCCGAGAGCAGGCTTTGGCAAGCGCTGATCTCGCTCACCGATCCTTGGAGCGTGCTTTTGAGGCTGATCTCCACCCCCGACGGCGCTCTGTCTGAGAGAGAGAAGGAGGCCGCCCTTGCCTTTGTGCGCGACCAGGAGGAAAGGTTCAGCCGCGCCATGGAGAAGGTGCGCCGCTTCAGAAACGACTTGGTCCTCGTGGGGCCTGACATGCTCAAGTTCGGCGACGTTTCCGACTTTTGCGGCCTCGTTTTGGATCGTACCACTGACCCGCCCAAATTGGTCGCGGTGGCGAACAAAAAGGCCACGGGCGAGTGGGCGGTCTCTTTGAGGAGCAGGGACGGTTTGGCCGGAGAGTTGGTGGGGATACTCAGGGATGGAAAGAAAGTGCGCGGCGGAGGACATGGCGATGCCGCAGCCCTGTACTTTCCCCCTCATTACAGCACCGACCAAATAGGGGAGACGCTCCTCTCCGGACTTAAGGCAGTTGCGGAGAGGGGGCGTTCCATGGGCGTGACGCTGGGCGATATGTTAAACCTCCTTGAGAGAGGGGAAGGGAAATGAGTGGGATCAAAGTAGCTGTCTTTTACGCCTCCGTGGGCACCGGCCACAAGAGCGCCGCCAAAGCCATATCGGACTGGTTTCGCCGCGAGGTCCCGGGGGCTGAGACAATGTGCGTGGATACGCTCACCTACGCGTCCCCTTTGGTGCGCGGCCTGTACGCCCGCTCCTACTTGGAGATGGTGCGGCGCGTCCCGCAGCTCTGGGGGTATCTGTATGAGGCGATGGACACTCCCGATGCCATCGACGGTTTTTTGGCCACCATAAACGAGCTCACAGAAAGGTTGAATTTGCGCAAGCTTCTGCTGGCGCTCGCTGAGTTCGATCCCCAGGCCGTCTTTTTCACCCACTTCTTCGGAGCCTCCGTAGTGGCCGACGCGCTTCAGGGGCAACGGCCGGTCTTTTACGTGA